>NZ_LMPY01000034.1:242615-385810 GCF_001424445.1 Methylobacterium sp. Leaf361 | reverse complement strand
CCTGAAGAGTTTCGGTCGCCGCGAGGCGTACGAAAGTCTTGGATGAACGAACCCGCGGGATGGCGGGCGGGCCTATGGGGATTTGGGCTGGGCGTCGCCCCCAGCGGCGGAGCGACGGCGGGCAAACCTCGCCAGTGGCGTGCTTGGAAGTCCCCGGATTGGCAAGGCCTCAGCGCTTGGCGAAGCGAACCGGGGTTCGGCGATCGCGGGGGCACGGTTCATCCTGAGGTTCGGCACAGGGTGAGGCATGCCCCGAGGCGCGGTTCCTCGGGTGGTTGGCGGCGTCAGGTCATGCCGGGTCATGGCGAACCTGCCCGGTGCGACGTGGAGCGGAACGGCGGCCCACGGGGCTGATGCCAGCCCGCGAAGGACCCGACGATCGTCATGGGACCGCCGCAGCAGGGGCAAGGTGGCCGGGCCTGRCCGGGGCTGTCTTGCGGATCGGGTGCGTCGGCGCTGGGCCGCGGCGGGGCCGGGACGCCGAGGACCGCGCGGATGCGGTCCAGGCCTGCCGTCCGGTTCGAGCCCGTGAGAAAGCCGTAGTGCCGGATGCGGTGGAAGCCGCGCGGCAGGACATGGAGCAGGAAGCGTCGGATGAACTCCGCGGCCGACAGGGTCATGACCCGCGGCCGCCCGGCCTCGTCGCGCCKGTAGTCCTTGACGCGGAAGCTGACGCTCGCCCCGTCGAAGGCGAGGATGCGGCGGCTGGAGATGGCGACGCGGTGGGTGTAGCGCGCCAGATAGGCGAGCACGGCCTTCGGTCCGGCAAAGGGCGGCTTGGCGTAGACCACCCAGCGCTTCCGGCGCACCGGGGCGAGCGCGCGGGCGAAGGCCCTGGGATCCGAGAGTGGGGCCAGGGGGCCGAAGAAGGCGAGCGCCCCGGCCGCGTGGAGCGCGGCGAGCCGTTCGAGGAACAGGCGGCGGAACAGCAGGCCCAGCACCCGCACCGGCAGGAGGAAGCCGGGGCGCGCGGCGATCCAGCGGGTCCCGTCCGGGGAGAGGCCGCCGCCGGGGACGATCATGTGGACATGGGGATGGTGGGTCATGGCCGAGCCCCAGGTGTGGAGCACGGCGGTCAGCCCGATGCGGGCCCCGAGGTGCCTTGGGTCGGCGGCGATCCGCATCATGGTGGTGCTCGCCGCCCGGAACAGCAGGTCGTAGACGGCGGCCTTGTTGTGGAAGGCGATGGCGGCGATCTCGGCCGGCAGGGTGAAGACGACGTGGAAGTAGCCGACCGGCAGGAGGTCGGCCTCGCGCGCGGCGAGCCAGTCGCGGGCGGCCGCGCCCTGGCACCGGGGGCAATGCCGGTTGCGACAGGAGTTGTAGGCGACGCGCAGGTGGCCGCATGCGTCGCAGCCCTCGACATGGCCGCCGAGGCTGGCGGTGCGGCAGCGCTCGATCGCCGCCATCACCTTCAGCGTATCCAGGCTCAGATGCCCGGCCTGCTCGGCGCGATAGGCCGGACCGGCGGCGCGGAAGACGTCGGCCAACTCGATCGCGGCGGGCATCGTCTCAGTCCGGCGCTGCCCCCTGTCTATGGAACAGGGCGAGCCTGTCGAGGGGGCTGGTCACGGCCCGCACCGTCCGGGTTGCGACCTTGGCGTAGAGGGCGGTGGTGTCGAGCCGGCTGTGCCCGAGCAGGACCTGGATGACGCGGATGTCGACGCCGTCCTCCAGGAGATGGGTGGCGAAGGRGTGGCGCAGGGTATGGGGACCGACCCGCTTGGGGATCCCGGCCGCGCGCGCCGCCTCGACGACGACGCGGTGAAGCTGGCGTGTGCTGATCGGCCGTGCCCAGTCCTGGCCGGGGAACAGCCAGCCCTGGCGCTGCAGGACACCCTGCCGGTGGCCCTCGCTCCACCAGCGCCGCAGCAGGTCCAGGAGATCGGCYGACAGCATGGYATTGCGGTCGCGGCCGCCCTTGCCGCGTTCGATCCGCAGGATCATGCGGGTCGAGTCGATAYCGCCGATCCTGAGCGCGGCGACCTCGGCCACGCGCAGGCCCGCGCCGTAGGCGAGCGACAGGGCGGCGAGATGCTTCAGGCAGACCGTGGCATCGAGCAGACGCCCGACCTCGTCGGCGCTCAGCACGTCGGGCAGGGTGCGGGGATGGTTGAGGCGGACCAGCCTGCGGGCGAGATCRGGGCGGCTGAGCGTGTGGACGAAGAAGAAGCGCAGGGCGGAGACGATGGCGTTCATCGTCGGCACGCCGAGGCCGAGTTCCTGCTGGGCGATCTGGAAGCGGCGCAGGTCGTCACCGGTCGCGGTATCGGGCGATCGCCGCAGGAAGGCGGCCAGCCGCCCGACGTCGCGGATGTAGTTGCGCTGCGTCGCCCGGGAGAACCGGCGCAGGGTCATGTCGTCGATCAGGCGCTGACGCAGCGAGCCGCCGGCAGCGGCGGGAACGGCAAGGACGGTCATGGGATGGCTCCGCTCGAAGGGAGCCGGGATCGTCCGCCCGGGCCGGGCGACGCTCAATCGGCGCAGGGCCTTCGGCTCAACCCGCCGACGTCGACGCTGCCACCCCTCCCGCGCGAGCGGGTTCGTTCAANCGTCCGCCCGGGCCGGGCGACGCTCAATCGGCGCAGGGCCTTCGGCTCAACCCGCCGACGTCGACGCTGCCACCCCTCCCGCGCGAGCGGGTTCGTTCATCCACCCACCCTGGTCATCCGAGGTACAGACCAGTGGGGCTGGACTTGGCCGTAAGCGGAACGGCCGCTTCTGAACTCATTCGCCGGGAAATCGGACGGGCTCCTGGCGATCCAAGCCAGTCAACCTGATCGCCGAAAGCTCTTTCCTGATACGTCGATGTGGATGCCACCTGCCGGCATCGATCAGCCGGAGTGAAGATTTTGCAAGACCATTGCCGGAGGCATCCACCCCGACGCTTCCGCATGAGCAGACCGGACGAATGGCTGAGGCCTCCACGACATGCTAGCGGTGCTGCAACCGACAGCGTAGCAAGGCCATCTCTCCGGGATCGAACAGGAGTGCGATAGCGACAGCTGCATGGATACGCGGGAAGGCAGAGCCGTTCGCTACATCTTCGACGATTTCGTATTGAGCCCGTCCGAGCAGCGGCTTTGGCGAGCCGAAAAAGTCGTAAGGCTCGGGGGACGACCTTTGGAAATTCTGACCGCGCTCGTCGAACGCGCAGGTCAGGTCGTAAGCAAGGCGGATCTCCACAAGCGCGCATGGCCGCGAACGACGGTTGATGAGTCCAATTTGAAGGTCAACATCGCGGCGATCCGGCGCGCACTCGAAGGAGCGGAACCGGAGAAGCGCTTCATCGCGACGGTGAGCGGACAAGGGTACCGCTTCGTCGCGCCCGTCGACGTCATGTCCTGGCCGATTTCGGCAGCAGCGCGGCGCCATAACCTTCCGAGACCGACGGACCTGCTCGGCCGATCCGAGGATCTCGCGGCGATCGCCACGACGGTGCTGCAGCGACCGCTGGTCACGATCACGGGTCTCGGCGGCGTCGGCAAAACCAGCCTGGCCGTGACGGTGGGACACGCCCTCGTCGAGCAGTTCCCGGACGGGGTCTGGATGGTCGATCTGTGCGTCATCGACAGCGACCGCTATCTCGCGAGCGCGTTCGCTCAGGAAATGCGCATCGCAATCCATGCAGACGATCCACAGGCTGCACTGGCGACTGCCCTGGCGGATCGGCAGTGCCTGCTCGTCCTCGATTGTTGTGAGAACGCCCTCGATCAGGCGGCCCGGCTGGCCACCATGCTCGCGACCGCCGCGCCCAGAACTCACGTATTGGCCACGAGCCGGGAGCCGCTCCGGATGGCGCACGAGACCGTGCATCGCCTCCAACCCCTGCCGGCTCCGACAGCGTTCGGGACGCTCAACGCGAAGGATGTTCTGACTTTCCCGGCCGTGGCGCTGTTCGTCGCGCGCGCCTCGGCCGCTGCTCCAGACTTCAGCCTCGAGGACGACGACGCGTGGGCCGTCGTCGAGATCTGTCGCCGCCTCGACGGGTTGCCGCTGGCGCTGGAACTTGCCGCGACGCGGGTCGGGGCGTTTGGACTTCGCGGCCTCCTCCGTCTGCTGAACGAGCGCCTGGACCTTCTGGACGACGGCCGACGGGCAGGTCATCCCCGGCACCGTGGCCTGACCGCGACCTTGGACTGGAGCTACGGACTGCTGTCGCAGGGAGAGCAGACCCTGTTTCGACGGCTGTCCGTCTTTCACGGCGTCTTCCCGCTCGACGCCGCGCTCGCGGTCGGCCGTTCTGCTGGGGAGGCCGAGCATGCGTGCATCGGCCACTTGGCCGATCTCGTCGCCAAGTCGCTGATTGTCGCTATTCCTGGGTGGTCGGCCCGGTACCAGCTTCTCGACACGACGCGGGCCTACGGATTGCAGCGCCTCGCCGAGAGTGGCGAGGATGATGCGGTCCGTCGGCGGCACGCGGAGTTTTGTGTCGCGCAATGTCGCGACGTCTCGGCGCGCAGGAGCGCGAAGGCGGCATCCGACCCGCGCGAGGAGTTGGTCGCGCTCGTCCAAAACGTCCGCGCCGCACTCGACTGGTGCCTAACCGACCGGCGCGATCCCGTCCTCGGTCGAACGCTGGCAGCCGAGGCGCTTGTGGTGTGGGACACGCTCGCGCTGCTCCAGGAACGGATCGAGGCGAGCGAGTGGGCGCTCGCGTCGGCCGCCCCCGCCGACGGTCCGGAAGACCGGTACGAGATCACGCTGCGGGCGTCGCTCGCTGCGGCCCTGCTGCAGGTCGAGGGTCCGACGGCGCGGATTGCGGAGTTGTGGAGCGGGGCGCTCGCCCGCGCCGAACGGCTGTCCGACCGCGATGGCCAGTTGCGGGCGCTCTGGGGCTTGTGCGACTTCCAGACCTGGGTTGGGGACCACGGCGCCTCGTTCGCCCTGACGGAGCGCATCAGGACGCTGGCGGCCGCCAGCGGCGATCGCGCGGCCGGCGCGGCCGTCGACAGGCCCGCCGCCACCGCGCTCCGCTATCTCGGCCGTCTCGACGAGGCTCGCGAGGCAGCGGAGCGCCTGCTGGCCCGTGCGGCCCGCCGTGACAGTCCCGGCCGGCGGCTGGAGGATCACGGCTTGATCGCGGCACGCGGCACCCTCGCGAACGTCCTGTGGCTCCAGGGACGGCCGGATCACGCCGTCGCGGCGGCGCGGCGCGCGCTCGTCGAGGCCGAAGCCAACGGCCAGGCCTTCGCCCTTACGAATGCCTTGGCGCACACGGTGATCCCGATTGCACTCCATGGCGGCGATCTCGACGAAGCCGAGCGCGGCCTCGCCCGCCTCGGGGACCACGTCGCGCGTCACGCCATGCGCATCTGGCAGGTCATCGCCGATTGCCTCGAAGCGATCGTGAGCCTCAGCCGGGGCGATGCGGGCGGGCTGCACCGCCTCGAGGATGCCCTCGTCGAGATGGGGGAGATCGGCTTCCGGATGCGGCGTCCGGCCTATATCGGCTCGCTGGCGTCCGGCCTCGCGGCGCATGGCCACCTTCCGGACGCGCTCGCTCGCATCGACGACGCGCTCGCCGCCTCCGAGCACGGCGGCGAACTCTGGTGCCAGCCGGAACTGCTGCGCATCAAGGGCGAGATCCTCCTCGCCTCCACCGGCGTCGCCGGCGAGGCGGACGCGGCGCGGCACTTCCTGCAAGCGATCGATCTGGCCGGCAGCCAGGGAGCGGCGATATGGCGCCTACGGGCCGCGACGAGCCTCGCCGCGCTGGATGACCGGTATGGTGGCCCGGCAGCCCTCGCCGCCGTCCTCGGCGGCTTCGACGAAGGGCTCAACACGCCCGATCTCAGGGCTGCGCGGGCGCGCCGTGCTGGTCGGGGGGGACTTGGCAGCGATGCGGGCCGGCCGGTCTCCCTGGCCTGACGCCGCCGCCCATGAGCCGATGTGCGGCGAGGGCAGCGGATCGGCGCTCAACAGGCTCCCTCCTTTATGCGTTCCCTGAAACGTCCAAGGTCGGATAATCGGTATAACCCTCGGCTCCCCCGCCATAGAACGTCGCCTGATCGGCCTCCGCGAGAGGGGCGTTGCGGCGCAGCCGCTCGACCAAATCGGGATTCCCGATGAAGGAGCGACCGAAGGCGATCATGTCGGCGTAGCCGGAGGCGATCGCCTCGATGGCGAGCTGCCGGTCGTAGCCGTTATTGGCGATGTAGGCCCCACCGAAAGCGGCGTGCAGCGCCTTGTAGTCGAACGCGGACGACCCGTTCGGCCCGCGCGTCTGCCCCTCGACGCAGTGGAGATAGGCCAGTCCCAGCTCCCCAAGCCTCCGAGCGAGATAGCCGTAGGTTGCCTGCGGGTCGCTGTCGAGCGGGGTATCACCGACAGCCCGCGTCATCGGCGAGAGCCTCAGGCCGACGCGGTCGGCACCCCACACCTCCGCGACCGCCTCTACGACCTCAACGGCAAGCCGCGTGCGGTTCTCGACCGAGCCGCCGTAGCGATCTGTCCTCCGGTTCGTGCTGTCGCGGATGAATTGATCGAGCAGGTAGCAGTTCGCGGAATGCACCTCGATCCCGTCGAAGCCCGCCTGCATGGCGAGGAACGCGGCGCGCCGATAGTCGCCGATCAGATCGGGAATCTCGTCAGTTCGGAGCGCGCGCGGCATGGATGGAGGTGCCTGCGTGCGGCTCTCGAGGAAGACGAGCTCACCGGCCTGGATGGCCGAGGCCGACACGGGCGCCTTGCCATTCTCCTGGAGGCTGACATGCGACATGCGCCCGACATGCCAGAGCTGGCAGACGATCCGGCCGCCTGCCTCGTGCACGGCCGAGGTCACACGCGACCATGCCTCGGCCTGCACCTCCGTGTAGATGCCCGGCGTGAAGGCATAGCCCCGGCCCTGCCGTGAGATGTTGGTCGCCTCGGTGATGATGAGGCCGGCCGATGCGCGCTGCCGATAGTACGCGACGGCGAGATCCGAATGGACGCCGTCCATGCCGGCACGCGAGCGCGTGAGCGGTGCCATGGCGACGCGGTTGGCGACGTCGATGGCACCGATCTTCGTTGGAGAAAACAGATCACGATCTGCGGTCGTCGGCATGTGCGGGATCTCTCCTTGCCTCACAGGTTGCAGACGCGCGCGTTGCCCGGCATTGGGAATCCGACCGCTGCGTTTGCAAGTCTCGCCTCTCACTCCGCCCGGGCGGCCGTCGCGCTCCGGTTGGCGTACATGAGCTCCGTCGAGTGCGAGTAGATCTCGATCAGGTTGCCCCAGGGATCCTCGCAGTAGACCGCCTTGAACGGCTCTCCTTCGAACAGTGTCCAGACCTTCGAGCGCTGCTTGCCGCCCATCTCAGCGATCCGCCGCGCGAGGCCCTCGACGTCGGGGTCGACCAAGCAGAAGTGGAAGACGCCGGTCTTCCAGTAGCGGAAGTTGTCGTCGACGGCTTCCGACTTCGGTGTGACGAACTCGAAGAGTTCGATCCCCACCCCGTTCGCGGTGGCGAGGTGGGACACGTATCCCTCCTCAAACCGATCACCGAAGATCCCCTTGAATACCTCGCCGATATGCGAGCCGTCGTGCCTGACGTGCAGGGGCCCGATGATGTGCCGGCAGCTGAAGGCCTTGGTGTACCACTCGGTCGCTGCCCGGATGTCGGTGACGGTCAGGCCGACATGCGTCACGGGAACGGGATGATAGGCCATCTCTCTCTCCGCAGGTGAAGAATCAGGCCGCGCGCGGCAGCCGGTCGAGCAGCTTGTCGAGGGTGATGGGATAGTCGCGGACGCGGATGCCGGTGGCGTTGTAGACGGCGTTCGCCACCGCCGCGGCCGCCCCGCACAAGCCGATCTCGCCGATGCCCTTGGCCTTCATCGGGGACGAGACCGGGTCCGGATGGTCGAGGAAGACGACGTCGAGGTGCGGGATGTCGGCATGGACCGGCACCTCGTAGCCGCCGAGGTCGTGGTTGATGAAGAAGCCGTGGCGCGTGTCGACGACGAGCGCCTCCATGAGCGCCGACCCTACCCCCATCGTCATGGCGCCGATCACCTGGCTTCGCGCCGTGAGCGGATTGAGCACCCGGCCGGCATCGATGACCGCGAGCATGCGGCGGACGCGCATCTCCCCGGTGAACCGGTTCACGGCGACTTCGGCGAACTGCGCCCCGAAGGTGGCTTGGACGAACTCCTTGTCGAGGTCGCCGTAGGTGATCCGGTCCTCGGCGGTCAGTGATCCGGTCTCAACGGCGTCGCGGAGAGGTACGCTCCGACTGCCCGCCGTGACCCTCCCGTCCGCGAACGCCACGTCCTCGGCATTGAAGCCGAGCCGCGCCGCGACGCTCGCCCGCAGCGCCACGCAAGCGGCGTAGAGCCCGGACGTGGCGTTGTTCGCGCCGAACTGTCCGCCGGACCCGGCGGCTTCGGGGTAGTCCGAGTCGCCGAGCCGCACCGTCACGGCCTCGATCGGCACACCCATCATCTCGGCAGCCGTCTGGGCGAGGATGGTGTAGCTGCCGGTCCCGATATCGGTCATGTCGGTCTCGACCGACAGCCGGCCATCTTGCTCGAGCCGGACGCGGGCACCGGACGGCATCAGGAGGTTCTGGCGAAAGCCCGCCGCCATGCCCATGCCGACGAGCCAGCACCCATCGCCCACAGCGCCGGGCACCGGGTTGCGGCGCGCCCAGCCGAAGCGGTCCGCGCCGAGTTGGAGGCACTCGATCAGGTGCCGCTCCGAGAACTGCCGGTGCGGCTTGCGCGGATCGACCTGCGTGTCGTTCCGAATCCGGAAGGCGACGGGATCGATGCCTAGCTTCTCGGCCATCTCGTCCATCGCGATCTCGAGCGCCATCAGGCCCGGGGCCTCACCCGGAGCCCGCATGTCGTTGCCCTCGGCGAGATCGAGGGTCGCGAGCCTCATGGACAGCTCGCGGTTCGGGGCCGCGTAGATGAGCCGTGTCGGCGCGATCGCCGCCTCCGCGTAGGCGCCGGACAGATTTCCGTTGAGGCTGTGGTGGCCGATCGCTGTGAGCCGCCCGTCATGAGTCGCACCGAGACGGATGCGCTGGATCGTGCCGGCGCGGCGCGTGCCGTTATTCGCGATCAGCGGACGCTGCAGCGCGACCTTGCACGGGCGTCCGACGGCTCTGGCGCCGAGGGCCGAGAGGAGCGCGTCGCTCCGCATTATGAGCTTCGATCCGAACCCGCCGCCGATGAACGGCGCGTCCAGCCGCAGATCCTCCTTCGCGATGCCAAGCGCCTGCGCGAGGCTGTTGCGGTGCCAGGAAACGACCTGCGCCGAAGTCCAGATCGTCAGCTTGCCGTCGCGCCACGCGGCCGTGGTGGCGTGCGGCTCCATCATCGCATGAGTCTGGTCGGGGGTGGTGTAGATCTCGTCCAGGATCACGGGAGCGGCGGCGAGCGCTTCCTCGAACGCCCCGATCCGATCGACCACGGGGTAGTCCGGATTGTCGCGATCCGCGATCGGCTCGGCCTTGCCAGCCTCCGCCGCCAAATCGCAGCGCGCCGGCTCGGCTTCGTAGTCGACGCGGACGAGGTGGGCGGCCGCGCGCGCCTCCTCGAAGGTCTCTGCCACGACGAGCGCGACGGCTTGATGATAGTGGCGTACCTCGGCACCGCCGAACAGGTGGAGGGTCGTCCGGAACCCCGGCGGGGCGGAATCGTGCTCGAGCGTCGTCAGGATCGCGAGGACGCCCGAAGCCCTTCGTGCGGCCGCGGCGTCGATCCGCGTCACCCGACCGCGGGCGATCGTGGCGCCGACGATCCAGCCATAGGCAGGATCGGTCGCCGCATCGTGCCGCTCGTAGGCGTAAGGCGCCGTCCCGGTGACCTTCAGGGCGCCGTCGACGCGCCGATGGGGCTGCCCGACGATGGTCTGACCGTCGATGGAGTTCTGCCCGGCAGGCGTGTCGAACCGCATGTCACACCCTCCCTTCGCTCAGCACCAGTGCGAGCGCGCGCTCGGCGAGCGGGATCTTGAAGGCGTTCCCGGCCGTGGGCGTCGCGCCCTGGAAGGCCGCCGTGATGACGGCTGCCGGTCCACCCGGCAGGAGCGCCTCCGCATCCTCCACCCGCCACGGTCGCGGTGCGACGCCGCCGAATGCGACCCGCCCCGTCCCGTCCTTGTGCAGGACGACTGCGACTGACACGATCGCGAAGGCGTAGGAGGCCCGGTCGCGGACCTTGTGATAGTGGTGCGTCCCGCCCGGCGGTCGCGGGAGCGTCACGGCGGTGACGAGCTCGCCCGGTTCGAGCGGGTGCTCGATCTCCGGCCGGTCGCCCGGCAGCAGATGAAAATCGCCGATCGCGATCCGGCGCTGCGACCCGTCGGGCCTGACGGTCTCGACGGTTGCGTCGAGGACACGCAGCGCCACGGCCATGTCGCCCGGGTTCTGAGCGATGCAATGCGGGCTCGTGCCCACGACGGCGAGCGAGCGGGTGACGCCCCCGAGGGCCGAGCAGCCCGAGCCCGGCTGGCGCTTGTTGCACGGCAGGGACGTCTCGTAGAAGTACGGGCAGCGATTGCGCTGCAGCAGGTTGCCGGCGGTCGTCGCCTTGTTGCGCAGCTGCCCCGTGGCGCCGGCCACGATCGCCCGCGCGAGGACGCCGTAATCGCGCTTCACGCGCGGGTGGGCGGCAACCTCGGTGTTGGTGGCGAGCGCACCGATGCGCAGACCGCCGTCCGGCAGATCCTCGATGGCCTTCAGGGGCAAATGCCGGATGTCGACGAGATGGGCCGGCGCCTCGATCTGGAACTTCATCAGGTCGAGCAGGTTCGTACCGCCCGCGATGAACCGGGCGCCTGGCCGGGCGGCGACGGCCGCCACGGCCGCTTCGGCGCTCGCGACGCGCTCGTAGCTGAAGGGCCGCATCAGGGCCTCCCCGCGACGTCCGCCACGGCATCGGCGATGTTGGAGTAGGCGCCGCATCGGCAGATGTTGCCGCTCATGCGCTCGCGCAGTTCGCCATTGTCCAGCGTCATCGGTGCCATGAGGTCGCCGGTGGCGTAGCTCGGCACGCCCGCCCTGATCTCGGCGAGGACAGCCACCGCGGAGCAGATCTGGCCCGGCGTGCAGTAGCCGCACTGGAAGGCGTCGTGCGCGATGAACGCCGCCTGCATGGGATGAAGCCGGTCCGGCCGGCCCAATCCCTCGATCGTCGTCACCGCGTCCCCGTCGTGCATGGCCGCGAGGCTGAGGCATGCGTTGATGCGAATCCCATTCACCAGCACCGTGCAGGCACCGCAATGGCCGTGGTCGCACCCCTTCTTGGTGCCCGTGAGGTGCAGGTGCTCGCGCAGGGCGTCGAGCAGCGTCACGCGGCTGTCGAGATCGAGACGCCGCCGTTCGCCGTTGACCGTGAGCGAGAGGGAAAGCGAACCGGATGCCTCCGGAGCGTGCTGATCGACCGCCCTTTGATCGACCTCATGTGGCCTGGGAGGACTCATCGGGTATCCCTTCCTCGTCGATCCAAACTGGCGCGATGGCCGTTCCGCACGGCCGAAGCGCCGAAATCAGGCTCTCGTCTCCCCTCTTCGGCCACCTCACCTCAGCCCCGGTTCGTCGCCGCCCGGCGCGCCTCGGCGGCGTCAGCAAACGTCTTTTTTACGGGACCGAGCACTTGGACGAATTCGAGCTGCTCGCCCTCGGGCCCCTTGCAGTAGATGATCGACCAGCCGTTCGACGGACCCTCGTGGATCTTGATCGTATTGGTATCCCTCGGCGCCGCGCGGCGCTGCTCCTCGGAGTGCACGGGTACGGTGCGGTTCGCCCTGACCTGCGTCATGCCGCGGCGGGCGCACTCGGCCTCGAGATCAGCGATGAACTTGTCGAAGTTCACGTCATCGCGGACGTAGAAGCAGATGTGCATCGAGCGCGGGTAGGCCGGGCTCATGTGGTCGCGCGGCTCGGCCCAGCTGTCGACGCCGCCCATCGGCTGCGTGGCGTCGCGATACTGCAGGAGTTCGATGACGACGTTCTCGAACTGGACGAAGCGGACATCGAGCCGCTGGGAGCCACCCTTCAGGTCCGGGACGCCGATGGTGCGAGGATCGACGCGGCGCTCGCGGGCAACGATCTCTTGATCGGCCATCAGCGTGAAATGGACCGGCTCCCCCTTGAAATCGCCATCACGCATGACCTCGGTGCCGCCGAGTACCTCGGTGTAGAAGGCGAAAGCCCGGTCCATGTTCTGGACCGTGACGCCGAAATGCTGCACGCCTTGCAGGCGCGCGCCGAGTGGACCATCGTCACGTCCGCCCAGTCGCCCAGTCTGCGCGGAGGCAGTAGTTGCTCCGAGAAGGCCCACGGCTGCAGCGGCACCGGCAACCTGAAGGACTTCACGGCGAATGTGTCCGCCATGCCCGTCGTTGCTTTGATGGTTCATAACGATACACCGGCTCGAGGTTCTCAGCCCAGAGCTATACTAATGTCGCGAGCGATGTGCAGGTAAAAAAAGGTTAAATTCGACAAGGCGCCGGCTCTCTGATGGGGCGGCGCGCAGCACCGAAGGTCTGCTTCTTGGCTAATGACCGAGTGCAGGTTGTGGTGAAACTGGAATGCGCAAGTTGAGCTGCTATAAAGTCCGCTTCGAAGAAGCGGGCCCGGAAACGCGGACGGGCTAATACCGGCCCAACCCGGCTGCCTGGCAACGTTCACGTCGGCCTCGAGAGCGGTCATCAGCAGCCGCGCGCTCGTATTCGGGTTTGCCCGGTGTCGTCTGGACGCGGTGATAGATCCCGGCGACGCCCTCGATATTCGTCGAGATCGGGACGCGCATCGCTCAGACTCCGAGGATATCGGCCCAGCCGGGCAGGAGATCGGTCAGGGCGTCCCGCCGGTGGCCGTCGCGGCCCGTGACCGCCTCGGCCCGCCAAAGGGCGTGGACGATCGCTTGCTCGATCCCGTCCGCGGCGGCCTCGAACAGCGGGTCGAGCTCCGCGTCGTGCAGCAGGGCGGGCGCCGGCATCGGGCGGCCGGGATCCTGCGGCACCGTGTAGGCGGTCGAGAAGGCGAGCGCGATATCGCCGCTGCCGTGGCCGAACACCGAGCCGGTCCGGGCGAGGCCTGCCCCGGCCCGCAGGGCGAGGCGGCGGAGCTGACGCGCGTCGAGGGGCGCGTCGGTGGCGACGATCATGATGATCGAGCCCTTCTCCGGCGGTTCGGTGCCGGATTCCGGCTTCCCGGCGGCCCCCCGGAGCTGAGCGGCGAGCGGCACGCCGCGGACCCGAATCTGGGACGGCTTGCCGAAATTCGACAGGACGAGCGAGCCCAGCGTGAACCGGCCCCGCGCGCGCGCGCGGACCCGCCGGGAGGCGGTGCCGATGCCGCCCTTGAGCCCGAAGCTCGACATCCCGCGCCCGGCCCCGACCGACCCTTCCGCGACGGCGGCGCCCGCCGCGTCCAGGGCGTCGCGATAATGGGACGCCTCAACTGCCATCCGCTGAAGGTCGTTGAGGTAGCCGTCGTTGCACTCGAAGACGAGCGGGTTGAGCGTCGGCAGCGCGCGCCCGATTTCCGGATTGTCGGCGATCGCGGCGCGGATCTGGGCGGCGACCACCGCCGGCACCGCGAAGGTGTTGGTCAGGGCGATCGGCGTCTCCAGCACACCGAGTTCCTCGACCTGCATCAGGCCGACGGACTTGCCGAAGCCGTTCAGCACGACGCCGGCCGCCGGAACGCGGTCCCGGTATGTATCGCCGCCGTGCGGCCGCACGACTGTAACGCCAGTCTGAACGTCGCCCTCGGCCAGCGTGCAATGGCCGACCGTCACGCCCGGGACGTCGGTGATGGCGTCGCGCGGACCCCGCGGCAGGCGGCCGACGCGGGGCGCGGGGCGCGGGGGGCCGGCCGGCGTCACAGGCGGTCGATCTTCGGGTCGAGGGCGTCCCGGAGGCCGTCCCCGAGGAGATTGAAGGCCAGCACCGTGAAGAAGATCGCGAGGCTCGGGAACAGCGCGACGTGCGGTGCCGAGACCATGTCGGCGCGGGCCTCGTTCAGCATGGCGCCCCATTCGGGCGTCGGCGGCTGCGCGCCCATGCCGAGGAAGGACAGGCTCGCGGCCGTGATGATCGAGGTGCCCAGCCGCATGGTGAAGTAGACCACGATGCCCGAGATCGTGCCCGGCAGGATGTGGCGCAGGATGATCGTCCGGTCCGGAGCGCCGATGCTCCGCGCGGCCTCGATGTAGGTGCTGTTCTTCAGGACCAGGGTCGTGCCGCGCACGAGGCGCGCGAAGGCCGGGACGCTGAAGACCGACACCGCCGCCACGACGTTGACGAGCCCCGAGCCCAGGATGGCGACGACGCCGAGCGCCAGCAGGATGCCCGGGAAGGCGAACAGCACGTCGGACATGCGCATGACGATCCGGTCCCACCAGCCGCCGTAGTAGCCCGCCAGGAGACCGAGCACGGTCCCGACGAGCCCGCCGACGGCGACCGAGAGGAAGCCGGTCGCCAGGGAGATCCGCGCGCCCTCGACGATGCGGCTCAGGATGTCGCGCCCGAGGGGATCGACGCCGAGCCAGTGCGCGAGCGACGGGCCCTCGTTGATCCGGTCGTAGTCGAAGTCGTTGACCGGGTCGTAGGGCACGATCCACGGCGCCAGCACGGCGACCACGACCAGCAGGCCGATGAAGCCCAGGGCGAGGACGGCGACGCGCTGGCGCCGGAACTTGCGCCAGAATTCCGACCACGGCGTCCGGATGCCGGTGGGGACGGGCGCGACGGTGGGGACGGCGGGGACGAGGATATCGGTCACGGCCGGCTCACCTGTAGCGGATGGTCGGGTTGATGAGGCCGTAGAGCACGTCCACGACCAGGTTGATCAGGATGAACTCCAGCGAGAACAGCAGGACCAGGGCCTGGATCACCGGGTAGTCGCGCTGGTTCACGGCATCGACGAGCAGGCGGCCCATGCCGGGCCAGTTGAACACCGCCTCGACGACGATCGAGCCGCCGAGCAGGAAGCCGAACTGCAGGCCCATCATGGTCACGACCGGGATCAGGGCGTTGCGCAGGCAGTGCTTGGCGATCACGACGCGCTCCTTGAGCCCCTTGGCGCGGGCGGTGCGCACGAAATCCTCGCCGATGACCTCCACGAAGGCCGCGCGGGTGAAGCGGGCCATCACGGCGGCCACGGCCGCGCCGAGCGTCAGCGACGGCAGCACGTAGTGCCGCCACGTGTCGGCGCCGACGGTCGGCAGCCAGCCGAGCTCGACCGAGAAGATCTGCATCAGGAGGATGCCGAGTGCGAAGGCGGGGAACGAGATGCCGGACACGGCGAGCGTCATCCCGAACCGGTCGGGCCATTCGTTGCGGTAGACCGCCGAGACGATGCCGATGATCAGCCCGAAGGCGACCGCCCAGGCCATGCTGGTGAGGGTGAGCAGGAGGGTCGGCAGGAAGCGCTCGCCGATCTCGGTCGAGACCGGGCGGCGGGTGCGGATCGAGACGCCGAGATCGCCGCGGGCGAGGTTGGCGAAGTAGCGCACGAACTGTTCCGGCAGGGGCCGGTCGAGGCCGAGCTCTGTGCGTACCAGGGCCACCGTCTGGGCGTCGGCATCCTGCCCGGCCGCCAGCCGCGCCGGATCGCCGGGAAGCAGGTGGACGAACAGGAAGACGAGGACCGAGACGATCAGCAGCGTCGGCAGCAGCCCGAGGAGCCGCTTGAGCAGGAAGGTCAGCATAGGCTCGCGCCCGCGATCCGGGGTTTGCGTGAAGCGATCGCGCGGGACGTCCGCGCCGGGCCGGCCATCGTCCGGGCCGCTCGGCGCGGGGTCCGCTGGCGGCGGCTAGGGAGCGACGGCGATCTCGCCGGAATCGATGTTGCCGTCGGGCATGACGTAGACGCCGGAGAGCCGCGCGGAGGTCGCGTAGAGGTTCTGCTCGGTGACGAGCGGCGCCCAGGGGGCGTCCTTCATCACGATCTCCTGCGCCTTGGCGTAGAGCTCGGCGCGCTCCGCGTCGTTCGTCGAGACCAGCGCCTTGGCGAGAAGGGCGTCGAACTCGGCGTTGCTGTAGTAGGCGGTGTTGTTGAGCTTGGGCGGCCACGCCTCCGTCGCGAGCAGCGGCCGCAGGCCCCAGTCTGCCTCACCGGTCGAGGACGACCAGCCGGCATAGTAGAGGCGGACGCGGGCGGTCTTCGGATCGGGGGCGGTCTGCACCCACTCGGTGCGCTGGCCGGGCTCCAGCGCCAGGGTCTGCACCTTGATGCCGACCTGGCCGAGCTGCTGCTGGAGGAACTGGATCGCCTTCTGGGCGGTGGTGGTGGTGTAGGCGCTCCAGAGGGTCGCCTCGAAGCCGTTGGCGTAGCCGGCCTCCTTGAGGAGCTGGCGCGCCTTGGCCGGGTCGTAGGGCCAGGGATCCATCTTGTGGGCGTAGCGCACGCCCTGCGGGACGATGCCCTGCGCCGGGAAGGCGTAGCCCGAGAAGGCGACCTTGGCCAACGCCTCCTTGTTGATCGCGTAGTTGATCGCTTGGCGGACGCGCAGGTCGTCGAACGGCTTCTGCAGCACGTTCATGCTGAGATACCGCTCGATGATCGAGGCGTGGACCTCGATCTTCAGCTTCTTGCTGGCTTCGAGCATCTTGGCCTGCTCGTAGGGCAGCGGGAAGGCGAAGTCGGCCTCGCCGGTCTGCAGCATGGCGGCGCGGGTGCCGTTCTCGGGCACCGGCTTCCACGTGATGGTGTCGACCTTCGGGAAGCCGGTCTGCCAGTAATCGGCGAACTTCGCGCCCTTGACGTAATCGGTCTGCTTCCAGTCGACGAAGGTGAACGGCCCGGTGCCGACCGGGTGGAAGGCGATGTCCTTCCCGTACTTCTTCAGGGCCGTGGGCGAGATGATCGCCGCCGAGGCGTGGGCCAGCGAGTTGATGAACGGCCCGAAGGGCTCCTTCAGGGTGATGCGCAGGCTCGTGGGCGAGAGCACCTCGATCGTCTTGATGCGGTTGAACTGGTTGTACCGCGCGAGGTGGTTTTGCGGGTCGAGGACGCGGTCGAGGTTGGCCTTCACCGCAGCGGCGTCGAACGTCGTGCCGTCGTGGAATTTCACGCCCTCGCGCAGCTTGAACGTGTAGACGAGGCCGTCGGGCGATGTCTCGTAGCTCTCGGCCAGGACGTTGCGGACCTTCAGATCCTTGTCGAAGCCGAAGAGGCCCTCGTAGAACGACTTGGTGACGGCGGTCGTGAGCGTCGTGTTCGTATTGTACGGGTCGAGGGTCTCGGGCTGGCCGCTGATCGCCAGGATCGGGTCGCCGGCCGCGGCGGCGGGCGCGGTTGCCGCGGCGAGCAGGCCGGCGGCGAGGAGGAAGCGCTCGAACATGGTCAGACCTCGGGGCATGGGACGATCCTGCTGGCGGGGATAGGCGGTGTCAGGCGGCGAGGCCGCCGACCGTGTGGCGGGCGACGAGATGGCCGGGGCCGATCTCGACGAGGGGCGCGACCTGCGGCTCGTCGCCGAGCGCCCGGACTGGGCTCGGGATCTCGTCGGTCAGGAGCCGGCGGGCGCGCAGGTGCCGGTGGGCCGGGTCGGCGACCGGCACCGCCGCCATCAGCTTGCGGGTGTAGGGGTGCTGCGGGTCCTCGAAGATCGCCCGGCGGGGGCCGATCTCGACGATCTGGCCGAGATACATCACCGCCACCCGGTGGCTGATGCGCTCGACCACCGCCATGTCGTGGCTGATGAACAGGTAGGCGAGGCCGAACTCCCGCTGGAGATCGAGCATCAGGTTCACGATCTGGGCCTGGATCGACACGTCCAGGGCCGAGACCGCCTCGTCGGCGACGATGACCTTCGGGTTCAGGGCGAGGGCCCGGGCGATGGCGATGCGCTGCCGCTGTCCGCCCGAGAACTCGTGCGGGTAGCGCTGGGCCTGGTCGGGCGTCAGCCCGACGCGCTCGAGCAGCCACGCCACCCGCGCCTCGGCCTCCCGGCGCGTCGCGATCCTGTGGACCAGCAGCGGCTCCATGATCGAGAAGCCCACGGTCAGGCGCGGATCGAGGGACGCGTAGGGATCCTGGAAGATGAACTGGATGTTGCGCCGCAGGCCGCGGAGCCGCCCGGGGGGCAGGTCGCGGACGTTGCCGCCGTCGAACTCGATCAGGCCGCTCTCGCTCTCCACGAGACGCAGGAGCGAGCGGCCCGTCGTGGAC
The DNA here is from genome assembly GCF_001424445.1 of Methylobacterium sp. Leaf361. Taxonomy (NCBI): domain Bacteria; kingdom Pseudomonadati; phylum Pseudomonadota; class Alphaproteobacteria; order Hyphomicrobiales; family Methylobacteriaceae; genus Methylobacterium; species Methylobacterium sp. Leaf361. The sequence goes on along the minus strand of NZ_LMPY01000034.1, from coordinate 367,691 downwards.
TTGCCGCACCCGGATTCGCCGACGAGGGCCAGGGTCTCGCCGGGATGGAGATCGAAGCTGACCTGCTCCACCGCGTGGACGCGGCGGCGCACGCGATTCAGAAGGCCGCCGCGGATGTCGAACCGGGTGACGAGGTCGCGCACCCGCAGGATCGGCCCGGCGCCGGCGCGGACGGTGTCGTGGGGCACGTCGACCGTGGCGGGCGCCCCCTGCCCTGCCGGCTCTTCCCGGGCCTCGGCCCGCAGCAGGTCGAACTTCCGGGGCAGATCGCTGCCCGCCATGGCACCGAGCTTAGGCACGGCGGCCAGCAGCGCCTTGGTGTAGGCGTGGCGCGGCGCAGCGAAGAGCGCGGGCGCCTCCCCCTCCTCCACCTTGTCGCCGCGGTACATGACCAGCACGCGGTCGGCGATCTCGGCCACGACGCCCATGTCGTGAGTGATGAAGACGACGCCCATCTTCATCTCGGCCTGGAGGCTGCGGATCAGTTCGAGGATCTGCGCCTGGATCGTGACGTCGAGGGCCGTGGTCGGCTCATCGGCGATGAGCAACTGCGGCTTGCAGGACAGGGCCATGGCGATCATCACGCGCTGGCGCATGCCGCCGGAGAGCTGGTGCGGGTAGCGCGTGAGGACGTTGCGCGCCTCGGGGATGCGCACGAGGTCGAGCATCCGCAGGGCCTCGGCCCGGGAGGCTGAGGCGCTCTTCCCCTGGTGGATGCGGATCGATTCCGCGATCTGGTCCCCGGCGGTGAAGACCGGGTTCAGGGAGGTCATCGGCTCCTGGAAGATCATCGCGATCTCGGCGCCACGGATCGCCCGCATCTTGGCGTTCGGGGCGGCGGCGAGATCGAGCACCTCGCCCGAGCCGCGCCGGAACAGCATCTGCCCGGCCGCGATCCGGCCGCCGCCGTGCTCCACGAGGCGCATCAGGCTGAGCGAGGTCACGGACTTGCCGGACCCGGACTCGCCGACGATCGCCAGGGTCTCGCCGGCGTCGACGTGGAACGCGAGGTCGCGGACCGCCTCCACGACCCGCTCGGAGTTCGCAAAGCGGACGGTAAGGCCGGTGACGGAGACGACCCGTCCGTCGGGCAGAGCGGCAGGAGAGGCGGTCCCGGCTGCGATGGTCGGCATGGCGGATCTCAGCGCGCTGGTGCGGGGACGCGGCGGGTCTCGCCGAAGATCGCGGTGGCCGGCGCCTCGCCGGAGCGGACGAGGCCGCGATACATGCCCTCGGTGTTGAACGGCATTGCGACCCGGCCGCGCGCATCGACGGCGATCAGCCCGCCGCGGCCGCCGACAGTCGGCAGGTGCTCCTCGACAACCGCCCGGGCTGCCACCTCGAGGTCCTGGCCCCCGTAGGCCATGCGCGCGCAGACATCGTGCGCCGCCGCGACGCGGATGAAGGCCTCCCCCGTGCCGGTGCAGGAGACCGCGGCGGTCCTGTCGTCCGCGTAGGTGCCCGCGCCGATCAGCGGCGAGTCGCCGATCCGGCCGGGACGCTTGTTGGTCATGCCGCCGGTCGAGGTCAGGGCGGCGAGGTGGCCGTCCCGGTCGAGGGCGACGGCGCCCACCGTGCCGAACTTGCGGGTCTCGTCGAGGGGCCCCGACGCCGTGTCGTGGTCGAGGGCGACTTGCCCGGCGGCCAACGCCCGGCGAAGCTGGTCGCGGCGGGCCTCTGTCGAGAAAAAATCGGGCTCGACCATCTCGAGGCCGTGCCGACGCGCGAAGGTCTCGGCGCCGGCACCAGCCATAAGGACGTGCTCGCCGGCCTCCATCAGCGCGCGGGCGGCGCGGCCAGGCCGGCGCACCCGCGAGACGCCCGCGACAGCGCCGGCCCGCAGGGTGGCGCCGTCCATGATCGCGGCGTCGAGTTCGTGGGTCTCGGCGCTGGTGAAGACGGCGCCGTGGCCGGCATTGAAGAGCGGGCACTCCTCCAGGAGGTCGACGGCGACACTCACGGCGTCGAGGGCGCTCCCGCCGTCGGCGAGGCAGGCCGCTCCGGCCGCCAGGATTCCGGCGAGGGCCGCGTGGTAGCGCGCCTCGCCGGGATCGGCCTGGCCCGACGCGATCGTCCCGGCACCGCCGTGGATCACGAGTACGGGGCGGTGGTCGCTCATGGAACGGCTCCCGGAGGCGGGGTGTCGGGCAGGTCGTCGGGTCCGCCCTGCGGCGGCCAGGCGGCGTAGTCGCGGTCGAGCCAGGGCAGCACCGCTTCCGTCACGCGCGTCGCGGCCGGGACGAGATCCTCGGTGGCGTGGGCGAAGGCGCTCGCCAGGGCCTCCACGAGGGCCGTCAGGCTGGCATCCGAGGCGGCGAAGTAGTGGCAGTCGGTCTGCGCGTAGAGCGCGACCGTAGCGGTGGCGACGAGGGGTGAGTGCGGTCCGTCAGTCAGCGCCAGGACCGCGGCGCCGTGCTTCCGTGCGATCTCGGCCAGCCGCACCGTGTCGGCGAAGTACCGCGGGGTTGCGAGCGCGATGACGAGGTCGTCGGTCGTCAGCCGGCGCAGGCTCCGGGCGGCGAAGCCGGGCCCCTCCAGTGTCGCCAGCAGATGGACGTCCTCGCGGTTGACGTCGAGGTTGCGCGCCAGGATGCCGGCCGGCCAGCTGCTGCTGCCCAGGCCCACGACGTAGACCCGTCGGGCCCGGCGGATCGCCTCGACGGCCTGCGCACAGGTCTGGCCGTCGAGCCCACGCCGCGTCGCCTCGATGTTGCGGACGATGTCGGCCAAGGCTCCGTCGAGGATGCCGGACGCGGTCGCGGGCTGATCTCGGCTGCCGCGCAGCTTCTCGACCGGTGCGAGCGCCTTCTCATAGCCGAGGACGAGGGCCGCGCGGAACTTTGCGTAGCCCTCGTAGCCCACGGCGCGGGCAAACCGATTAGCGGTGGCGACGGAGACGCCAACCAAGTCTGCAAGCTCATTCACGGGCAGAGTCGCGGCGCGCAACGGATGATCAAGGACGAAGCGGGCGACCTCTCGGTGAGCGGAGCTGAGCGCCGGAAACGCGTGCGCGATCCGTTGCGCGACAGAAAGTTCCTTGGGTTCCAACGCCACGACGCTCGAGCCGATCAAAAATTCTCACTGCCGGACAGTCTGAGAATTTTTTCGATCACCCGCAAGCGCTTCGACGCTTATTTTCGCGGCACCAGTTGCACAAATCGCTGAACTTCCCAGACAAATTGGGTGACCTCGCTCCTAGTCAGATGCGCCTCCCCGTTCACGGCAACTGCGTTGGCCGATGGCTGCAGTTGCGCTCCTGCTGTGGGGGGCTCACTGCAGGTGCAATGGCGACCGGTGAGCCGATCTATGCTGATGTCTGCTTCGGAGATGCCGGCTGACGCCACCGAATGGCCGTGACGGGCGCGAAATCGTCGATCAACTTCCTAGCTCAAGGCCAAGGTCCGGCAGCAGCGCGTCCCAAACCCAGGTGACAGAACGGCGCTTTGACGCACGGCTGCGCATGTCGAGCGCGTGTCTCACCGGTCGCCATTGCACCCAACCCCACTCGACCCACGCCCGGACCTCGGACAGGGCCGCCGCCGCTCCCACGGCACCCCCGCCGCCGCCGAGCCTCGCTTGCCGTGCAGCCGGTGCCGCTCCCCCGCTTATGCCCATTCTGCGGCACTGCCGGTGCCGCGTGGTGGCGGCTGTTCATCCATCAACCCATCCCGGGAACTCCGTCTCGGCCGCGGCGACCCGCGCTTCACTGCCGATCGCACCGCCTTTGTCGTCATCCGTGGCACCGCCCCAACCGGCGCCCGTGCCATCTTCTGCATCGAAACGAAGAACAGTGGAGCCGGCCACGACCCCGCGCTGCCGCCTCATCCGCGGCACCAAGAAATCGGACGCACGACGACCGGCCTATTCATCGCCCCCGAGGGTCCCGCGCTGACCGGCCCGGCCTGCCGGCAGCTCGGCCTCGCCAGCGCAAGGATTTGAAAGTAGAGCGCCCTCGCCTCTCCGGTTCCATGCACAAACGGCCTCATCCACGACCGGCGAGCTCTAGCTAAGCCCGGCCCCGACAACCGCCCCTTGCGCTCCGGTGCGTTCGCCCTGCGGCATCGGGAGACGGCACCGACCCTTCGCCACTGGATCAGAAAGACAGGATCTCGGCGCGTCGCAGCTCGTCCTCCTGAGAGCTGCGCGCGGAACGCGGTCTGACAGGATCGCCCAGGCTCGTTGCATTTAATAATCAACCGGTCTATTTCTAATTCATGCAGTCCGATTCGGTCTCGGTTGTCACCGCGCGCAAGAGGGGTCGGCCACCTAGGCCTGAGCCGGCCTACGGCACGTCGCGGGCGGCCTTGATCCGGGTGGGCGTCGCGCTGCTATCGGAGAAGGGCTACTCGGCAACCGGCCTCGAAGAGGTCCTGCGCACCGCGGGTGTGCCGAAAGGTTCGTTCTATCACTATTTCGCGAGCAAGGACGTCTTCGGCGCCGAACTGATCGAGGCGTACGCAGCCTACTTCGCGCGCAAGCTCGACCGCTGGTTGCTCGATGAGAGTACGACCCCGATCGAGCGCATCAGGAACTTCGTCGCCGACGCGAAGGCCGGCATGGCACGCTACGAGTTCCGTCGCGGCTGTGTCGTCGGCAATCTCGGGCAGGAGATGAGCGCCCTGCCCGAGCTCTTTCGGGACCGTCTGCATGGCGTCCTCCTCGACTGGCAGGCGCGGACGGAGCGCTGTCTCCGGGACGCCCAGGCAGCCGGCCAGATCGCCGCGGATGCCGATTGCGCTGCGCTGGCGGCGTTTTTCTGGATCGGCTGGGAAGGCGCGGTCCTGCGCGCCAAGCTCGAGCGCAGCCCCGAGCCTCTCGACCTCTTCGCCACCCTATTCCTGACCTGTCTTACGCGCTGAGCGCCCCATGGAGTGCCCCGAATGTTCAAGGCAATCCTGATCGAGAAGGATGAGGCGGGCTACCGCGCCGGCCTACGTGAGATCGACGAGGCGCAGCTCCCCGAGGGCGACGTCACCGTGGATGTCGCCTACTCGACGTTGAACTACAAGGACGGGCTCGCGATCACCGGGAAAGGCCCGGTCGTGCGCAAATTTCCGATGGTGCCGGGCATCGACATCGCCGGCACCGTCCGCGAATCCCGGCATCACGACTACAAGGCCGGCGACCGCGTCGTCCTCAACGGCTGGGGCGTCGGCGAGACCCATTGGGGTGGGCTGGCGCAAGTCGCACGGCTCAAGGGCGACTGGCTGGTGCCATTGCCGGAGGCGCTCACGCCACGGCAGGCGATGGCGATCGGCACTGCCGGTTACACGGCGATGCTGTGCGTGATCGCCCTCGAGCGCCACGGCGTCACCCCCGACAAGGGCGAGGTCGTCGTCACCGGCGCGGCCGGTGGCGTCGGCAGCACGGCGGTCGCTCTCCTGTCGCGCCTCGGCTACACGGTCGTGGCGGTGAGCGGCCGTCCCGAGGAGGCCGATTACCTGCGCCGCCTCGGCGCAGCGGAGGTGCTGGATCGGGCGACATTCTCGGATCCGGGCAGGCCGCTCGCCCGGGAGCGCTGGGCCGGGGCCGTCGATGTGGTCGGTAGCCACACGCTGGCGAACGTCTGCGCCGCCATGAAGTACCGGGGCGTCGTAACGGCTTGCGGTCTGGCTCAGGGGATGGACCTGCCTGCGAGCGTGGCCCCCTTCATCCTGCGCGGCGTCAGCCTGCTCGGGATCGACAGCGTGATGTGCCCGCGGCCTGAGCGGATCGAGGCCTGGAACAGGCTGGTCCACGACCTCGATCCGGTCAAGCTCGAGGCGATCACGGAGGAGATCGGCCTGACAGAGGCTGTGGCCACCGCGGAACGCCTGATGTCGGGCCGGGTGCGCGGCCGCGTCGTCGTTGACGTGCATCGCTAGGCGTTCTCGCCGCCTCTCGCCGCCGTTCAACTGCGGAACAGACGGAAATCATACAGGGAAGACTTGGGTGTGATGGCTTAATACTGAACGCGGCACTGCCGCCGGACTGACAAAAACAAACACAGTCCGTTCATACCGATGGAGGAAAGACCATGAAGGGTGTATTCGCGCTGGCGATCCTGTTTGGCGGCCTGTCCGCCGTGCAGGCCGACCCGCTGCCGACCTTCCGTATCGGCGTGCTGAATGATCAGTCCGGGCTCTACGCCGACATCGCGGGGCCGGGCTCCGTCGAGGCCGCGCGCATGGCCGTCGAGGACTTCAAGCCGGACGTGAGAGGCTTCCGCGTCGAGGTTCTCTCGGCCGACCATCAGAACAAGCCCGATATCGGCGCGGCCATCGTGCGACGCTGGTTCGACGTCGACCAGGTCGACGCGATCGTCGACGTACCGACCTCTTCGGTCGCCCTGGCCGTGTCGAACATCGCGAGCGAGAAGGACAAGGCATTCCTGATCGCGAGCGCCGGGTCCTCGGATCTGACCGGGAAGAACTGCACCCGGACCAACGTCCATTGGACCTACGACACCTGGGCTCTCGGCAACAGCACGGCGCGCGCCGTGATCAAGCAGGGCGGAAAGTCCTGGTACTTCCTCACGACGGATTACGCGTTCGGTCACGCTCTGGAGCGCGACGCCACCGAGGCCGTGACGAAGGCGGGCGGCAAGTCCCTCGGACACGTCCTGGCTCCGTTCCAGAGCACCGACTTCTCCTCCTACCTGCTCCAGGCCCAGGGCAGCGGTGCGCAGGTGGTCGCGCTCGCCAATTCCGGCGGCGACACGATCAACGCCATCAAGCAGGCCTCGGAGTTCGGCCTCACCGACGGCGGCCAGAAGCTCGTCGCGCTCCTCGCCTTCATCTCGGACATCCACTCAGTCGGCCTGAAGGTCGCCCACGGCCTGACTCTGACCGAGGCGTTCTACTGGGACCTCAATGACGGCACCCGGACCTGGGCGAAGCGGTTCGCGGCACGCAACGGTGGCCGTTACCCGACGATGAACCAGGCCGGCACCTACGCGGCGATGCTCCACTGGATGAAGGCGATCGCCGCCCTCGACAAGGACAAGGCGCATCGCGGCACCGACATCGTCGCGCAGATGAAGGCGATGCCGACAAACGATCCGCTGTTCGGCCACGGCTCGATCCGCGCGGACGGGCGCACCATCCACGACCTCTACCTGTTCCAGGTCAAGGACCCGTCCGAGTCGAAGGGGCCGTACGACTACTACAAGCTCGTCGACACCATCCCCGGCGACCAGGCGTTCCGGCCCATGGCCGACGGCGGCTGCCCCCTCGTAGCCCATACGGCCGCGAAGTGAGGCAGCCTAGCCATGGCACGTCCTGACGCGGCCGACAGCGCGACCATCAGCGCAAAGCGGATGGCGATCGGGCTGCTGCTCCTGAGCGAGGTGGCGGCTATGGCGACGTGGTTCGCCACCACCGCCTCGATCGGCGCGATCCGCACGCAGTGGACGCTGAGCCCGTTCCAGGAGGCCCTGCTCACCAACAGCGTGCAGGCCGGGTTCGTCGCCGGCACACTGGTCAGCGCGCTGCTGGGGCTGGCCGACCGGTTCGACCTGCGCCGGCTGTTCTGCGGCTGCGCCGTCGCGGCCGGTCTCGCCAACCTCCTGATGCTGGCCTTCGCGCCGACCTCGCCGATGGTGCCGCTGCTGCGCTTCGTGACGGGGGCCTGCATGGCCGGCGTCTACCCGGTCGGCATGAAGATCGCCGCGACCTGGGCGGTGGGTGACCTGGGGCTGCTGATCGGCCTTCTGGTGGGCGCGCTCACCCTCGGCTCGGCGCTGCCCCACCTCGTCGCGGCCCTCGGCCAGCTCGACTGGCATCTGCCGGTGCTCGGTGCGGCGTTGGGCGCCCTCCTCTCGGCGGCCCTGATCCGCTTCGTGCAACTCGGGCCGATCCGGTCGGAGGCCCCGCCCCTGCGCTTGGAGAACGCCCTGGAGGCGTGGCGCAATCGCGGCGTGCGCTTGGCCAATCTCGGCTATCTCGGCCACATGTGGGAGCTCTACGCGATGTGGGCCTGGATCGGTGCCTTCATGGCGGCGAGCTTCCGTGAGCGTTACGGCAACGCGCCGCCGTTCCCGCCGGAACTGGCCGCCTTCGCGGTGGTGGCGGCCGGGGCGTTCGGCGCGATGCTGGGCGGCTGGGCGGCCGATCGACTCGGGCGCACTCTGGTCACCGGCGCCTCGATGCTGGCCAGCGGCTGCTGTGCCATCGCGGTGGGTTTCCTGTTCGGCGGCCCTGCCTGGGCGGTGCTGGCGGTGGGCGTGCTCTGGGGCGTCGCGGTGATCGCCGATTCGGCGCAGTTCTCGGCGGCGGTGAGCGAGCTGAGCGACCGCAGGCTGATCGGCACGATGCTCACCGTGCAGACCTGCCTCGGCTTTCTCCTGACGCTCGTCAGTATCCAGCTCATCGCCTTCGCCGGGACATTCCTCGGCTGGCGCTTCGCCTTCGCGCTGCTGGCCGTGGGGCCGTTCCTGGGTCTCGCTTCGATGCTGCGGCTGCGGCGCCTACCCGAGGCCAAGCGGCTGGCGGGAGGACGCAAGTGACAGCGAGGAGAAAGCCACCCGTGGCCTTCAAGACGATCACCTACGAGACGCTCGCGCCGGTGGCACGCATCACCCTGAACCGCCCGGAGCGCACCAACGCGATCAGCGCGACCATGCTCGACGAACTCGCGCAGGCGATGGACGCGGCCGAGGCCGACGATGCGGTGCGCGCCGTGATCGTGCGCGGGGCCGGCACGGCCTTCTCGTCGGGCTTCGATCTCAAGGATCAGATGGCGCTGCGCCCTGAAGGCGTGAGCCAGTGGCGCCCGATCCTGCGCAAGGATTTCGATGTGCCGATGCGCTTCTGGCACTGCCCGAAGCCGACCATCGCGGCGGTGCGTGGTCCCTGCCTCGCGGGCGCCTGCGAGTTGGCGTTGGCCTGCGACGTGACCGTGGCGGCCGAGGATGCCTTCTTCGGCGAGCCGGAGCTGAAGTTCGGGGCCGGTATCGTGGTGATGATCCTGCCCTGGATCGTCGGCCCGAAGATCGCCAAGGAGATCATCCTCACGGGCGAGGACCGCATTCCGGCGCGGCGCGCCTACGAGATCGGAATGGTCAACCGAGTCGTGCCGATTGCCGAGCTCGACGCGAGCGCGCTGCGCCTTGCCCGGCACATCGCGGCGATCGACCCGAACCTCGTCAAGGAGACGAAACGGGCCCTCAACCGGTCGATCGAGGCGCGCGGCATGCTGGAGGCCCTGGAGACGGCCCTCGACATCGACCTGCTGATCGAGGGCGAAGGCTCGCCGGACAAGCGGGCCTTCATGGACATCGCCCGGTCGCAAGGCCTCAAGGCGGCACTGGCCTGGCGCGACAGCCGCTTCCCGGGAGCCGGATCGTGACCGGGGCGCTGGCGGAACTCCTGGGCGCTGGGCTCGGCCGCCCAGGCAGCCGGGTGGACGAGAGTTCCGGCCCCGGGATGACGGGGCGCGACCTCGGTGCACACGCGGATCTGGTCGCCGGTCGGCTGCGTGCGGCAGGCATGCGCCCGCACGAGCCGGTGCACCTCACCATCGGCAACCGGGCGCTCGATCTCGGGACGCTGCTCGGCCTCTGGCGGGCGGGCGCGGTCGCGGTGCCCGTTCACCGAGCCGCTGCACCGCTCACCCGCGCGGCGGTCGAGCGGGCGACGCGTGCCCGCTTCCGGGCCGACGGGCTCAGCTTGGAGAAGATCGCGGAGGATGCGCCGCCGGTGCGGCCGCTCCTGGACGGGGCCGCCCTCGTGGTCTTCACCTCGGGCAGCACCGGCGTGCCGAAGGGCGTGGTTCTCGGACACGATGCCCTGGCGCGCAAGCTCGCGATCCTCGACCGGCTGCTGGGCTTTCGCCCGGACGACGTCGTCGCGGTGCCGCTCCAGCTGACCTTCATCTTCGGGATCTGGGCGAGCCTCCTGGCGATCCGCTCTGAGGCGAGACTCGTCCTCGTCCCGAAGTTCACGCCCGCGACGCTCGAGGGCCTGCTCGCCGCGGAGGGGACGGTGTTGGCCGCTGTGCCGACCATGCTGCGAGCCCTGCTGGCCGACGGTGTCCCGCCGGCCCCCCGTCTGCGGGCGGTGCTGACCGGCGGCGAGGCGCTCAGCCCGTCGCTGACGCAAGCAGTCCGCGGCGGATGGCCGAAGGCCGAGCTCGTCGACCTCTATGGCTCGACCGAGACTGGCTCCTGCGACTTCTGTCACCGACCGCGGGACGTCTCGGAGGCTGGGTCGATCGGCATGCCAACCGAGGGCGTGTCGTTCCGCATCGTCCGCGACGACGGCGCGCTCGCCGCTCTGGGCGAGACCGGCGAGCTGCGGATCCGAACTGCCTGCGGCATGCTCGGCTATCTCGACGGCGCCGAGCTCACGCGCTCCGCGCTGGAGGCGGACCACTTCCGCACAGGCGATCTCGCGCGCCTGCGCCAGGACGGTCACGTCGAGCTCGTCGGGCGCTCGAAGGAGATCATCGCGCGGGGCGGCAACAAGATCGCGCCCCTGGAGATCGAGAACGCCCTGTGCGCGCATCCGGACATCGCGGCGGCCCTGTGCGCCGGCGTGCCCGACCCGCGCCTCGGCGAGGCGATCCACGCGGTCGTCGTGCTGAAGCCTGACCGCGCGCTGTCGGCGGACGAACTCAGGCGCTGGGCATCGGCCCATCTCGAACGTTACAAGGTGCCGGACGTGATCGTCTTCAGCGACACGCTGCCGTCGGGCGCGACCGGAAAGGCGAGCCGGGCGATGGTCAGTACGCTCACGCTGATCCACGCGGAGACGACGTCGGCCGACCTGCAGGGCGCGCCAGTGAGCTCCTAGGCTGGGACGGGGGGCCGTCCGCACGATCGTCTTGTCCGCGCTCTCAGCACCGCGGGGAGCCTATTCGCGCGAGCGCCCTTCCGGCTCGAGAGCCGGTCCGCCCTGTCCTGATCGACGTGGACCTGCCGGCGCCGGTGCGCATGCCGCCGAAGCGGATCCGGGTTCGTCGCAAAAACGCGTGGTACAACAAGGATCCAGAGCTGCCGGCTTGATGCAATCAGGTCGGAGCCGGTTCTGGCCTGGGTCGGCCGCGAACGTGCGCCACACCGAGGCGGGGCGGTGAGACGCGCTGCCGTTCGCGTAGACATGTGTCCTAGGAAGCGGCCAACAAGCTACGCAGCGCCTTGCGGTCGGTCTTGCCGACGCCGTTGACCGGCAGCACGTCAAGCCTGCGAATCTGCGCCGGCACGTAGATCCGCGCGAGGGAACCCCGTACGAAATCCTTGAGCCCCGGCTCGTCGAGGCCCTCGCCCTCCCGCAGCACCACGAAGGCCACCGGTACCTCGCCGAGATCCGCGTCGGGGGCGCCGACCACGCAACAGTCGCAGATGGCCGGATGGGCAGCGAGTTGCCGCTCGATCAACGCGGGCGAGATATTCTCGCCGCCGCGAATGATCACGTCCTTGATGCGCCCCGTGATGGCGAGGAAGCCGTCGGCGTCGAAGCGGCCGAGATCACCGGTGCGCAGCCAGCCGTCCACGATCGGCTGGTCCGCGCTGCCGAGATAGCCGGCCATCAGGGCCGGGCCGGAGATGCGGATCTCCCCTTCCCGGCCGGCCTCGACCGGGCGATCCGTGGCCGGATCGAACAGGTCCACATTCTGGCCCGCGAGCACGGTCCCGATCGTGCCGATGCGACGCCGGCCCGGCGGGTTCATGGTCGAGGTGCAGGTCGCCTCCGACAGGCCGTAGGAGACGAGGAGCGGCACGCCGAAGGCCTCCTCGATCTGCCGATGCAGGGTCGGGGTGATCGGCGCCGAGCCGCAGCGCAGGAAGCGCAGGCCCGGGAAGCGCTCCCCGGGGCGCAGCAGGGGCAGCATCCGCGCGTAGATCGTCGGCACGCCGGTCATGTAGGTGATGCCGCCAGATCGCAGGCGGTCGAGGGCGGCCTCGGCCTGGAAGCGCTCCATCAACACGATCTCGGCTCCGGCCAGGAGAGGCACGATCAACTGGTTGTTGATGCCGTTCGTGTGATGAAGTGGCATGACGTGGAGAAGCCGGTCCGCAGGCCCCGTACCGGTGTGACGGAGCACGCCCGCGGCGTTGCAGATCAGGCCTTCGTGGCGCAGCAGCACGCCCTTCGGCCGGCCGGTGCTCCCCGAGGTGAAAAGCAGCATGGCCTCATCCCGCGGGCTGACCTCGGCCGCGAAGGCCGCGCCGTCGGCGAGGCTGTCCAGTGCGCGGACGTCCAGGCCGGTCAGAGCGACGGGCGAGGCGTCGACCTGGGCGACGATGAGATGCCGCATGCCGACGAGCGCAGCCTGCTCGGCCACCACCTCCGGCGCGAGCCCCGGCTCCAGGAAGCAGACGCAGGCGCCGGCCTGCATGGCCCCGAAGTAGGCCACGATGGCCGCCGCACTCTTGGGCGCGATCAGTCCGACCCGGTCACCCTTGGCGGCACCCCAGTCCCGGACTGCGCCCGCGGCGGCGTCGATCCGCGCGCCGAGGTCGGCATAGGATACGACGTCGGAGCCCGAGAGCGCCGTGCGGCCCGTCCCCGCATGATCCGCGATGGCCGCGCGCAGCCGCGCGCTGATCGAGTCCGGCATGGCAGCGCTCATGGCGGCGATCTCCTGTCCCGTCTGTCTGCCCCGCGCCTCAGCGCAGGCGGATGCCCGCATCGGCCTCGAACCGGCCCTCCGGGTCGAGGACCGCCAGCGCCGCCCGCTCCGCCGGGGTCGGCGGAGGCGTCGAGGCGGCACCGTCCGCCGAGAACGCGAAGCCGGTGCGGTCCCGGACCTCGTCGAGGCTCGCCTCCGGATGCCAGGAGGCCAGCACGAGCCGGCCCTCGCGCTTCGTGAAGACGGCGATCGGCGTGACCACGCCGTGCATGCCGCCGGCCGCGGTGACGAAGTCGAGGGTCTCGACGAGGGTGCGGCGGGAATGTTCCGTACGCCACGTGACCGCCCGGCGGGCGGTGGGCAGCATCACGGCGCCGCCGCCGCCGCCCGGCAGCCGCACCCGCGGCGCGTGCCAGTCGCCGATGCAGGAGACGTTCGTGCGGCCCAGCCCGTCGACCTGCGCGGCGCCCAGGAAGCACAGGTCCATCAGGCCGCGGGTGCAGAGATCGTAGAAATCCTCATTGGCGAAGATCGCCCGCGAGCCCTCGGCGAGGACCGGGTCGGAGGACGAGATCGGCACCTTCGACGGGTTCGGGTCGACGCCGCCGGCGACGTTGATGTAGGTGAACGCGAAGGGATAGGCCTGCTTGGCCAGGAGGCAGGCCAGCATCGGCAGGGCCGAGTTCACGCCGCTGAAGGTGATCTCGTTCGGCCGCACGAACCGGGCGAGATTGGTGACGATGTAGGAAAAGCCCGACCAGGCCTCGATCGCGTTGGACGGCGCCTCAGACATGGGCAGCCTCCCGGGCCTCGGGGCCGGCGGCGAGGTGATCGGCGAGCACGCCCGGGGCGTCGGCCATGTAGGCCTCCACGGCCGGGTAATCGATCTCGTAATCCGGCCAGAGCGAGCCGGGCCAAGCCCCGTTCGGCACGATGCTCAACGCCTCGACGAGGAAGTGGGGCACCAGCGTCAGTTCGGGCTGGTCGCGGAAGGAGGCGTCCGGGGCGACCCGCTCGGCCACCACGAGCACGCGCTTGGCCGAGCGGCTCATGATCCGGTCCCAGTGCGAGGTCCCGAAGACGCGCACGTCCCCCGACGCGCTGACCTCGTTGGCCTGGATCACCGCGAAGTCCGGCTGGATGCGCGGGATGGCGTAGACCGCCTCGCCGCTGCCGTAGGGGTCCTCGATCGTCTTCCAGCCGTTGAGCGCCGGCAGGTCCGAGCCGTGGATGCCGCCGCAGGGCATGAACGGCACGCCGAAGGCAGCCGCCCGCAGGCCCGCCGTCAGGCTGGCGCAGGCGTGCTCCTCCAGGCGGACCTCGCCGGACTCGATCGCCCGGCGGTACCAGGGCGCGAGGCCGAAATTGCCTTCCATGGCCACGATCCCCGCCTTCGCCCGCGACAGGGCGCCGGCGCGGCAGAGAATGTCGATGTCATAGCCGGGCGACTGCTTGACGACTTCGAGGTCGCGGCGGCCCTGGCGGATCAGCTCGCGCACGAACGCGAAGGGGCCGCGGTGCAGGAAGCTGCCGCCGAGCGCCAGGGAGCTGCCGTCCGGCACGCGGGCTGCGAGGTCTGCGAGGGGGACGATCTTCTGGGTTCCGGCGCTCACGGGGCGTCCTCCGATCGGGCGTGTGTCAGGCCGCGCGGTAGGCGCGGATCCGGTCCTTCAGCCCCGGGCGCGCGGCCGAGGCGACGAGGTCGGCGAGGTCGTCCGCGCGGGTGTCGCGGGCGGCGGCGCGGTTCAGGGCCGCCCCGGCCCAGGAAGACAGCCGCGTCGCCGCTTCCGAGGCGGCCGCGACGGTGTCGAACCACGAGTCGGTCGCCGCGACGGCGGTGAGGAACCCGTCGGACAGGGCCTCCGGGGCGTCGAAGACCCGCCCCTCCTGGAGGACGAGCCGGGCCTTGGAGCCGCCGACCCGCTCGGCGTAGCGCCGCGTGCCGAGCACCAGCCCGAAGGACAGGCCCGGCATGCGGAAGGTGGCGGCCGGATCGCCGACCCGCCGGCCGCAGGCGCAGATCACGTCGACCCCGGCGCCGAAGTTCCGCCCGTGCGCGAGCGCCAGCGTGTCGAACGGCGCGTGGGCCAGCGCCTGGAGGAGCTGCTCGATCCGCACGAACCGGAGCAGCAGGTCGCCCTCCGACAGGTCCGCGTAGCCGCCGAAGTCGAACCCGGCGCTGAAGTTGCGCCCCGCGCCCTTCAGCACGAGGAGCCGTGTCCCGTCGCCGGCCGCAGCCGCGACGGCGTCGAGCAGCGCGTCGACCAGGGTGGCCGACAGGGCGTTCATCTTGTCGGGGCGGTTGAGCGTCAGGGTCAGCGTGTCGCCGCTGCGCTCTTTCAGGAGTTCGTCCATGGCGCCGCCCTCAAGCCGTGCGCGCGCGAGCCGGCGCGGCCTCGCCGAACAGTTCGGCGTTGTGCTGCCCGAGGGCGGGCGGCTCCCGGTAGATCGGGAAGCCCTCCCCTGAGAACTTCAGCGGCGACACGAAGGTGCGCGTCTCAGCGCCGGACGGCAGGGTCACCGGCTGGACCCAGCCCATATGCGCGACCTGCGGGTCGGCCAGGGCGTCGGCGTAGCCGTTGATCGGTGCGCAGGGCACGCCCGCGGCGCGGAACCGGGCCAGCAGGTCGGCGCAGGTGAGGTCGGCGAAGTCGCGCTCCAGAATCGCCAGGAGTTCGCCCTGGTTCTGCGCCCGCAGGGCGGTCGAGGCGAAGCGCGGATCCTCGGCGAGGTCGTCGCGCCCGATCGCCGCGCAGGCGGCGCGGTAGAGGGCGTCGTTGCCCGCCGCCATGGCGAAGTACCCGTCCTGGGCGCGGAAGGCCTGATAGGGGGCGTTGCGCGGATGGGCCGAGCCCAGGCGCTTCGGGTCGCGGCCGCTGCCGAAATACTCGCTGGTCTGGAGCGCCCCCATCGCCAGGGAGGCGCCGAACATCGAGGCGTCGATGTGTGCGCCGGGTCCGCCCGCCCGCACCTGGAGCAGCGCCGCCGCGATGGCGTAGGCCGCGTAGAGGCCGGTGCCGAAATCCGAGATCGGTACGCCGCACTTGACCGGGGGCGCGCCGGGCTCGCCCGTGACGCTCATCACGCCGCTCATCGCCTGGAGCGTCAGGTCGAACCCGGCCTCGGCGGAGCGCGGCCCCTCCTGGCCGAAGGCTGAGATCGAGCAATAGACCAGGCCGGGCCGCCCGGCGCTGACGCGCACGTAGTCGAGGCCGAGCCGCTTCATCACGCCGGGGCGGTTGTTCTCCAGCACCACGTCGGCAGAGCCGATCAGGTCCAGGGCGCGCGCCTTGTCGGCCGGATCCTTCAGGTCCAGCGTCACAGAGCGCTTGTTGCGGTTGAGCGAGGCGAAGTTCTCGCTGAAACCCGCGTTGAGGGGCGGCCAGGCCCGCATCGAGTCGCCGCCCTCCGGATTCTCGACCTTGATGACGTCGGCTCCCATGTCGGCGAGCAGCATGGCGCAGAATGGCCCGGCCGCGACACTGCAGAACTCGATCACGCGGATACCGGACAGCGGTCGCATGGGCCTACTCCTCGATCAGGCAAGCGCCGCCGGCGCGCGCGGGGGCGCTGAGCCTCGGGCATGCCGCGGCGCGGCAGGGGATGAGACGGTGATGGGGTTGTAGCCGAGGGCCCGCGACAGGCTGCGCGCCGCGTCGACGACCACGTCGCTGAAGCGGCGGAGCGCCGTGGGATTCAGGCGATCGGCCGGCCCGGAGATACCGATCGCCGCGACGGGACGGCCCATGGCATCGTGGACGATCGCGGCGAGCCCGCACACGCGCTCCCGCCACTCCCCGCGATTGATCGCGAAACCCTGAATCCGGACCTGCTCGAGTTCCCGCCGCAGGAGGTCGAGGGTCGCGATCGTGCGCGGCGTGTGGACCTGGAGCGTCTCCGGCAGGTGGGCCAGCGCCTCCTCCTGATAAGCGAGCAGCGCCTTGCCGGACGCCACGCAATAGGCCGGAGCGCGGCCACCGATCGACGAATAGGCGCGAACCGGCTGGGGGCTCTCGATCTTGTGCAGGTAGATGACGTCCGCCCGGTCGAGCAGCGACAGGTGGATGGTCTCCTGGGTTTGATCGGCCAGGGTCCGCATGAAGGGCTCGGCGACCTGCCGGACGTCGATCCGCGCCACAACGGGACTGGCGAGCTCGAAGAGCTTCAAGGTGCAGGCGTAGGTGCCACCCGTCTGGGCGCGCACGTAGCCGGCGGCCACCAGTGTCTGGAGCGTGCGATGCACATTGCTCTTCGTGAGGTTGAGCGCGCGTGCCAGTTCGCTGACGCCCCGGGGCGTCTCGCTGCCGGCCAAGTGCTCGAGAAGCATCAATCCCTTGAGGAGGGTGCTGTCCATCGTTCCAACATTCGAAACGCCGTTCTGGTAAAAGCTAGCGTTGCCCGTGGCGCCTCGTCAAGTGCAGTCCTCTGAACGAGTTGCAACAACAATGGCGGTTTCTCGAATACCGGCCGCGCGGTCGCGAATTCTGCAGGTTCTCCATTGACTGCAGGCCAGGGCGTTCATAGCCTATCAATTCCTGATACGTCGTTCCAAATGATAGAACAACTTGCGTCGTTCTCAGGCCGGCACAGCCTTCCGAAGAGGAGGCCGATTCATTGACGGGAGAGAAACCATGGACGCTTCGGTGCAGCGACCGCCCTCGAAGAAGGACGTCTTCCGCGTCGTGAGCGGAAACTTCCTCGAAATGTTCGATTTTATGGTCTACGGCTTCTACGCCGCTGCGGTGGCAAAGGCCGTCTTTCCCAACGACAACGAGTACGTCTCGTTGATGCTGTCGTTGGCCACCTTCGGGATCGGCTTCCTGATGCGTCCGCTCGGCGCCATCGTGCTTGGCGCCTATATCGACCGCCACGGCCGACGAGCCGGGTTGGTCATGAGCCTCGCCATCATGTCGGTGGGCGTCGCGCTCATCACGTTCACGCCGACCTACGCATCGATTGGCATCGCCGCTCCCATTCTCGTCCTGATCGGCCGACTGCTGCAGGGGTTCTCCGCCGGCGCCGAATCCGGCGGCGTCTCGGTCTATCTGTCGGAGATCGCGACGCCGGGGAATCGCGGCTTCTACGTGAGCTGGCAATCGGCGAGCCAGCAGGTCGCCGTGGTCTTCGCCGCCGTTATCGGCGTGACCCTGCGCGGCTTCCTGACGGAGGAGCAGATGCTCGCCTGGGGATGGCGCATTCCGTTCCTGATCGGCTGCCTGATCATCCCCGTCCTATTCTGGATCCGGCGCTCGATGCAGGAGAGCGAGGATTTTGCGCAGCGGGCGAAGCATCGCCGCGTAACCCTCGGCGAGATCT
Source organism: Methylobacterium sp. Leaf361 (assembly GCF_001424445.1). Classification (NCBI taxonomy): domain Bacteria; kingdom Pseudomonadati; phylum Pseudomonadota; class Alphaproteobacteria; order Hyphomicrobiales; family Methylobacteriaceae; genus Methylobacterium; species Methylobacterium sp. Leaf361. The sequence goes on along the minus strand of NZ_LMPY01000034.1, from coordinate 349,823 downwards.
ACCGGTCACTTCTCCAGAACTGGGCGATCGTGCTCAAGGCGGTGCTGCTCGTCACACTGACGAGCGTCTTCTTCTACATGATCACGGCCTATACCCCGACCTACGCGCGTCAGGTTCTTGGCCTAAGTGCGCATGACAGCTTCGTGGTCACCGTCTGCGTCGGCGTGGCGAACTTCGTCTGGGTGCCCGTTATGGGGGCGGTGTCGGACCGGGTCGGGCGGCTTCCGGTGCTCCTGACCTTCTCGGTGTTGATCGGTCTCACGGCTTACCCGGTCATGGCGTGGCTCGTGACAGACCCGTCCTTCGGCCGCTTGCTGGCCGCCCTCATGTGGATGTCGTTCCTGTATGGCGGCTACCAGGGGGTGATGGTCGTCACGCTGACCGAGATCATGCCGGCCGAGGTTCGCGCCACAGGCTTCTCCCTGGCCTACAGTCTCGCACAGGCAATTTTCGGCGGCTTCACCCCGGCGATCTGTACCTATCTGATCCACGCAACGGGGAATCGAGCCATGCCAGGCCTCTGGCTCGCTTGTGCGGCCCTGTTCTCGATCGTGGGCGCTCTGACCCTCTACCGCAACGTGCACATCTCCCGACGTGGGACGACGGCTGTCACGCCGGCCTGAGCGCGGACCGGCACAAGCGCGTTGGCCGACTCGTTCAATGGCCGCCTGCGCGACGAGTGCCTGAACGCGAACTGGTTCTCGTCGTCGGCCGCCGCGAGGAGCGAGATCGATGCGTGGCGGCCGCAGGCCAGCCCGGCTGGACCACAGCTTCCGTCTCTGGGCGCCTCAAGGCGTTTCAGCTCTTCCGACGACGGACACGCGGCGCGGCCCCGTCATCGGCGTCGTCGACCCGCAGGCGGCGATCAAACGCGACATCGCCGGCCACAACCGACACGCCGAGCCCGTCATCTGGACCCGGCCGGCCACCGATATCCTCGCAGCCGTCAGCCTGGCCTACTGGTACCCTTTCGGGAACGGATCGGGCTTGATCAGTTCGGGGCTGGTGTAGACGATCTCGAACTGGCCGTCGGGCTTGGCCCGGCCGACCCGGGTCTTCGACCAGAGATGGTGGTTCTCGTCGATCTTCACGTAACCTTCCGGCGCCCCCTTGAATTCCAGGCCGGGCGAGGCCGCCACGACCTTGTCGACGTCGAAGGTGCCGGCCTTCTCGCAGGCCATTTTCCACAGGAACGGGCCGAGATAGGCCGCCTGCGTCACGTCGCCGATGACCGTCTTCTCGCCCCACATCTTCTTGAACGCGGCCACGAACGCCTTATTGTTCTCGTTCTGGATCGACTCGAAGTACTTCATGCACGAGTAGGCCCCGGCGATGTTCTCGCCGCCGATGCCGTCAACCTCGTCCTCGGTCACCGACAGCGTCATCAGCACCTGCTTCGACAGGTCGATGCCCGCCGCCTTCAGCTGCTTGTAGAACGCCACGTTCGAGCCGCCCACGATCGTGGCGAAGATCACCTTCGGCTTGGTGAGCTTGATCTTGTTGATGACCGAGTTGAACTGCGTGTGGCCGAGGGGGAAGTACTCCTCGCCGACGACCTTGCCCTTGAGCACGGTCTCGATGTGCCGGCGGGCGATCTTGTTAGAGGTGCGCGGCCAGATGTAGTCCGAGCCGATGAAGTAGAAGCTGTCGCCGCCCTTCTCCTTGTGGACCCAGTCGAGGCCGGCGAGGATCTGCTGCGTGGCCTCCTGGCCGGTGTAGAAGACGNGAGCCGATGAAGTAGAAGCTGTCGCCGCCCTTCTCCTTGTGGACCCAGTCGAGGCCGGCGAGGATCTGCTGCGTGGCCTCCTGGCCGGTGTAGAAGACGTTCTTCGACTGCTCCAGGCCCTCGTAGAAGGTCGGATAGTACAGCAGGCCGTTGTACTGCTCGAAGACCGGCAGCACCGCCTTGCGCGAGGCCGAGGTSMAGCAGCCCAWCACGGCGGCGCAGTGGTCGTTGACGAGGAGCTTCTTGGCCTTCTCGGCGAAGGTCGGCCAGTCGGAGGCGCCGTCCTCCTGGATGATCTTGATCTTGCGTCCGATCGTGCCGCCGGTGACCGAGCGGGCGTCGAGGTGGAGGAGNACGGCGGCGCAGTGGTCGTTGACGAGGAGCTTCTTGGCCTTCTCGGCGAAGGTCGGCCAGTCGGAGGCGCCGTCCTCCTGGATGATCTTGATCTTGCGTCCGAGCACGCCGCCGGCGTCGTTGATCTGCTGGATCGCCAGCTTCTCGCCCTGGCTCGGCCCGGTCTCCGAGATCGCCATGGTGCCGGTGATCGAGTGCAGGATGCCGACCGTCACCTCGCTGTCGGTCACCGCCAGAGCGCCGGCCTCGGCGGCCGCCGCGACGCGCGGCAGCGATGCCGCGAGCGGGGCCGCCGCCAGCCCGAGCAGCAGGCGCCGGCGGAGGGTGAAGTGCGCGGGATCGTCTGTCGCCATGGGGGGCAAATCCTTCAGATCGTTCGAGAAGGTGGGCCGCCCCGTCCGCACCGGATCAGCCGTCGCGCACGGATCGTCTCCTTCAGCACATTTCTTCAAAAGAAAATAAATTTCGCAAGATGAAAACATCGGCAGCCTGCCCATATCGGCGGCGGCGATCCCGGGCGCCGGCTTCCTATTTGCGGCGGCGCGCCGGGGCGAGCCCGGTTAGCGCCGCGAAGGCGCGACCAGCGGCCGCCTCCAGCCCCGCCGCCAGGGTGCCGCCGTCGGGCGCGAGGAGCCGGAGGCCGAGCCCGGCCGCGTTCGGCAGCAGGCTGAGCCCGGCCCGGCAGCCGGTGCGGTCGGCCGCGGCCTGGACGTCCCCGGGATCCGGCAGGCACGGGGCCGGACCGAGGATGACGAGGGCGCCGTAGGCCCGCCACGGGCCGAGCGGCGAGGCCGGATCGCGGAACTCGGCGCCGGCGATGCGCGCCCGCTCGCGGACCAGGACGGCCCCCGCCGCCGTCTCGATGCCGAGGGCGAGCTCGACGTGCTCGAACGGCCTGCCGCGGCCCTCCGGGTCGTGACACGCAATGCTCTCGGAGACGACGGCACGGGCCCCGGGCTCGAGCGTGACCCGGGTCGAGGCCGAGAGGGCGGCGCCGGGGAACAGGATCAGGGGATCGGGCACGCAGTGGAGGAAGGCATCGGCGCCGACGCGGATCCGCGTGTCCTGGCGGGCCGGCTGGTCGGCGCTGCGATGGACGACCGTGGCGGCCTGGGTGGTGACGTGCGCCGCCGAGCCCGGACCCATCGCGATGTCGAGGCCGAGACGGTCGCCGCGGTAGAGGCCGCCGGAGGCCGATTGCAGGTACAGCGTGATCAGCTCCGGCCGCTGCGGATACAGGCGGAACGGCTTCGTGATGTGGAACGGGTACGGCACGTGCTGGTCGGCGAGCACGCTGGTCCCGCCGCCGCGCACGAAGCCGAGGCGGGCCGTCGCGCGGCGGCCGGTCTGGACGTCGTCGGGCACGGCTAGGGCGCGAACAGGACGGCCCGGCCGATGGCATCCGCCACCGCGTCGATGCCGAGGCCCGCGCGCGCGTTCGTGGCGAGGACCGGCCTGCCGCTCCGGACCCGCGCGGCCTCCGCGAGCATCCCGTCGAGGTCGACGCCGACATGCGGCGCGAGGTCGACCTTGTTGATCACGAGGAGGTCGCAGCGCAGCACGCCCGGGCCGCGCTTGCGCGGGATGTCGTCGCCGCCGGCCACGTCGATCACGAAGATCCACCAGTCCACGAGGTCGAGGGAGAAGGTCGAGGCGAGGTTGTCGCCGCCGGATTCGAAGACGAGCAGCTGCAGGCCCGGGAAGCGCGCCTCCAGCGCGTCGCCCGCGGCGATGTTGAGGGTCGGGTCCTCCCGGATCACCGTGTGCGGGCAGGCCCCGGCCTCCACCGCCTCGACGCGGCTCGGATCGATCAGCCCGGAGCGGCGCAGCCGCTCGGCATCCTCCTTGGTGACGAGATCGTTCGTGATCACCGCGAGATCGACGCCCCGCGCCCGCAGCACGGGGATCAGCCGCTCGATCAGCGCGGTCTTGCCGGATCCGACCGGGCCGCCGATCCCGATCCGGGCGGCGTTCGCGGGAGTCACGTCGGTCATGGGGAGCGGGGCCGTGAGAGGGGTGGCGGGGTTCGGCGCCGCTCAGCGCAGCATGTAGCGCTGGGCGAGCGGCAGAGTCCGGGCCGGCTCGCAGGTGGCGAGCACGCCGTCGACGAAGACGTCGAAGGTCTGCGGGTCGACGCGGATCTCCGGGCAGGCGTCGTTCCAGAGCATGTCGGCCTTCGTCAGCGTGCGGGTCCCGCGGGCGGGCAGGAGCGCCTTGCGCAGGCCGAGCCGGCCGCCGAGATCGGCCTCGATCGCCAGGGGGTGGACGAAGCAGGCCGAGAGCGCCTGCTTGGCGCGCCCGAAGGCGCCCCATTGCGGGCGCATCAGCACCGGCTCGCAGGTCATCAGCGAGGCGGCGGAATCGCCCATCGCGCCCCAGGCGATGAAGCCGCCCTTGATCACGAGCTCCGGCTTGATCCCGAAGAAGGCCGGCCGCCAGACCACGATGTCGGCCATCTTGCCGGGCTCCAGCGAGCCGACATGCTCCTGGATGCCGAAGGTGCGCGCCGCGTTGATCGTGTACTTGGCGATGTAGCGCCTGATCCGGGCATTGTCGCCGAAGCCCGGCCTCTCCTCGGGGAGCGGGCCGCGCTGGTCCTTCATCTTCGAGGCGAGCTGCCACGTCCGGCAGACGACCTCGTGGATCCGGCCCATGCCCTGGCTGTCGGAGCCGTGCATCGCGATCGCCCCGATGTCGTGGAGCACGTCCTCGGCGGCGATGGTCTGGGCGCGGATGCGGCTCTCCGCGAAGGCCACGTCCTCCGGCAGGGCCGGGTTGAGGTGGTGGCACACCATCGTCATGTCGAGGTGCTCGTCGAAGGTGTTGACCGTGTAGGGGTTGGTCGGGTTCGTCGACGACGGTAGGCAGTGCGGCAGCCCGGCGACCCGGATGATGTCCGGCGCGTGGCCGCCCCCGGCCCCCTCGGTGTGGTACATGTGGATGGTGCGGCCGCCGATCGCCGCCAGCGTGTCCTCCACGAAGCCCGACTCGTTCAGCGTGTCGGTGTGGAGCTGGACCTGGAAGTCGTACGCGTCGGCGAAGCCCAGGCAGGCGTCGATCGCGGCCGGCATCGCGCCCCAGTCCTCGTGGATCTTGAGGCCGAGGACGCCGGTCTCCAGCTGCTCCTTCAGGGCGGCCGGCCGGTGGGTGTTGCCGCGCCCGAGGAAGCCGAAATTGACCGGCCAAGCCTCGGCGGCCTGGAGCATGCGGCCGGTGTTGAACGGGCCGCCGGAATCGATGCCGACGGTGATCGGCCCGAGCGAGCCGCCGAGCAGGGTCGTGACGCCGGAGGCGATCGCGTGGTCCGGCAGGCCGGCGGAATCGAAGTGCACGTGCACGTCGATGGCCCCGGGCGTCGCGATCAGGCCCTCGCAGTCGCGCACCGTCGTCCCGGCCGACACGATCAGGCGCGGGTCGACGCCGTCCATGATCGCCGGGTTGCCGGCCTTGCCGAGCGCCACGATCCGCCCGTCCTTGATGCCGAGATCGCCCTTCTGGATGCCGAGGACGGGGTCGATCACCACGACGTTGCAGAGGAGGAAGTCGAGCGCGCCCTGCGCGGCGGTCACCCCGGGCGCCATCCCGATCCCGTCGCGCAGGGTCTTGCCGCCGCCGTGCAGGCACTCGTCCCCATAGACGGCGTGGTCGTGCTCGACGACCGCCACCAGGGAGGTGTCGGCGAGCCGCACCCCGTCCCCGGTGGTCGGCCCGTAGAGGGCGGCGTAGTCGCGGCGCGGGATCGTCACCATGGCACTCTCCCTAGGCGCCTTTGAAGCCGCGGGCCTTGGCGCGGGCGAGGGCCGCCGCCCGCGCCGCGTCGTCGGGCAGGGTCCCCTGCGTCAGGTCGTTGAGCCCGGTCAGCTCCCGGGCGCCGCCGAAGCCGACCAGCGTCACGGTCTTGCGCTGGCCCGGCTCGAAGCGGATCGCCGTCCCGGCCGGGATGTCGAGGCGGTGTCCCAGGGCCGCCGCCCGGTCGAAGTCGAGCGCCCGGTTCACCTCGAAGAAGTGGTAGTGCGAGCCGATCTGGACCGGGCGGTCGCCGGTGTTGACGACGTCGAGGGTGACCCGCGGGCGGCCCGCGGCGAGCTCGATCGCGCCGTCGGCCGGCAGGATCGCGCCGGGCTCCAGGGTGTCGGCGGGGGCGCCCGCCCGGGCGCGGACCGGCTCGTGGACCGTGACGAGCTTGGTGCCGTCCGGGAAGACGCCCTCGACCTGCAGGATCGGCAGCATGGCGGCGATGCCCGGCATCACGTCCTCGGTCGACAGGATCGTGGAGCCCCAGCCGATGAGGTCGGCGACGCTGCGCCCGTCGCGCGCGCCCTCCAGGATCTCGTCGGTGATGAGCGCCACCGCCTCGGGGTAGTTGAGCCTGAGGCCGCGGGCCCGGCGCTTGCGGGCGAGCTCGGCCGCGGTGAAGATCGTGAGCCGTTCCAGCTCGGTGGGCGTGAGCAGCATCACCCGCTCCCTAGTTGGCGAACAGGCGCAGGTCGGCGCGCGCGTGCCGCATCGCGGCGACCTCGATCAGCGGCGTGAAGCCCGTGAGGACGATCGCGCCGTCGGGGTCCTCGGTCACGGGCCGCTCGGCGATCTCCGCAACGAGCGGCAGCACCGTCTGGAGGGCCTGCTGGCCCTGGATGGCGCCCACCTGACCGAGCCGGACCGTGGCCGAGACCAGGCCGGAGACGAGCTGGTAGCCGGCGACGGCCGCCGCCTCCGCTTCCGACAGGCCCAGCCCCCGCCACAGGGCGCCCTGCACGGTGGCGAGGTGCCCCAGCATGAGCCCGGACCGGATCGCGGCGCGGATGTCCCCGGCACCGGGCGTCGCGAGCCGCGCGTGGGTGGTCAGCAGGGAGGCGCCGTTGCGCCGGCTGCCGGTGCGCATCGCCTCGACGAGGGTGGCCGCCTCCACGGCGGCGTCGATGCGGCCGAGCCGGGCCGGATCGGGGCCGGCGCGGTGGGCGAGGATCAGGGCGACGCGGTCGCTCTCCGCCCACCGGAAGCGCACGAGGGCCGTGAGCGTCCGCGTCAGGCTCCCCGTGTCGAAGGCCGGGTCGCCCGCGACGAGCCCCTCGATCCCGTTGGAGAAGGCGAAGCTCCCGCTCGGGAAGGCGGCGTCGGCCTGCTGGAGGGACAGGAGCCGGCTCAGCACGGCGCCGCCTCGTCGAGGATGGTGTGGGTCACCTGCCGGTCGGTGACGAGGGCGCCGAGGCGGACGAGGTACGCGTCGGCCGGTCCGTCCATCGCCACCAGGAGGGCGCCGTCGGCGAAGCGGACCCGCCAGTGGAGGTTGCCGGCGTGGTAGCCGAGCTCGAGGGCGGCGGCCTGGCTGTCCGGGACGAGGCGGAGCCAGCGCTCGGAGCCGACCCGGGCGACGAGGGCGCGGTCCGCGTCCAGCGCCAGCACGGCCCCGTCGAAGAGCGGCTCGTCCCGCGGCAGGGCGAGGGCGATCTCCTCGCCGGACTGGGTGGTCGCGCGGATCCGCCGCCGAGCGACGTCGGTGCTCGACACGACGAGCACGTCCACCGCGCCGCGATGCGCGAGGTGGTGCAGGCGATGCGCCATCTCGGCGTCCTGCCGGCTGCCCAGGATACGATGGATCACACGCATGTCGGTCCGCGTCCCGCTCCCCGTGGCCAGGATCGATCTGGGCCTTGCAAGAGCCGGTCCGCCGCTCGGCACGTCACCGGCAGCACCGGCTCAGACATCGAGCGTGGTCTCGCGCTCCCAGGCGGTGAAATGGGCGCAGTAGCTGTCCCACTCATTTTGCTTCAACTTGAGGTAGGCGACGGAGAACGCGCCGCCCAGATTGTCCCGCAGGGCCTCGTCGGCCTCGAAGGCCCGCAGCGCGTCGAGCAGGTTGAGCGGCAGGCGCGGCGCGCCGGTGACGGCGTGGCCGTCGCGGTACATGTCGACGTCGCTGTGCGGCCCGGGATCGGCCGCCGACGCCAGGCCGTCCAGGCCCGCGGCCAGGATCGCCGCCTGGAGCAGGTACGGATTGGCCGCCCCGTCGGGCAGGCGCAGCTCGAACCGGCCCGGCCCGGGCACGCGCACCATGTGGGTTCGGTTGTTGCCGGTCCAGGTCACGGCGTTCGGCGCCCAGGTCGCGCCCGAGATCGTGCGGGGCGCGTTGATGCGCTTGTAGGAATTGACCGTCGGGTTGGTGATCGCGGCGAGCGCGGGCGCGTGCCGCATGATCCCGCCGAGGAAGTGCCGGCCCCGGGTCGAGAGGCCGAACGGCATCTCGGGATCCGCGAAGGCGTTCACGGTGCCGGCATTGTTCCACACCGAGACGTGGCAGTGGCAGCCGTTGCCGGTCAGCCCCGGGAACGGCTTCGGCATGAAGGTCGCCCGCAGGCCGTGCCGCTCGGCGACCGAGCGGACCATGAACTTGAAGAAGGCGTGCTTGTCGGCGGTGGCCAGCGCGTCGTCGTACTCCCAGTTCATCTCGAACTGGCCGTTCGCGTCCTCGTGGTCGTTCTGGTAGGGCTTCCAGCCCAGAGCCAGCATGTGGTCGCAGATCTCGGCGATCACGTCGTAGCGGCGCATCAGCGCCTGCTGGTCGTAGCAGGATTTCTCCGCCCGATCGTGGTGATCCGAGATCGCCGATCCGTCCGGGCTCAGCAGGAAGAACTCGGCCTCGACGCCGGTCTTGACCCGCAGGCCCTCGTCGGCGGCCCGCGCCACGAGCTGCTTCAGCACCACCCGGGGCGCTTGGTCGACGGGCGCGTCCGCCATGGTGCAGTCGGCCGCCACCCAGGCGACGTCCGGCTTCCAGGGCAGCCGGATCACCGAGGCGGCATCCGGCATCGCGAACAGGTCGGGATGGGCCGGTGTCAGGTCGAGCCAGGTGGCGAAGCCCGCGAAGCCCGCGCCGTCGCGCTGCATGGCGCCGATCGCCTGCGCGGGCACCAGCTTGGCGCGCTGGCAGCCGAACAGGTCCGTGTAGGAGATCATGAAGTACTTCACGCCGTGCTCGGCGGCGTAGGCGGAAAGGTCGGTCGTCACGGCAGCCCCCTGAGCGCGGATCGGGTGGGGGCCGGCCGCGCCCCGTTCCGGCGCGACCGGCGGGGTTGAAGGGCCCTAGAAGCCCGCTTTGCCCGGGTACCAGTCGGTCCCGGCCAGCGGCACGCGGGCCATGGCGGCGGCCTCGAGCGTCAGCGCCACGAGGTCCTCGGGCTCCAGATTGTGCAGGTGGTTGTGGCCGCAGGCGCGGGCGATCGTCTGCGCCTCCAGGGTCATCACCTTCAGGTAGTTGGCGAGCTTCCGGCCGGCGCGGACCGGGTCGAGGCGGGCCGCCAGCTCGGGGTCCTGCGTGGTGATGCCCGCCGGGTCGCGGCCCTCGTGCCAGTCGTCGTAGGCACCCGCGGTCGAGCCGAGCTCGCGGTACTCCTCCTCGTAGGCCGGGTCGTTGTCGCCGATGGCGACGAGCGCCGCGGTGCCGATCGAGACCGCGTCCGCCCCGAGCGCGATGGCCTTGGCGACGTCCGCGCCCGAGCGGATGCCGCCCGAGATCACGAGCTGCACGCTCCGGTGCAGGCCGAGATCCTGCAGCGCCTGCACGGCGGGGCGGATGCAGGCGAGCGTCGGCTGGCCGACATGCTCGATGAACACGTCCTGAGTCGCCGCCGTGCCGCCCTGCATGCCGTCGAGGACGACGACGTCGGCCCCGGCCTTCGCGGCCAGTGCGGTGTCGTAATAGGGCCGGGCGCCGCCGACCTTCACGTAGATCGGCTTCTCCCAGTCGGTGATCTCGCGCAGTTCGCCGATCTTGATCTCGAGATCGTCCGGGCCGGTCCAGTCCGGATGCCGGCAGGCGGAGCGCTGGTCGATGCCCTTGGGCAGGTCGCGCATGGCGGCGACCCGGTCGGAGATCTTCTGGCCGAGCAGCATGCCGCCGCCGCCGGGCTTGGCGCCCTGGCCGACCACCACCTCGATGGCGTCGGCGCGCCGGAGGTCGCGCGGGTTCATGCCGTAGCGGGAGGGCAGGTACTGGTAGACGAGGATGTCGGAATGGCCGCGCTCCTCGTCGGTCATGCCGCCGTCCCCCGTGGTGGTGGAGGTGCCGGCCAGCGTAGCGCCGCGGCCGAGGGCCGACTTGGCGTTGGCGGACAGGGATCCGAAGCTCATGCCGGCGATGGTGATCGGGATCTTCAACGCGATCGGTTTCTTGGCAAATCGCGTGCCGAGGGTGACGCCGGTCCCGCAGGTCTCCCGGTAGCCCTCCAGGGGATAGCGGGACATCGAGGCGCCGAGGAACAGCAGGTCGTCGAGATGCGGGAGCTTGCGCTTCGTGCCGCCGCCGCGGATGTCGTAGATGCCGGTGGCCGCGGCCCGGCGGATCTCCGCCATGGTGTGGTCGTCGAAGGTCGCCGACTTGCGCGGCGGCATCGGCGGGTTCTGGTAGGTCATGCCCGGTCTCCCGCTTGAGCCGCTCCCGATCGGGAGCGGCTTTAAGTCCTTGATTCGACGCGCTCGCTTGCGCCGAACCGGTATCCACTCCGGCGGCGCGCTCTCAGTAGGCGTCGGCGTTGTCGATGTTGAAGCTGTAGAGTTTGCGGGCCGAGCCGTAGCGCCGGAACTCTTCCGGCCGGACGTCCGCGACCCCGGCGCGGTCCAGCAGGGCCGCGAGGTGCGCGCGGTGCTCGGGGCGCATCGGCTTCTCGACGCAGTCGGCCCCGAGGCTCTTCACGCTGCCGCGGACGAACAGCTTCGCCTCGTAGAGCGAGTCGCCCAGCGCCTCGCCGGCATCGCCCAGGACCACGAGGGATCCGGACTGGCCCATGAAGGCCGACATGTGCCCGATCGAGCCGTGCACGACGATGTCGATGCCCTTCATGGAGATGCCGCAGCGCGAGGCCGCGTTGCCCTTGATGACGAGGAGGCCGCCGCGCCCGGTGGCGCCGGCATATTGCGAGGCGTCGCCCTCGATCACGACGGTGCCGGACATCATGTTCTCGGCGACGCCGGGGCCCGCCGAGCCCTGCACCGTGACGGTGCCGCCGTCGTTCATGCCGGCGCAGTAGTAGCCGACCGAGCCCCGCACCGTGACGGTGACGGGCCCGTCGATCCCGACCGCCACCGCGTGCTGGCCCCGCGGGTTCAGCACCTCGAAGTCGGTGTCGTTGGCGCCCGGAGCGACGCCGTGGAGGGCCTGGTTCAGGGCGCGCAGGGGCGTCGCCGCCAGATCGAAGACGGGCATGGGCGAGATCCGTGGGCGAGATCCGTGACGGGAAGGCTGCGGGGGCGGCTCAGGCGGCTTGCCGCTGATCCCAGAAGTAGACGGTGGCCGGCTCGGGCTCCCAGACGCGGGCGGCTTCGATCCCCGGCAGGCCGACGAGCGCCCGGTATTCCGAGCCGAAGGCGACGTAGCGCTCGGTCTCGGCCATGGTCGCGGGCTTGCAGGCGATCGGGTCGCGTAGCACCCCGAAGCCGGACTTGGTGCCGACCACGAAGGTGAAGAACCCGTCGAGATCCGTGAGCGCCCCCGCGAGCGCCCCGCCGAGGTCCCGGCCCCGCGCCATCGCGGTGGTGAGATAGGCCGCCGCGACCTCGGAATCGTTCTCCGTCTCGAAGGCCATACCGTCCCGGGCGAGGCTCCGGCGCAGGTTGTTGTGGTTCGACAGCGAGCCGTTATGGACGAGGCACTGGTCGGCGCCCGTCGAGAACGGGTGCGCGCCCATCGTGGTCACGGCCGATTCCGTCGCCATCCGGGTGTGGCCGATCCCGTGGGTGCCCGACATCCCGGCGATGCCGAAGCGCGCCACCACCTCCCGCGGCAGGCCGACCTCCTTGTAGATCTCCACGCTCTCGCCCGCGCCCATCACGCGCAGATCGGGCGCGAGGCTCTTCAGGGCGGCGCGCGTCGCGGCGAGGCGGTCGGACGCCACGGTGATGACCGCGTGCGAGCTCTTCACCGCCACCCGCGCCGAGCCGCCGGAGGCCTCCGCGAGGCGCTGCTCCAGGGCGGGGAAATCCGCCTCCGGGCGTGCCGACTGCACGGTGATCTTCGACAGGCCGGGGGCCGGCGGCCCGTAGATCGCGAGGCCGGCCGAGTCCGGCCCCCGATCCGTCATGGTGACGAGCATGTCGGCGAGCAGCGCGCCGAGCTGCGGCTCCAGGGCGGGGTCCTTCAGGAACAATCCGACGATGCCGCACATGGCACCACCTCCGTCGCGGGTTCGCCCGGAGCATAGGCGGCCTGCGCGGCGGAAATCAACCCTCAAGAAATAAGATTTCTTCCTGAGAACAACGCGGCCCGTCAGCCGGTGCGGCCCGACTGTGGATACGCGATCACCGAGAGGTAGCGGGCCGGCAGCACGAGCAGCTCCGCCGGCCCGTGCGGGGCATCGGCGTCGAAGAACAGGCTGTCGCCGGGCTGCATGTGGAAGTGCCGGTCCCCGTGCCGGTACAGCACTTCGCCCTCCAGCATGTAGAGGAACTCCAGGCCGGGGTGCTGGAAGGTCGGGAACACGTCCGAATCGGTCGTGAGCGTGATCAGATACGGCTCGACCGTCACGCCGCTGGTGTTCTCGTGGATGTGCCCGAGCAGGTTGTACTGGTGCCCGGCCCGCGTGCCGCGCCGCTCCAGCTCGATCCCCTCGCCGGCCTTGACGAAGACCGCGTTGCGGACCTCCTCGTAGCCGCGGAAGAAGCCGGTGATCGGCATGCCGAGCGCCTGGGCGAGCAGCTGCAGCGTCGTCAGGGACGGCGAGATGTTGCCGTTCTCGATCTTCGACAGCATGCCGGGCGACAGGCCGGTCGTCGCGGCGAGGTCCGCCGAGGTGATGCCGAGGCGCTTCCGGCGCTCGCGCACCGCGTGGCCGATCGCGCGCTCGAGGTTGTTCTCGCGTGGCTCGCGGACGGCGTGCGGATCCTGCAGCAGGACCGGCTCCCGCTCCGGCCGCGGGGCCTCCCCTGCCGTCCGGTTCGAAGCGCCTGACGGCATGGCGGATCTCCCTCCTCGGCGATCGTGGGCTCCGGCCACGCGGGTCCTCCGCCGCCGTGCCGCGGCGTCGGACGCCTGTCAACGTCGCGATCCGCGACCCGTCGAGGAACCGCGGTTGAGGACGGATCGGCGCGTGGCGCCGACGGCCGGAGCGCGGGCGCTCGACCGCGCCGGGGGCGGCGTGGCATCGTCCCGGCCGGCGGCGCACCGCGCTCCGTGCGTGATCTCACGCCGCCGGATCCGAACCCGTCGCAGGGTTGGCCGGCGGGGCGAGCCGGTCGCCCCGCCGGCGCGAATCGAGGGTGGGCATGGCCGGGACAGGACCGAGCAGGCGCGGGATCCTCGCGGGCGGCGGCGCCGCGGCGGCCGCCGCGCTGCTGCCGCGGGCGGCCCGGGCCGCGCCGCGGATCATCCTCAACGACGCGAGCGGCCTCAACCCGACCCCGGTGACGCGCCACGCCGTGCTCCCGACGGGCTCGACCGACGCGCTGATCGAGGCCGTGCGCGCCGAGATCCGGGATGCCGCCGCCGCCGGCCGGCCGGTCGCCGTCGGCGTCGCCCGCCATTCCATGGGCGGCCAGAGCCTCGCCCGCGACGGGACGGCCGTGACCCTGGAGGGCGGCCCGATCGAGCCCGACACCGCCGCCGGCCTCTACCGGGTCGGGGCCGGCGCGCGCTGGTCGCAGGTCATCCGGCAGCTCGACCGGATCGGCTACTCGCCGACGGTCATGCAGTCGAACAGCGATTTCGGGGTCGGCTCGACCTTCTGCGTCAACGCCCATGGCTGGCCCGCGCCGCACGGCCCGTTCGGCTCCACCGTCCGCGCCGTCCGCCTCGTCCTGGCCGACGGCAGCCTCGTGACCTGCTCCCGCGAGGAGAACGCCGAGCTGTTCGGGCTGGCGATGGGCGGATACGGCCTGTTCGGGATCGTGGTCGACCTCGTGGTCGAGATGGTGCCGAACCGCCTCCTGACGCCGACCTTCGCGGTGATGCCGGCCGCGGATTTCGCGCCGGCCTTCGCGGCGGCGGCGCGCGACCCGCGCCTGCGCATGGCCTACGGCCGGCTCTCGGTCGCGCAGGCCGGGTTCTTCGACGAGGCGATCCTCGTCACCTACGCGGAGGCCGAGCACCCGCCGCAGGTGCTGCCCGCGGCGGCCGCCCAGGGGGCGTTCTCGGCGGTCTCGCGGGAGATCTACCGCGCCCAGGTCGGCAGCGAGTTCGGCAAGCGCGCCCGCTGGATCGCCGAGACCCGGCTCAACCCGACGCTCGATCCCGGCCTCGCCACCCGCAACAGCCTGATGAACGAGCCGGTGGCCAACCTCGCCTCGCGCGACCGCAGCCGCACCGACATCCTGCACGAGTACTTCGTCCCGCCCGAGCGCTTCGACGCGTTCCTCGCCGCCTGCCGCGAGACCATCCCGCGCTCGGGCTGCGACTGCCTCAACGTCACCCTGCGCTACGTGGCGGCGGACCCGGACTCGGCGCTGGCCTACGCGCCGGGCCCGCGCATCGGCGCGGTGATGTCGTTCTCGCAGGGCCTCACCCCCGGCGACGAGGCCGCGATGATGCGCATGACCGAGGCCCTGATCGAGCGCGTCGTGGCGATCGGCGGGGCCTATTACCTGCCCTACCGCCTGCACGCCCGGCGCGACCAGATGGCCCGGGCCTATCCCAGGCTCGACGCCTTCGTGGCCGCCAAGCGCCGCTACGATCCGGGGCTGCTGTTCCGGAACGCCCTGTGGTCGACCTACATGGCCTGACCGCGCCCCGGCACGGATCCGCCTCGCGCGGGCCGCGCGTGCCGACTCAGGAGACGCCCATGAGACCCACGCCCCCGCAGGTGGCCGCCCTCGCCTTCGCGGCCATCCTGCTGTTCGCCGCCGCCACCGACTACGTCCCGGCCTTCCGGGACGCGGAGGGCCGCGTCTTCGGCCTGTTCCGGCTCGACGTCTACAAGGACGCGCTCCACCTCGCCTCCGGCCTGTGGGCGCTGGCCGCCGGCCTGTGGTCGCGCTCCGCCGCCGTGACCTTCCTGCGGGCCTTCGGGGCGATCTACCTCCTCGACGGCGTCGTCGGCGTGCTCACCGGGTCGAGCTTCCTCGACCTGTCGCTGTTCCTGAAGGGCTTCCAGGACAGCCCGCTCCTCTCCAACGGCCCGCACCTGAGCCTCGGCCTCGCCGGCGTCGTGCTCGGCTGGTGGCCGTGGCGCGCCCGGACCGCGGCCGGGGTCGCCGCGTGAGCCCCCCGCCCCCCCGCCGCCGGCGACGGGTCGTCCGCTGGGCGATCGCCGGCCTCGCCGTTCTGGCCCTCGCCTGCGCCCTTCCCGTCGCGGCGATCGAGGGGGGCTGCACGGTCAGGCCCGATCCCGCCGGGCCGGGGCGTTCGGCGGGGGGCTCGCGCTTCGGGATCGCCCCCGAGGGCTACAAGCGCGCGGCCGGCGACAGCTACCTCACCTTCCCCGAATGGGACATCGTCCACGCCTACGCGGACCTCGCCGGGGTGACGCGTTCCGCCTCGGAATCGGCCTTCGACTACTGGGCGGCGACGACGGGCTTCTGGACGAGCCTGTGCGGGGCGACCCGGGCGGCCGGGCGCACCGGCGACGTCACCGCGGGCCAGACGGTCACCAACTACGTGATCGGCCTGAGCTTCACGGCCGAGATGCTGATCCAGGGGGCCTACGAGCGCACCCTCGGGGCGCTGACCGCGCGGTGGCGGGGGCCCGAACCGACCGACGAGGACCGGTTCAACGCCCGGCTGCTCGCGGATTACGCCGCATTCCTGCGCCAGACCCCCTGGTACCGCTACCCGTTCGACGCGGAGCTGTCCCGGCTCTGGCACGAGGTCCCGTTCACGCCGTCCCTGCGGGCGGTCGAGCGGCGCGGCGCGCTCACGCTGCAATACGGGGTGAAATGGGCCTACGCCCAGGGGATCGCGTGGCTCGCCGGGATGGACCCGGCCGGCCTGACGATCCGCAGCGTCGTGGCGGGGCTCGATGCCGGCGACGCGGCCGCCGACCCGCGCATCACCCTCCTCGGCCCCGTCCCGGCCGGCGACGGCGGCCCGGCCGCCCTGATGGAGACGCCGCGCTACCGGGCCTTCACGGAGATCGTCCGGGGCCTCGGCGCGCGGGGCCGGACCGTCCTGGAGATCGCCGGCAACCACCGGATCCTCACCACCGTCCTCCTGCCGCCGGGCCGGACGGTCACCCTCGCCGGGGCCGAGCCGCTGTTCGCGATGCCGATCCAGTCCGAGCCGGGCTGGCAGCGCGTCGGCTACGACACCGCGGTGGAGCAGCTCGTCGCGCAGATCCGCGCCGTGGAGGCCGCGGGGGGGCGGTTCGAGCATGCCTACGATTACTGATCGGCGCCCGCGGCGCGGCCTGCCGGTCGGCGCCGTCGCGGCGGCGCTCGCCGGGGGGCTCGGCGTGACCGCGCTGACCGCCCTCGCGGTCCAGCCGGAGACCGTGGTGGCGCTCGGGAACCCCGCCGCCCTGGCGGCCGCCGACGACGGGGCCCTGGTCTCGTCCGGCCGCGCGTACCTGGTGCTCCGGCCCGCCGCGCCGGGCGCGGTCCGGCGCCTCTACGCGGGCGGTGCCTGGCTGGTCCTGCCGGCGCCCGGGACCGGCTGCCTCGGCGTGCGCTGAGGACAGCGCCCGCGGGGCGGCCGGAGGGCCGGTGCTCAGTAGGGATCGGAGCGCTCGAGGATCTCCTGCCCCATCAGCACGCAGCTCCCGGGCATCGGCGCGTAGATCAGCCGGATCCGATACGCGCCCTTGTAGATGCTGCCCTCCACCTCGATCACCTGGAAGCGTCGCGTCCCGACCAGGGACGCGACGGTGCCTACGGACCGGACGGACGCGGGATCGACCGTGGCCCGCGCGTCGCCGTCGCTGTGGAAGCGCAGCAGCTTGAGGGCCTGCCGCTCGGCGTCGGCCGCGCAGGGGGGAATGGGGGCCGCGACCGCGGCGGTCGCGGCCAGGCCCGTCACGGCGATCAGCGGCAGCGCCCGCAGGATCCGTCTCATCGGCACGCGACCCCGTATTCGTGGACCTCGGGCAATTCGCCGTCGCCCGTCGTGGTCACCGAGAGCGTGCCGGCGGCTCCGGGCCGGCGCAGGGCCCGGATCAGGCGCGGGGGCGTGCGGTCCCATCGTCACCGGCTGCTCGGGGCGCCCGCCGGCGCGGGCGGGCTCGATCCCGGGGCCGTCCGGGCCGCCGGAACCGGGTCGGGCGGCGGATAGGCGGGGTCGGTCAGGCAGGTCGAGAGCCAGGTCTCGGCATCGGCGTCCGGGGCCAGCTCGACGTCGAGGACGGGCCGAGGGCCCGCGGGTGCCGCCGCCGCGCCGGCGGCGACGGCCGGGGCGGCAGGCCGCGCCCAGCGGCCGTCGGCGTTGTCGGGACCCGGGCATTCCGCGTCGTCGCCCCCGCCGATCGTGCAGGTCGCGACCGTGCGCGCGGCGCCGTCGACGACCCGCGCGACCGTGCGCGTCTCGGAGGTGTGGCCGCTCGCCCAGTCGTCGGACAGCGTGCAGACCCGGTCGCCGTTCTGGTAGCGCCGGCTGCCGAAGCACCCGTAGACCCGGTCCTGCCCGACGGGCAGGAAGTCGCACGCCGTGTCGAACCCCGCGAAGGGGCCGCCGGTGAACCGCGCCGCGAAGGCCCGCTGCCGCAGCGCCACCGCGATCCAGTGCGGTCGGGCGGGATCGCTCTTCGAGCGGCCGGACAGGTCCTCGGTCCGTGCCCGGATCGCCTTCAGCACGACGGCGCGCGCGTCGGCCGCGTCCAGGTCGCCGAGCCACGTGTCCCGGGCCGCCACCCAGCGCTTCTGGCTGGCGACCAGCATCGCGCGGATCTCGGCGTCGTCCGTGCTGTGCAGGAGGCCGGAATAGGCCGCACCCAGGGCGGCGTCCGCCTTCCGGAGCGCCGGGTCGGCGCAGATCATGCGCTCGAGCGGGCTGGCCGCCTTGCGGCAGTCGATCGCGCGGGCCGACGACGGCGCCAGGAGGGTTGCGGGGAGGAAAGCGGCGAGGGCTGCCGCGAGGGTGGCCGCCGGGAGTCGCGTCACGGCCGGCCCCGCGCTGAGCATCGCCCCGAACCTCGCCCCGAAGCTCGCACCGGACTGCGCATCGGAACCTCGCCTCTGGGCCGCGTGCCTGGAGCCGGTCGACATCGGGGGCCTACTGCGCCGCGGCATCGACGATGCGGCACAGGTTCTGGTCGACATCCTGACCGATCTGACCGGCCTGCACCATGAACAGGGCGTCGACCCGGCTGCCCGCCCCGGCCTTGCGCACGACGACCCGCAGCGTCTGCGGTCGCCCCGAACCGGATGTCTCCTGCTGGGCCGTCAGGGTGCCGAGCGCCTTCTCCACGTGCACGCCCACGAACCCCTCGGCCAGGACCGCCCGCGTCACCCGGTCGAACGCGGCCCTGGGGCTGACCGAGGGGAAGATCATCCACGTCTTGTAGGTGATGGCCTGGAGCATCGGCGTCCCCTCGCTCCGGTAATGGTCGCGGCACGTCTCCGCCGCGGCCGCCGGGAGCGGGAGCGTCGACAGGATGGCCGCGTAGATGAACGCGTTCCGCATCGATCCCATGGGGCGCCTCTCACTTCGCTCTGCTGGTGGCTCTACTGGTGGCTCTGTCGGTGACCTGCCGGACCTGTGCAGCGGGGGCCCGGTCAGGCGTGGATTCGCCGGATGAGCGAGGCCGGGCCGCACCGGCCGGCCCCGCGGGTCTCAGAGCTGCGGCGTGGCCGCTGGCCGGGGGCGCGGCGCCGGCGCCATCGCGCGTGGCGGCGGAGGCTCGGTCCGAGGCGGCGCGCCGGGCGCGTCCGCCGCGGCCGCCTCGGACTTCGGAGGCTCCGCGACCGGTGCCGGCCGCGGGGCCGCGACCGAGCCGCGGACCGTGTCGCGCAGGAAGTCGCCGGTGCTGGTGCCGGCCTCCCGGGGGGCCGGAGCCGGCGTCGCCCGGGCCGCCGGCGCGGCCTGCCCGGCGCCGCCCGCGCGCGGGACGGGCGCCTGCGACACCGCCGGGGCCCGGCGGGGCTCGCCCGGCGGCACGGTGATCCGGAACGTGTACGGCACCGTGGACCCATCCCCGAAGGTGACGTCGATCGACAGGGTGTCGAGTCCGGAGAAGTCGGGCCGTGCCGTGTAGTAGAGCGACATCGAGTCCTTCTTGGCGTCCTCGCAGCCGTCCGGCTGCCGGATCTGCGCCCCGGTCTCGTCGACCTTGCCGCTGAGGATCCGGAACTCGCGCCGCTGCTCGATGCGCCCGCCGCGCGGCGGCCTGACGAGCTCGATCGTGGCCGCGCGCGAGCGGCACCCCTGCGTGGCGAAGTAGTAGGTGAAGCCCTGGAGGAAGATCCGCTGGCCGGCGCGCGCGGTCTTGTTCTCCACCTCCGCCCGGGCCGGCAGGGCGAGGCAGAGCGAAATGCAGAGCGGCAGGCAGAGCGCCGATCCGAGGGCGAGGACGCCGGCGCCGATGCGCCGACGCGGTCGGGCCGTTGCCGCGGATCGGGGGGCGTTCGGGAGGCGCTGATGCACGGGACTCGTCCTCGGCTTGGCGGTGGGGGTGCGGGCGGCCGGTCCGGCCGTCCGCGCCGCAGCTGCGTCAGAGCTGCGGCGCGGCGGGCGGGCGCGGTGGTGCCAGCTGCTGCGGCGGCGGCGGCGCGGGCGTGCCGGACACGGGCGCCGCGGCCTCGGCGGCCTTCGGGGGTGGCGCGGCCGGCGCCGGCCGGGTGGCCGGGACCGCGCCCCGGACCGCGTCGCGCAGGAAGTCGCCGGTGCTCGCCTCCCGAGGCGCCGGAGCCGGAGTCGCAGCCGGAGTCGCGGCCGGAGTCGCCCGCTCGGCGGGAGCGGCGCGCGCCGCCGGGGCCGGCCGCGCGAGGCCCGCGTCGCGGGGGGCAGGTGCCTGGGACACCGCCGGCGCCCGCCGGCCCTCGCCCTCGGGCACCGTGATCCTGTAGGTGTAGGTGGCCTCCTCGCCGGTGACGAACGTGACGATCACCGACACCGTGTCGTGGCCGGCGAAGTCGGGCCGGGCCGTGTAGTAGAGCGTCCGCGCGTCCCGCTCGACGTCCTGGCAGCCGTCCCGCGACGGGGTGCCGTCGATGTTCTGGCCGAGGACCAGGAACTCGCGCCGCTGCTCGATGCGGCCGCCGCGCGGGGGCGTGACCAGCTCGATCGCGGCCGCCGGAACGGACGGGCAGCCCGGTCGGGTCTCGTGGGTGGCGTAGCCGTCGAGGCGGACCCGCTCCCCGGGCCGCGCGGTCACGCTCGTGGATCCCGCGAGCGCCGGTCCCGCGAGGCAGAGCCCCAGGAGGCCGACGAGGATCCCGGTGCCGCCGGCCCCTCCCGTCGTAACGCGTCGTGCCATGGGATCCTCCTCGGGTTCGCGGGTCGGGCGGTTCCGGTCCGCGGCGAGAGCCTCACTTCGCGTCGCCGCGCGTCAGGACCGGCTTGCCGCCGTCGGTGCGGAACCGGACCGCGTAGGTGCTGTTCGCCGACTGGGCGTTGCAGGTGATGACCACCGGGCCGCCCATCGGGTTGGGCATCTCGCAGGTGCCCTTGACCTTGAAGGTGGACTGGTCGCGCTCGGCGTACATCAGCTCGTCGACGGGCTGGTGCAGGGTGCCGCCCTCGACGAAGCCCTTGGCCGAGGCCATGAACGCCATGGCCTTGCCGTCGGTGGTGCCGAAGATGAACCCGGCCTTCGGGCTGCCGACGACGGAGGTGTTCACCGCCTCCGGGGCGCAGGTCGCGGTGAGGTCCTCCCCGTCCATCATCAGGGACTCGCAGCGGCCCTTGAAGGACAGCTTCAGGAAGGTGCCCGGCGGCGGATCGCGCCCCTCCGCGCCGTCGCGCGGCGGAGGCGGCGCCTGTGACGGCGCCTGTGCCGGTGGCGGCGACGGCGGCGGCGACGGCGGAGTCTCGGGCGGGGCCGGAGCCCGGGCCTCGGCCCGCCGGTCCCAGCCGCCGCGGGGCTGGCCGGGCTGCCAGACGCAGAGACGGGCGCCGTCATTGTCCCAGCAGGGGCCGCTCGGCGACAGGGCGCCGAGGGCCTCGGCGGCGCGCAGGCCCCCGGACGACCCGTTCCAGAAGGCCGTGGCCTTCAGCGGGTTCTGCGGGTCGCGGACGAGTTGCGCCACGACGTCGAGCTTGCCCGCGGCGTAGGAGCGGATCTCGAAGCCGCGGGCGCCGGTCTGCCCGGTCTCCGACCGGAACTGGCAGGCCCCGTCGAGGCGGACATCGCCCGCGACCTCGAGGTAGCAGTCGGCGGCCCGCGGGGCTCCGGCCTCGGGCGCCGCCGCGGGGGCGCCGCCGAAGCCGGGGCGGCCCTCGCCGACCTTCCAGGCGCAGATCCGGCTCCGGGACCCGGTCCAGCAGGCGCCCTCCGCGGTGACGCTGTCGGCGGGGCCGTCCTCGGGCTTGCCACCGGGCTCCCGGTTCCAGGTCGCCGTGCCCTGGCCGGGCGCCGTCACCGACACGACCACGCCGTCGCGCAGGTAGCCGTCGGTGTAGGTGGCGAGGCGGAACCCGCCCACGCCGTAGCTGCGCGCGTCGGTCAGGAACTCGCAGACCCCGTCGATGACGGTCCTGCCGTCGGCCGCGAAGAAGCAGTCGGCCTTGCGGACCTTGATCTGCGCCTGCGCGGCGGCGGGCAGGAGGAGGCCGGCCAGCAGGCCCGCCATCAGGGCGGCGGTGCGATGGCCGATGCGGTTTCCGGCCCGGGGGGCCGGGAACCGCGCGGGATCCTTGCGACGGGGACCCATGATGGCCGTCTCCTATGGATTGCCGAGGAGGCGGCGCGCCGCCTGGATGGTCCGGTCGTTGCGCTGGTCGACGACGCGGCCCTGGTAGAGATTCCGGTCGGCGAGGCGCTGCTGGAGGGCGGCCCAGAAGCCGGCGCCCCACTGGTCCTGCTCGAGATTCTGCAGGATCTCGGTGGACTTGAGCTCGAGGGCGCGGATCGTCAGGTCGGCGGCCTTCGCGGGGTCCCGCTGCAGGCCGGCGCCGCCGAGATCGTACAGGAAGGCCGCCGAGGCCGCCGCGGGGGCGAAGGAGCGCTCGACCGCGAGGCGCTCGAGATACCGGGCCGCCAGGGGGCCGTCCGGCGCGGTGACCCGCTGCTCCCGGTTGGCCGGGGACAGGTGCATCGCGGCGTAGAGGTACTGCGCCACCGGGACGCCGCTCTCCGCCAGGCCCCGGAGCTTCGCCGCGTCGGCGGCGTTGGAGACCGCGCTCTTCGACAGCGCGATGAGGTCCTCGACGCTCGGCGTTGCCGCGGGCGGTGCCGGAGGCGGCGGGCCGGCGGGCTTCGCGGCGCCGGTGTTGCCGGCTCCGGGGTTGCCCGCCCCCGCACTGCCAGCTCCCGCGTTGCCCTGCGGGCCGGCACCCCGGCCGGCCAGGGCCTGCACGGCCGCGCGCGTCTGCGGCGTCGCCGTCCCGTCGGCCGGCCCGGTGTAGAAGCCGCGTTTGGCGAGGTCGCGCTGGATCGCCGCCACGAGGTCGGGGGGCTGGCGGCCGAGCTCGTCCGTGAAGGTGGTGACCGCCCGCGGCAGCTTGGCCGCCACCGTGTTCATGTAGAGGTCGGCGGCCTTCTGCGGATCCCGCGGGACGCCGCTCGCGGCATCGGTGTAGCAGCCGGCGATCCAGTAGAGCGTCGACCAGGAATCGAGGTAGTTGGTCCGGGCCGCGACCGGGTTCGCCTGGAAGGCCAGCCCGTAGCGGCAGCCCCGCTTGAAATCGTGCTGGCCGCGGGCGGGGTCGAGCAGGAGCTCGGTCATGCCGCGCTGGGCCCCGGGGAAGCCGAGGTCGGCGGGCTTCTGGTAGTAGGTCAGGGCCTTGGCGGCGTCGGGCTTGACCGGGTTCTTGGCGTAGACCGCGGCCCATTCGGGATTGTAGAGGGCGCCCATGAACGACCGGGCGCTGACGTCGCCGGCCTCGGCGGCCGTCCGCAGCTTCTCGAAGGCGGCCCGGTCGCCGTCCTTGCCGGCCTTGTCGAGCAGGTCGAGATAGAGCTTCTCGTTCTCCTTGCTGTCGGCGGGCTTGCCCCACTCGCCCGCGGGCTTCAGCAGCGCGAGGGCGAGGCCGGCCAGGAGGGCGACCGCGGCCTGAGGCAGGACTAGCCAGGCGAGGCGGTAGCGCGCGTCCGCGTACCAGAGCGTCGCGTGCGCCCGGAGCCGGTCGGTCCCGATCGTGACGCCGCTCATGACTTGGCTTTCATGTAGGCGCGCAGGGCCGTGATGACCGCGGAATTGCGCTTGTTCTCGACCGGGAGCGTGTAGAAGCCGCGGGCGGTCAGCGCGGCCTGGATCGCGCCCCAGAACCCGTCGCTCCAGCTGCTCGACTCCGGGTACAGCAGCCAGAAGGTGACTTGGTCGTCCTTGAGGTCGACGCCCCGCAGGGCGAGCGCGGCGGCCTTCCGGGGATCCTTGGCGACGTTGCCGTAGCCGGAATCGTACAGCACCGCCGCCTCGCCGGCCGCCATGCCGTTGCCGGCGGCCGCGGCGCGCTCGTAGGCGGCGACGGCGACCTGCGCGTCCGGCGCGAAGACGTCGCCCTTGTTCATCACCGGGTTGAACAGGCGCGCGTAGGCGGTGAGCGCGTCCGCGTCCCCGGCCTCGGCGCGGCGCTTCAGGTCGGCCATCTTCTGCCGGTCGCCGGTCCGGGCGGCGGCCTGGAGGGCCAGCACCTCCGGATCCGGACCCTTGGGCGCCATCCGCCGCGGCTCAGGCCGCGGGGTCGCGACCGTGTTGGTGATCCCCGCCTCCACCTGGAGGGCCGTGATGATCCCGGGATTGGGCCGCCCGTCCACCGGGCCGATGTACCGGCGCTGCTCGGCCAGGTGCCGCTGGATGCCCGACACCAGGGCGGGGTTCTGCTGCCCGAGATCGTTGATGAAGGCGTCCATCGTCGGCCGGTGGCGGCGCCACAGCACCGCGGTCACCAGCCCCCCGGCCCGCACCGGGTCCTGCGGCAGGCCGCTCTCGGGCTCGACGTAGCAGGTGGCGAGCTTGACGGTCAGCCGCTCCTCGCCGGTGATCGTGCGCTCGAGCGTCTCGGGGGCGTCGATCCAGGTCTGGGCCAGGCGGCAGCCGCGCCGGAGGTCGCGGTTGGGGTTGGCCGGGTCGAGCAGCACGTCCGCGAGGCGCGTGACCGCCAGGAGATCGCCGATCGCGGCGCCCGGTCCGTAGAGGGCGGCCGCCCGGGCGAAATCGTTCGGCGCGGGCTTGTTCGGGAAGTAGGCGGCGGTCAGGGGGTCGTAGAGCGTCCCGAGCTTGGTCGCGGCGTCGATCTGGCCCTGGGTGGCCGCGGCGGTCAGCGCGTCGAACGCCGCGCGGTCGCCGTCCTTGCCGGCCCGGTCGCGCAGGGCGCTCAGCTCGGCGAGCCGCGCCTTCGAGGCGGTGGCCGGCTGACCCCAGACACCCTGCGCGGCCAGCGCCATGCACAGGCCCGCCACCGCGCAGGTCACGGCCTGCGGCAGGGCGAGCCAGGCCAGGCGGTAGCGGCGATCGTCGTACCAGAGGGCCGCGTGCGCGCGCAGCCAGTCCTCGCGGGCGATGCTCATGGCCGCGACGGCTCCCGGGCCGTCACGACAGGGCGGCGGGGCGCGGGGCCCCGCCGCCGAGCGCCCGCTCGACATCCACGAGCTCGAACTGGCCGTAATCGCCCAGGGGATCGCTGGCGAGGCGCATCGCCTGGGCCTCGCGCAGGCGCTCCAGGAGCGTGCGCATCTCGCGGGCATTCGCCCAGTCGTGCCGCTGCGCGCGCTGCTCGACCCACGGGATCAGCAGGGTCTCGAAGCGCGGCGGCAGCCGGAACGATTGCCGCGACGCCATCAGGCGCAGGATCTCGACGAGGTCGTACGGGTCGTAGGCCGGGAACGCGACGGTCTTGGTGAAACGGCCGGCGAGGCCGGGATTCGTGTCGATGAACCGGGCCATGTCGCCGGTGTAGCCGGCGACGATCACGATGATCCGGTCGCGGTTGTCCTCCATGAACTTGAGGAGGGTGTCGATCGCCTCCTTGCCGAAGTCGCTGCCGCCCCCGCCGCCCTCGGCCAGCGTGTAGGCCTCGTCGATGAACAGGATGCCGTCGAGGGCCTCGCGGCAGCGCTCCAGGGTCTTGGCCGCGGTCTGGCCGACATAGCCCGCCACCAGCCCGGCCCGGTCGACCTCGACCACGTGCCCCTTCCGCAGGACGCCGAGCGTCCGGAAGATGTCGCCCATGATGCGCGCCACCTCGGTCTTGCCGACGCCGGGCGGCCCGGTGAACACCATGTGCTGGCTCACCGCGCCGACCTCGATGCCCTCGGCGCGGCGCCGGGCATCGACCAGCACCCGCGCCGCCACGGTCTTCACCTGCTCCTTGACCGGCGCGAGCCCGATCATCGCGTCGAGGCGGGCCATGACCTTCCGGGCCGCGTCCATGTCGACCGCGCCGCCGGCCTGGCGGCCGAGGGCCGCGGCGATGTCGGCGGGTTCGAGCCGGTTGATGTCGCCGCCGGGGCTGGCGGCGAGGCGCAGCGCCTGCGCCTGGCGGGCCTTCTCCAGGACCGTGCGCATCTCGCGGGCGTTGGCCCAGTCCTCGGCCTTCGACCGGGCCCCGACATAGGCGGCGAGGTCCTTCTCGAACCCCTCCGGCATGACGAAGCCCTGGCCCGCGGCCATGCGCTTCAGGATCTCGGCGAGCTCCGGCGGGCTGTAGGGCGGGAACTCGACGGTCTTAGTGAACCGGCTGGCGAGGCCGGGATTCGCGTCGATGAACCGGCGCATGTCGTTGGTGTAGCCGGCGACGATCACGATGATCCGGTCGCGATTGTCCTCCATGAACTTGAGGAGGGTGTCGATCGCCTCCTTGCCGAACTCGCCGCCGCTCCCGCCGCCGGGAGCCAGCGCGTAGGCCTCGTCGATGAACAGGATGCCGTCGAGGGCCTCCTTGCAGCGCTCCAGGGTCTTGATCGCGGTCTGGCCGGCGTAGCCCGCCACCAGCCCGGCCCGGTCGACCTCCACGAGGTGGCCCTTGCGCAGCACCTTGAGCGCCTTGAAGACGCTGCCGAGGACCCGGGCCACCTCGGTCTTGCCGACGCCGGGTGGCCCGGTGAACACCATGTGCTGGCTCATGGCCGCCACCGGCAGGTTCTGGGCGCGGCGCTGCTGCTCCACCTGCATCCGGGCGATGACGCCCTTCACCTCCAGCTTCACGGGGTCGAGCCCGACCATGCCGTCGAGGGTCGCGAGCGCGGTGGCCAGGAGGTCCTTCTTCTCCGCGGCTGCGCCGTCGTCGACGAAGCGGATCGGGCGGATCTTGCGGCTCGCCCGGGCCCGGTCCAGGGCGCGCCGCGTCGCCTCGATCCGCGCCGGGATGTAGCTCGCCGCGAGCAGGCCGCCGACGAGGCCGCCGAGGATCAGGCCGTTGCGCAGCAGCGCCGACGGCGTCGCGGCGAGCGACCCGAGCACGTCCGGCCGCAGGGCGACCAGCAGGCCGGTGGCACCCAGCACGATGACCGCGAAGAGCGCGACCGGATGCTTGTCGAGGCGTTCCATGGACGTGGCGAACCTTGGTGCTGGCCCTGGTGATGGCCTGGGTGCTGGCCTGGGTGCTGGGCGCGCGTGGCCCCTCGGGCCGCCCTCAGGCGTCCTCGCCGGTGGCGCGGAGCAGATCGACGATCTCCAGGCGGCGCAGGTCGCCGCCCTGCAGGGCGACCCGGGCGGCCTGGGCCTCGCGGGCCTTCTCCAGGAGGGTGCGCATCTCGCGGGCGTTCGACCAGTCGTCGGCACGGGACCGCTGCGCGAGCCAGGGGGTCAGCGCCGCCTCGAACCCCTCGGGGAGCGTGAATTGCTGCCGGGCCGCCATGCGCCTCAGGATCTCGCAGAGATCCTTCGGGCTGTAGGGCGGGAACTCGACGGTCTTGGTGAACCGGCCGGCGAGACCGGGATTGGTGTCGATGAACCGGCGCATGTCGTTGGTGTAGCCGGCGACGATCACGATGATCCGGTCGCGGTTGTCCTCCATGAACTTCAGGAGGGTGTCGATCGCCTCCTTGCCGAAGTCGCCGCCGCCCCCGCCGCCGGCGGCCAGCGTGTAGGCCTCGTCGATGAACAGGATGCCGTCGAGGGCCTCGTGGCACTTCTCGAGGGTCCTGGCCGCGGTCTGGCCGACATAGCCCGCCACCAGGGCCGCGCGGTCGACCTCCACGAGATGCCCGCGGCGCAGCACCTCGAGGGACCGGTAGATCTCGCCGATCGCCCGCGCCACCTCGGTCTTGCCGACGCCGGGCGGCCCGGTGAACACCATGTGCTGGCTGATCGCCGCCACCGGCAGGCCCTCGGCGCGCCGCCGCTGCTCCAGCTCCAGCCGCGCGATCAGGGCGTTGACCTCGCGCTTGACCGGCGCGAGCCCGACCATGGCCTCGAGATTCGCGATCACGGCCTCGGGGGACCGGGCCTCCACGACCCGGCGCGGCGCCACGATCAGGCGCGGCAGGGCCAGCAGGCCGCCGGCCGGCTGCCCGAGGCCGGCCTCCGCCTTCCGCGCGGCCGTCGCGGTCGCGGCGAGGCCCAGAGCCGCCAGCAGGGCGACGGCGATCCCGATCGCCGCCTTCCAGCGCAGCTCCGGCCCGGCGGCGTTCCACCAGGCGACCGGGCCGTAATCGGTGCTCAGCAGGAGCGGGGTGAGGACCGCGACCACCAGCCCGGAGACGACGAAGGGGAGGATGGCGGATTTCGACATCCGTCAGCCTCCGCAGGGCTTGCTGGTATTCCAGATCACGGGGATCCGCTGGACGCCGCCGGTCGTGTCGATCTTCAGGCCCGGCGTCAGCTCGACGAAGACGTCCTTGGCGGCGCCCTCGATGATGATCTCGCCCTTGCCGGTCTCGTAGGGCGCCGGGAACGGGACCGCGATGTTGATCGGGCCGTCGGCGACGTTGAAGGCGGGGGACAGGTAGTTCCCGGCCCGGATGCGCACCACGCCGCCGGCATCGGCCGCCATCTTCGACAGGCGCATCTGGCCCAGGGGGGCTCGGCAGGCCTTGGCCTCCGCGACGATCTTGTCCTTCTCGTCGGAGGGCAGGGTCTCGGCGGCCTTGTCGATCTCGCCCGCCTTGACCAGCGTCAGGGCCGGCCGCGCGGCCGTCCCGGCGGTCTCGCCGCTGCCCGAGAGCAGCACGCCCGCGACGGCGCCCGCCGCCACCAGGCCGCCCACGATCGCGATGAGGCTCGGCGAGAGGCCCGGCTTGGCGGCGGGCGGGGCGCTCGGGGCCGCGCGGGGCTCGGAAAGCCTATCCTGGGCCTGCCGCTCAGCATTCTGGTGTTCGACTTCCGACATCCAGCGGGCCCCCGAACATGGAACGACGTAATTCGTGCGTCGCGTCGGCGCGCACGACATGACAAGCAGCCTCGCTTTTTTTGGAAAGATTCGAAGAAATTAGCGGGCCGATGCCTGTCACCATGACCGGCCGACTTCTAGGCATGCGGAAAAAACCGGTCTACTAGTGTATATGACCTATCGTCGCAGCCTTGACACGCTGGGGATTTTCCTCGGCATGGCTCCGCGCCGCGACGTCATGGGGATAGATTCCGATGCTGCGACCGGGAGTGGCATGAACGGCTCCGCGCGAGAGACCCTGATCGTTGCCGACGACCACCCGCTGTTCCGCGAGGGCATGCGGCGCATCGCGGAGCGGCTCTACCCGCAGGCCCTGGTCCGGGAGGCCGCCACCATGGAGCAGGTCCTGGCGATGGCCCGCGCCGGGGCGCCCCCGCGGGCGTTCCTCCTCGACCTCCTGTTCCCCGGCCTCGATCCCCGCCACTCCATCGGCGCGCTGCGCGTCGAGTTCGAGCGGGCCTCGATCATCGTCGTGTCGATGATCGAGGACGAGGGCCTGATCCGGACCGTCATGGCCGAGGGTGCCGACGGCTTCATCGGCAAGGCGCTGCCCGCCGCGGAGATCGCCCAGGCGATCGCGGCGATCCGCGACGGCGAGTTCGTGATCCGGCGCAGCCCGGTCTCGGGTCTCGCCGCGCCGCGCGGCCCGCTCCCGCCCCTGACGCAGCGCCAGCGCGACGTGCTGCGCCTCGTCGCGCTGGGACGCACCAACAAGGAGATCGCCCGGGAACTGGAGATCTCCCCCTTCACCGTCCGCATCCACGTCTCGGCGCTGCTGCGCGCCCTCGACGTCACCTCCCGGTCCGCCGCGGCCGCGAAGGCCGCCACGGCCGGCGTCGGGGATTGAGGAGGCGGACCGTGCGGCGGGGCCGATCGTACACCTGTCCGAATGGCCCGGTGCCGGGCTCCGTGGCAGAGCCCGGCGCATGAGACGGGCGGGACGGGCGGGACGGGCGGGACGGGCGGGACGGGGAGACGGGCGCGCGGCCCGCGGGCGTTTTCTGACGGGCCCGGCCCTGGCGGTGCTGCCGGTGCTGGCGGCCGGACTGGCGGTCGGACTGGCTGCCGGGCTCGCTGCCGCGCCCGCCGCGGCCGATCCCGACCTCGCCATGCTGCCGCGCGCCACGGTGCTGGCGGCGATCTGCGGGCGGCCCGCCGACAAGGAGGCCGAGACCTGCCGGATGAAGGACGGCCGCACGGCGGAATTCTGGACCGCCGCGATGTTCTCCACCGAGACCGGGAGCCGGTTCACCGGCTTCGTCACGATGCCGGCCCCGGGCGCGGACGCCGCGGCGCCCGACCGGCTGAGCGTCGCGGCCGCCACCTACGTCCTCAAGGATATGCGCTGGCGCCTCGAAGACGTGCAGGTCCTGTCCGGCCGGATCGGGACCGGGAACCGCAACGGCGGCGCCCCGGAGGTGGACGAGCGGCTCGGCGCCGTGTTCAGGCCGCTGAGCCGGGGCCGCCTCCTGATGGGCCTGCGCCTCACGGTCTACGGGACGGCCGGATCGCAGGGCTTCTCGTACCTCCTCCTCCAGTTCCGCGACGCGCCGGCGCACTGGACGCTCGCGGGCGAGGTCGCGGCGGGCGCCGACGAGACGGCCGGCTGCGCGGAGGATCCCTGCCGGCTGGGATCGAGCACGGGACGGCTGGAGATCCTGCCGGAGGATCCGCGCGACCCTGCCGCGTGGCCCCCGGTCCGGGTCACGCTGAGCGGCACCGTGCTGGGCGCGGACGGGGCGCTGCGTCCGGCCACGGACCGGGATGCCCGGGTCTATCGATTCGATCCGGGCGCCGGTACCTACCGCTGACGGCGCCCGCGACCGTGCGTGCGGCCGGTCGACGCGATCAGACCTGCAGTGAAGTAAAAAATAATCTGCCGCATATTTTCCGCAGGAACGTCTCGCTGCAGCACGGGGACCATTGTAGCGGAGACTGAATAAGCGGTTCTAGCACCGAAGACTCGTCCGCGCCGCCACATCGCGGGCTCCCGTCGCGTCTGGTGGCGTCGATCACCTTCAGGTAGACTTGTCAGATCTGTCCGCGATCGGCGACGGCGGCGCGCCGTTGCCCGGATCCCGGGCGGCGACGCGGCAGGGCGACTGCACGATGAAGCGACAGCGGGAGACCGGGGCCGGCACGGCGCGATTCAGGGCGGACGCCGCGGGGTCCGCTCCGGTGGAGCGGGTGCCCTGCCTCGGTCTCGGTCTCGGCGTCGCAGCCGGCCGGGCCTGAGCCGCCGATGTTCGGGTCGCGGCGCCGGCGGGACGAGGCGTACGACAACGAGAAGGCGCAGGCGCTGATCCGGGCCGTCGTCATCGGCCTCGCCTGCCTGTATCTCCTGCCCCAGATCTACGGCGGGATCGCCCCGCCGGAGGCCCGGTTCGTCGCCTATCTGGTGACGTGCCACTGGGTCTTCGCCGTGGCGCTGTACGGCTGGATCAGCCGCAATCCCGGCAGCAACACGCCGCGCCGCGTCGTCACCTTCCTCCTCGACCTCGGCGGGATGACCTACACGATGGCGGTGGGCGGCGCGCCGTTCCTGCCGCTCTACGCGATCGTCATCCGGCTGATCGTCGGCAACGGCCTGCGCTACGGCGTCACCGCCCTGAAGGCGTCCACGGCGGCGGCCCTGGTCTCGATCGCGGTGACCACGTACTTCAACGCGTACTGGCGCGCGAACCCGTTCCTCGTCCTGACGCTGACGGCCATCACCGTCCTCGTGCCGACCTACATCTACAGCCTGCTGGAGCGCCTGCGCGGCGCCTACGAGCGCGAGCAGGAGGCGAGCCTGTCCAAGTCGCGCTTCCTGGCGCAGGCGAGCCACGATCTGCGCCAGCCGATCCACGCCATCAGCCTGTTCACCGCCTGCCTGCGCGGCGCCCGGCTGGGGCCGGAGGAGCTGCAGATGGTCGAGAACATCGACCGGTCGCTGCAGAGCGTCTCGCGCCTGTTCAAGTCGCTCCTGGACATCTCGACCCTCGACAGCGGCCGGGTGGAGCCCCGGCCCGAGCCCGTCGCGATCAACGACATCCTCGAGGATGTCCGGCGCCAGAACTCCGAGGCCGCCCAGATCGCCGGGACGGCCCTGCGCAGCCGCGCCTGCGCGGTCGTGGTGCGCACCGACCGGGCCCTGCTCACGACCATGGTCCAGAACATCGTCAACAACGCGATCAAGTACGCGCCCGGCCGGCCGATCCTGATCGCCTGCCGCCGGCGGGGCGACCGGCTCGCCATCCAGGTCTACGATCGCGGCCCCGGGATCCCGGTCGCGCATCAGGAGCGGGTCTTCGACGAGTTCTACCAAGTCCGCCGCCGCGGCGACCGGGACGTCGAGGGGGTGGGCCTCGGCCTGCCGATCGTCCGGCGGCTCGGCACGCTCCTGGACCTGACGGTGACGCTGCGCTCGGTGCCGGGGCGCGGGACCTGCGTGACGATCGGTGACCTGCCCCTCGCCCGGGCCCCGCAGCCCGCGGCCCTCCCCGCCCGGCTCGACCCGCCGGCGACGATCGGCGGCCTGCGCGTGCTGCTGGTGGAGGACGACGCTGCCGTGCTGCGGGCGACCGCCAGCCTGCTGGAGAAATGGGGCTGCCGCGTCCGGCCCGAGACCGGGATCCCCGACGCCGTGCCGGAGATCGACCTCCTCATCACCGATTTCGAGCTCGGGAACGGCGTCACGGGGACGGACTGCATCGCGGCGGTCCGGAGGCTCGCCGGCCGCCCGCTGCCGGCGGTGGTGATGAGCGGCCACGACGAGGCGCGCGTGCGCGAGGATCTGGGGGCGCCGGACATCCCGATCCTCTCGAAACCGGTCCGGCCGGCCGAGCTGCGCTCCGTGCTCACCGCCGCGAGCCTCCGGCTGCGCCCCCGGCCGGCGCCGGCCGCCTGAGGCGCGGTCGGCGCCCTACCGGGCCGGCTCGTCCGGGGCCCTGCCCGGCTCCCTGCCCGGCTCCTCGCCGGGACGCGCGGTCCCCGTCCGGCCGCCCTGCTGGTCGAGCATCGCCCGGAGCAGCGCGTCCCGCGCGAGGCCGTGCTCGGTCGCGATGCGGTCCACGATCCGGAGCGCCTGCGCGGCGGGGGAGCGGTCCGTCACCGGCAATTGCGCGAAGGCTTGGCCGAGGCGCGTTCCCGCGACGTATCCGATGACGATCCCGACGAGGACGCCGCAGGCGCCGGCCAGGATCAGGACACCGAACTTCATGACTCACCCGCCGGCTGCCGCGAGACTGCCGGCCTTCTGACCATCCCGCGCGGGTGATCTCAAGAGGCGGGCGGCCGGCTCGGCGGCCCCGGTCGCCGCGTCAGCCCTGCTCCGCGCGGTCCGCGCCGTCGCGGGCCTCGGCCTCCCGCCGGGCCGCGCGGGCCTGGGCGATCAGGTCGACGGCCGTCAGCGGGGCGTTCGCCCCCACGCCGCCGGCCAGCAGCAGGCCCGGCGGTACCGTCCGGACCTGGGCACGGCCGCCGCGGACGCCGCGGCGGCCGGCCCTTCGATCGGTCGCGTTCGTCATGACAGCGCGCCGCCCGTCAGCGCGGGCCGGCCTGCGGCCGCGGCCGCGGAACGGCGATGGTGACCAGCTCGCCGGTGATCGGATCCAGGATCGTCATGGGCCCCCCCCTTGGTTGTGCCCCATGGCGGACCTGAATTGTGTTTTAACATTGGCCAACCGAGGCCGTGTGCACAGATTTGGCGGTCGATGTCGGCCCCGGCCGCGCTCCGATTGTTGATTATCCGTCCCGATATCCGGATCGAAGTGCGGTATTCCCGGGCCCGGCGCTGGCGGGACGTGCGGCGGGACGTGCGGCGGGCCCGCTAGACGGACATCCAGCGGAGCACGTCGGCCTCGACCATCCCGGCCCGGGGGCCGGCCAGCACCACCTGCCCGCGATCCATCACCGCGTAGGAATCGCAGAGGTCGCGGGCCCACTCGAAATACTGCTCGACCAGCACGATCCCCATCTCGCCCTTGCCGCGCAGGTAGGTGATCGCCCGGCCGATATCCTTGATGATCGAGGGCTGGATGCCCTCGGTGGGCTCGTCGAGCACGAGGAGCTTCGGCCGCGTCACCAGCGCCCGGCCGATGGCGAGCTGCTGCTGCTGGCCGCCCGAGAGGTCGCCGCCGCGCCGGTGCAGCATGTCCTTGAGCACCGGGAACAGGTCGTAGATCTCCCCCGGGATATGGCGGTCGCGGCGCCTGAGCGGCGCGAAGCCGGTCTCCAGGTTCTCCTTGACGGTGAGCAGCGGGAAGATCTCGCGGCCCTGGGGCACGAAGGCGATCCCGGCGCGCGCCCGGTCGTAGGGCGCGAGGCCCTGGATCGGGCGGCCGTCGAGACGGATCGCGCCGGAGCGCACCGGCTGCTGGCCGACGATCGCCCGCAGCAGCGAGGTCTTGCCGACGCCGTTGCGGCCCAGGACCGTGGTGACCCGCCCGGCCTCGGCCGTCAGCGAGACGCCGCGGAGCGCCTGCGCGGCGCCGTAATAGAGGTCGATGCCGTCGACGGAGAGCATGGTCATCGTCCCAGATACACCTCGACGACCCGGGGGTCGGCCGAGACGGCGTCGATCGAGCCCTCGGCCAGCACCGCGCCCTCGTGCAGGCAGGTGACCCGGCAGCCGAGGTCCCGGACGAAGTGCATGTCGTGCTCGACCACCAGCACGGCGTGCTCGCCGGCGATGCGGCGCAGCAGGCGGGCGGTCTCGGCGGTCTCGGCGTCGGTCATGCCGGCCACCGGCTCGTCGACCAGCAGGAGCTTGGGGTCCTGCGCGAGCAGCATGCCGATCTCCAGCCACTGCTTCTGGCCGTGGCTGAGATCGGCCGCCGGGCGGCCCCGGTGGGCCAGCAGGCCGACGGTCTCCAGCAGCGAATCGATCCGCGCGGCCTCCACCCGGTTGCGCCAGCCGAACAGGGACGCGAAGGCGGCGCGCGGACCTTTGAGGGCGAGCAGGATGTTGTCGGCGACCGTGTGGCTCTCGAACACGGTGGGCTTCTGGAACTTGCGGCCGATGCCGAGGTCGGCGATCGCCGGCTCGTCGCTCCTGAGCAGGTCGTGGGTGCCGTCGAACAGCGCGATGCCGCTGTCCGGCCGCGTCTTGCCGGTGATGCAGTCCATCATGGTGGTCTTGCCGGCGCCGTTCGGGCCGATGATCGCCCGCAACTCGCCGCGGGCCAGGGTCAGCGACAGGCCGCGCAGGGCCTTGTAGCCGTCGAAGGTCACCCGCAGGTCGTCGAGGTAGAGGAGCGCGTCCGTCTCGCGCTTCCGGTTGGCGGGGCCGCGGGCAGCGGCATCCGGCGGTTCGAGGAGGTCGGTGCTCACGAGCCCTGCCCTTCTTCGGCGAGTTTCGGGGCGATGGCGGGCTCCGGCGGCAGCTTGGCGGCGGCGCGCCGGGAGCCGAACCGCTCGATCGCGGTGCCGACGAGGCCGCGCGGCAGGAACAGCGTCACGAACACGAACAGGCCGCCGAGTGCGAACAGCCACGCGTCCGGCATCGCGCCGGTGAGCACGGTCTTGGCGTAGTTGACCAGCACGGCGCCGAGCGCCGCGCCGACCAGCGTGCCGCGACCGCCCACCGCCACCCAGATGACCGTCTCGATGGAGTTGGTGGGCGCGAACTCCCCCGGATTGATGATGCCGACCTGCGGCACGTAGAGGGCGCCGGCGACGCCCGCCATCATGGCCGAGACCGTGAAGGCCAGCGTCTTGAAGTGCTCCGGCCGGTAGCCGAGGAAGCGCGTGCGGCTCTCGGCGTCGCGCACGGCGATCAGGATCTTGCCGTAGGCCGAGACCGTCATGACCCGGGCGATCAGGTAGCCCAAAGCCAGCGCGATTCCGGTGGCCACGAAGATGCCGACGCGGAAATTCTGGGACTGGACGGAGACGCCCAGGAGATCCTTGAAGTCGGTCAGCCCGTTGTTGCCGCCGAGCCCCATGTCGTTGCGGAAGAAGGCGAGCATCAGCGCGTAGGTCAGCGCCTGGGTGATGATCGACAGATAGACGCCGGTCACCCGCGACCGGAAGGCGAGCCAGCCGAACACGAAGGCCAGCAGGCCCGGCACCAGCAGCACCATCAGGGCCGCGAAGGCGAAGTGGTCGAAGCCGTACCAGTACCAGGGCAGCGCCTTGTAATTCAGGAACACCATGAAGTCGGGCAGGACCGGGTTGCCGTAGACGCCCCGGGCGCCGATCTGGCGCATCAGGTACATGCCCATCGCGTAGCCGCCGAGGGCGAAGAACGCGCCGTGGCCGAGCGAGAGGATGCCGCAATAGCCCCAGACGAGGTCGAGGCTGACCGCGAGCAGCGCGTAGGCGAGGTATTTTCCGAAGAGCGAGACGAGGTAGGTCGGCAGGTGCAGGCCGGAGCCCTCCGGCACCGCGAGATTCAGCACCGGCACGGCGAGGCAGAAGGCGGCCAGGACGGCGAGGAAGATCCAGCCCTTCAGGTCGATGAGGGGGGTGCGAGGCGGCATGGGGCTCACGATTCCACCGCCCGGCCCTTGAGCGCGAACAGGCCGCGCGGGCGCTTCTGGATGAACAGGATGATGAAGATCAGGAGGCCGATCTTGGCGAGCACCGCGCCGATATACGGCTCGGCGAGCTTGTTCACGACGCCGAGCGTCAGCGCCGCCACCAGCGTCCCCCAGAGGTTGCCGACGCCGCCGAACACCACCACGAGGAACGAGTCGATGATGTAGCCCTGGCCGAGATTGGGCGACACGTTGTCGATCTGCGAGAGGGCGACGCCCGCGATCCCCGCGATGCCGGAGCCGAGCCCGAAGGTCAGGGCGTCGACGTAGGGGGTGCGGATGCCCATCGCGGCGGCCATGCGGCGGTTCTGGGTGACCGCCCGGGTCTTCAGGCCGAAGGACGTCTTCCGCAGCACGAACAGGAGGCCCAGGAACACGGCGAACGCGAACACGATGATCCACATCCGGCCCCAGGTGATCGACAGGCCGTAGAAGTCGAAGGCGCCGCTCATGAAGGCGGGGGCGCCGACCTCGCGGTTGGTCGGGCCGAAGATCGAGCGCACGCCCTGCTGCAGCGCGAGGCTGACCCCGAAGGTGGCGAGCAGCGTCTCGAGCGGGCGCCCGTACAGGAAGCGGATGATGAACCGCTCGATCAGCACCCCGACGAGGCCGGCGACCAGGAACGCGCAGGGGATGCTGATCGCCAGCGACCAGCCGAACAGGACGGGCGCCTTGGTGCGGATCAGCTCCTGCACGAGGTAGGTCGTGTAGGCGCCGAGCATCACCATCTCGCCGTGGGCCATGTTGATCACGCCCATCACCCCGAAGGTGATGGCGAGCCCGATGGCGGCGAGCAGCAGGACCGAGCCGAGCGAGATGCCGTACCAGACGTTCTGGAGGGCGCCGATAATCGCGAGCCGCGTCTCGATCGCCGCGATGCCGCGGGCGGCGGCGGCGCGCACGGCCTCGCTCGGATCCGCCGCGAGACCGCGCAGGATGCCCATCGCGTCGCCATCGCCCCGGGCCTGGATGGCTGGAATCGCGGCAATCCGGTCGGGTTCCGCGGTGCGGGGCCTCGCGAGCAGCACGGCGGCGCGGGCCTCGGTGAGCGCCTGCCGGACGCCCGGACTGGTCTCGCGGGCGAGCGCCGCGTCGAGGGCCGGCAGCGCGGCCGCGTCCCGCGCCTTGAACACCGCGTCGGCGGCGGCCCGGCGCCGGGCCGGGTCGGGGCTCGCGAGGTCGAGCTGCCCGCGGGCGGCCTCGATCGCCCGGCGGACGCGGTTGTTGGCCCGCACCGGCTTGAGGTCGGGGCTGTCGGCGGCCGGGGCGCCGGTCCTCGCGTCCACGACGGCGCCGCCCTGCCGGATGAGCAGGGTCTTGTCCGGGCCCACCAGCAGGCGGCCGTCCGACAGGGCCGAGAGGATTGCGTCGGCGCGCGGGTCGCCAGAGGCGGCGAGGCCGGAGACGCCGGCCTCGATCTCGGCGTAGCCGTCGCCGGCGAGCTGGCCGTAGGGGTCGGGCGCCTGCGCGAGCGCCGGGGCGGCCAGCATCAGGAACAGGAGGGTCAGGAGACGGAGCATCGGGGCCGTTCTGCGAGCCAGGAGCGGTGCGCCCCACACGGGTGAGGCGCGTGTCCCCTCTCCCCGCTCGCGGGGAGAGGGGGTGCAGGGCTTACGCGCCGCCGCAGGACTTGGTCTTGGTGTTGTAGTTGCCGCACTTGAGCTTGACCCAGTCGGCCTCGAGGTCCTTCGAGCCCTCGAGCTGCTTCGACCACGCCTCGCCGGGGATCAGGCCCTCGGTCTTCCAGACCACGTCGAACTGGCCGTTCGCCTCGATCTCGCCGATGAAGACCGGCTTGGTGATGTGGTGGTTCGGCAGCATCTTCGCGGTGCCGCCGGTGAGGTTCTTCTGCTCGATGCCCGGCAGCGCGTCGATCACCTTGTCGGGGTCGGTGGTGCCGGCCTTCTCGACCGCCTTCACCCACATGTTGAAGCCGATGTAGTGGGCCTCCATCGGGTCGTTGGTGACGGCCTTGGGGTTCTTCTTGAACGCCTGCCACTTCTTGATGAAGGCCTCGTTCTCCGGCGTCTTGATCGACTCGAAGTAGTTCCAGGCGGCGAGGTGGCCGACCAGCGGCTTGGCGTCGATGCCGGCGAGCTCCTCCTCGCCTACCGAGAAGGCGACGACCGGGATGTCGGTGGCCTTGATGCCCTGGTTGCCGAGCTCCTTGTAGAACGGCACGTTGGCGTCGCCGTTGATGGTCGAGACCACGGCGGTCTTCTTGCCGGCCGAGCCGAACGCCTTGATCTTCGACACCTCCGTCTGCCAGTCCGAGAAGCCGAACGGCGTGTAGTTGATCATGATGTCCTCGTCCTTGACCCCCTTGGACTTGAGGTAGGCTTCGAGGATCTTGTTGGTGGTGCGCGGGTAGACGTAGTCGGTCCCCTCCAGCACCCAGCGCTTGGCGCCGCCGCCATCCTCCGACATCAGGTAATCCACCGCCGGGATCGCCTGCTGGTTCGGGGCGGCGCCGGTGTAGAACACGTTCCGCTCGCTCTCCTCGCCCTCGTACTGGACGGGGTAGAACAGGATGTTGTCGAGCTCCTTGAAGACCGGCAGCACGGACTTGCGCGACACGCTGGTCCAGCAGCCGAACACGGCCGCGACCTTGTCCTTGCTGATCAGCTCGCGAGCCTTCTCGGCGAAGAGCGGCCAGTTCGAGGCCGGATCGACCACCACCGGCTCCAGCTTCTTGCCCAGCACGCCGCCCTTGGCGTTCTGCTCGGCGATGAGCATCAGCATCGCGTCCTTGAGGGTGGTCTCCGAGATCGCCATCGTGCCCGACAGCGAGTGCAGGATCCCGACCTTGATGGTCTCCTGCGCCCGGGCGGCGCCCGCTCCCAGCGTGCCCATCGCCAGCCCGGCGGCCAGCGCGGCGGCCGAGGCCCAAGTTCCAAATGCCTTCATGGCGGTCCCCTGCGTCGTCTTCCTCGCGACGGGGCGGGCTTCGCAAATCGTGTGCCAATTATTTAGGCATGGCGCGCCGGGAGGCTGCTCGGGGCGCGCCGGCGCCCAGAAGGACGGCGTTTCGCCCGCCGGAGCGGCAACGCCGTGCCGCGTCCTGCGGCGTCGAGGGGGCACGTCGGGGGCAGGCGGACCAAGCGATGGGCACCGGCGACCGCAATCTCGCCAGCACGTTGAACGGATGCGGATCGATGCCACTTACCTCAGCCCGCGGGGCGGGCGGCGTCCGTCCGCCGGGGCGGGAGGGGGTCCTGGGCTGAAGGCTGTCATGGCAGAGCGCTACTATTTCCGCCTGAGGAGCGACGGCGAGACGATCGAGGACGAGACCGGCGTCCTCGCCGCGTCGGTCGCGCGCGCGGAGGCGGAGGCGCTGGTGCTGATCGAGGAGTTCCGGAAGGCCGGCGAGCTGCCGGACGCCGCGGCGGGCTGGCGGATGGAGATCCATGACGCGAACGGCACCGTCCTGCGCACGCTGCCGCTCTCCTGATACGCCGACCCGGCCCCATGCCCCGACGGGCACGACGCGGCGCGACTTGTCGCGACTTTCGCGGCCGATGCCGGGAGGCGGCCCCGGTCCGATCGCGCCGAGAGCCGCATCCGGGCGTGGCGATCATTTGATGCGTTCGCGGAGTAAGGATAAGCCGTCACGCGTTTACGCAGAGGCAGCTCCGCGCGCGGGGCAGGATGTCCGGGAGATCCCTTGAACCCCTTCCTTCGGAAGCTGGCCCTGCGCGCGAACCTGGACGAGGGCGACGTGGCCGCCCTGGCAGCGGCGACCAGCGATGTCGCGCAGGTCGAGGCGGGCCGCGACCTGGTCTCGGAAGGCGTGCGGCCCGACGCCGCCTACGTGATCCTCGACGGGTTCGCCTGCCGCTACAAGCTGGTGCCCGACGGGGGGCGCTCGATCCTCGCCTACCTCGTGCCCGGCGACGGCTGCGACCTGCACGCGTCCCTGCTCAACCGGGCGATCCATTCCGTGGCGACGCTGACGCCCTGCACCGTCGCCTCGGTCCCCTACCGGACGATCAAGGAACTCGCCGCCCTCCGGCCCAACATCTACCGCGCCCTCTGGTGGTCGATCCTGGTCGACGAGGCCGTCCTGCAGGAATGGCTCGTCGGGGTGGGGCGCCGGTCCGCCGACAGGCAGGTCGCCCACATCATCTGCGAGCTCTTCGCGCGCCTGAACGCCGTCGGCCTCGGCCTGGAGCCCGATTACCGCCTGCCGCTGGCGCAGTCCGAACTGGCCGACACGGCGGGGCTCTCGAACGTCCACCTCTCGCGCGTCCTCTCCGATCTGCGCAGGGCCGGCCTGATCGAGAGCGGGCGCAAGAGCGTGCGCGTG
Source organism: Methylobacterium sp. Leaf361 (assembly GCF_001424445.1). Lineage (NCBI taxonomy): Bacteria > Pseudomonadati > Pseudomonadota > Alphaproteobacteria > Hyphomicrobiales > Methylobacteriaceae > Methylobacterium > Methylobacterium sp. Leaf361. Next base: position 309,576 of record NZ_LMPY01000034.1, on the reverse strand, counting down.
CCGAATCTCGAGCGTCTGCGGGAGTTTTCCGGGTTCACGCCCGACTACCTGCTCCTGCCCGGCCCGAACCCGGCCGTGGAGGCGCTCGGCGCGCTGCCGCAGATGACCGGGCAGGTGCGGGCGGCCTCGAGATCGTGAGCCTCACCGGCCGTCGCCGTCCCAGTCCGTCTCGGGATCCTCGGCCACGCGGCGCCCGATCTGGGCCGTGAGCGGCACGCGGATCGCGCAGCGCAGCCCGTCCGGCTCGTAGCGCAGGTCGACCGCCGCGCCGAGATCGTAGGCCAGCATCTCCGTCAGCACGTCCGTGCCGAAGCCGCGCCGTCCGGAGGCCTGGACACCGCTGCCGCCGGTCTCGGCCCAGTCGAGGCTGAGGACGGGCGGTCCGGCCTCCGCGTCCGTCACCCGCCACGCGGCGCGGATCCGGCCCTGGGGGAGCGCCAGGGATCCGTGCTCCACCGCGTTGCTCGCCAGTTCGTGCAGGGCCAGCGCGACGACCTGGGCGACCTTGGGGCGGAGGCGCACCCGCGGGCCCGCGAGGCTGGCCTGCTCGCCCTCGCGGGCGAGGTGGAACATCAGCTCGTCCGAGATCAGCGTGTGCAGGTCCGCGTCGCCGAACGCGTCCGTGGCGGCCTGCACGCGCATGATCGCCCCGAACCGGCCGTCGAGATGCGCCACGTAGCTCTCGACATCCGCGGCGCTCTCGGCGGAGCGGTGCATGACGGTGCGCATCATCGCCATCGTGTTGCGCATGCCGTGGCGCAGGCCGTCCGGGAGCCCCGCCGCGTCGAGCAGCCGGCGCAGGCGCGCGTTGTCGGCCTCGAGGGCCGCGAGTCGCTCCGCCGGATCGCGAGGGTCTGTCATGCCGGGCCACTCCGGATGTGTTCAACCTGGCTCAATCACCGCGGGGCGGGCAGGGTTCAGCGCGCGGCGGCGTGGCCGGCCTCGGTGAGATGGAGGTACGCGGTGTCGAAATGCGCGAGCCGGGCGAGCGCGGTCGGATCGTGGATCGTCAGGCGCCGGCTGCGCAGGGTGATCAGCCCCATGCCGCGCAGTTCCTGGAGCGTGCGGTTGATGTGCACGCTGGTCTGCCCCATCGCGTCGCCGAGATCGTTCTGCGTCATCGGCATCGCGCAGGTATTCCCGTCGCTCAGGCCGATGGCCGCCAGGCGCGCGTGCACCTCGCAGAACAGGTGGGCGAGGCGCTCGATCCCGGTGCGGCTGCCGAGGCTGACCGTCCACTCGCGCTGGATCGCCGCGGTGGCCAGGGCCTCGCGATGGAAGGCCATGTCGAGCCGCGGGCTGCGGGCGATCACGTCCCGCATCGCGGGGCCGGAGATCTGGCCAAGAAGCACGGGCGTGATCGCGCCGATCGCGTGATCCATCTCGTCGAGGAGGAAGATGTGCGGGTCGCACGGGTCGCCCGGGAGCAGGAGCGAGACGATCTGGCGGCGCCCGTTGGCGAACTGCCGGTACCGGCAGGCCCAGCCCTCGAGGATCACGTTGATCGCGCGCGGATCGTCGCCCTCGTGGATGATGTCGGTGCGCGCGGCGACCATGCGGCTCGGGCTCATGGCGTCGGCCAAGCACATCCGGTCGTCTTCGGAGAGCCCGACATAGCAATTTAGCTTGTGCACGAGCGGGTTTGGCATGGCGGCGTCTCCACGACGGCGTGGGGGCGCGAACCTACATTTTGTTTCAAGCCATGAATACTTATGCAGATTAGTTTGTGCTACCGTAAGGTGTCTTTCCGCCCGCCCCACCCGGCCGAATCGCCCGGATCCGGGCCCGTCACCGTCGCGAGGCGGCAAGATCTCGGCGGTTCGGGCGGCCCGTCGTCAGGACTAGAGCAGTGATCCCGCGCCGGCCTCTCCCGGAGGGAGAATGTTCGCGCGTCGTGTCGAAATTGAAAAGACTGTGCTTTTGACTTCGTGGACCCGGCGGAGCACGATTTGACGGGCGGGAATGCCGGAATATCGGCTCGGGACACGTCGTCGTCCTGTTCCTCGCCTTCTCTCAACGGGTTCCGCCGGTTCGCGCCGCAGCGGACGGCCTATCGTGGACGGATTCCTGCCCATGCAGCCTGCGCTGCGCCTCGTCCGCCCGGTCCGGGACGGGCGAGGCCCCCTCCCCCGGCCCGCCGGCCGCCCGGCGGCAGGCCCCGGCGGCGGCCCGCACCGGGACCGGGCGGACGCGGTCCTGTCGGTCGAGGGGCTGTCCCTCGCCTTCGGCGGCACCGTCGCCTTCGCGGAGATCGACCTCGCGGTCGGGGCCGGCGAGATCCACGCCGTGATCGGGCCGAACGGCGCCGGCAAATCCTCGCTGATCAACGCGATCACCGGCCTCTACGCACCGCGGGCCGGGCGGGTGCGGCTCGGCGCGGAGAGCTTCGCCCGGGTGCCGGCCGGGCGGCTCGCCGCGCTGGGCGTCGCCCGGACCTTCCAGAACCTCGCCCTGTTCGCGGGCCTGAGCGTGCGCGACAACGTCCTCGCGGGGCTCTCGGCCGCGCGGCGCGCCGGGCCCGCGGCCCAGATCCTGGGCCTGCCCTCCGCCCGGCGGGAGGCGCGCGCCCACCGCGCCGCCGCCGAGGCGGTGATCGGACGCCTCGGCCTCGCGGCGGTGGCCGACCGCCCCGCCGGCAGCCTCCCCTACGGACTCCAGAAGCGGGTCGAGCTCGGCCGGGCCCTGGTGGCCGGGCCGCGGCTCCTGCTCCTCGACGAGCCGATGGCCGGCATGACGGCGACCGAGAAGGCCGAGATGACCGGCTTCATCCGGGCGGCGCGGGATCGGTCCGGGGCCGCGATCGTCCTGATCGAGCACGATATCGGCGTCGTCATGCGCCTCTCCGACCGGGTGACCGTGCTCGATCACGGCCGCCGCATCGCCACCGGCACGCCCGCGGAGGTGCGGGCGGACCCGGCGGTCATCGCGGCCTATCTGGGGCTCGCGGACGGGGAGGCGGATGCCGCCGCTGATCCCGCCGCGGATGGAGACGCGGCCGAAGACGGGGACGCGGCCGCCGCATGAGCCCGGATCTCGCCTTCCTGATCGAGGTCGTCGTCGGCGGCCTCCTGTCGGGCGTCATGTACGCCCTCGTGGCGATCGGCTTCGTGCTGATCTACAAGACCTCGGGCGTGCTCAACTTCGCGCAGGGCGCGATGGTGCTGTTCGCCGCCCTCACCTTCGTGAGCCTGACCGAGCGCGGCCTGCCCGTCCCGGCGGCCCTGGCCGCGACGCTCGCCGCGATGGTGGTGGTCGGTCTCGGCGTGGAGCGCCTGGTGCTGCGGCCGCTCGTCAACCAGCCGCCCATCACCCTGTTCATGGCGACGCTGGGCGTCGCCTACGTGATCGAGGGCGCGGCCCAGCTCGCCTGGGGCACCCAGGTCCACGGCCTCGACCTCGGCATCGACGACACGCCGATCGATCTCGGCGGCGTGCTGGTCAGCCGGTTCGACCTGTTCGCCGCCGCGGTGGCGGGCCTGATGGTGGCGGTCCTCGCCGCCTTCTTCCGCTACACCCGCACCGGCCTCGCCTTCCGGGCGGTGGCGGACGATCCGCTCGCCGCCCTCAACACCGGCCTGCGCCTGCCCCGGATCTGGTCGGCGGTCTGGATCGCCGCCGGGATCGTCGCGCTGGTGGCGGGGCTGCTCTGGGGGGCGCGGCTCGGCGTGCAGTTCTCCCTGTCGCTGGTGGTGCTGAAGGCGCTGCCGGTGCTCGTGCTCGGCGGCTTCGACTCCGTCGCCGGGGCGATCGTGGCCGGGCTGATCGTCGGCGCGGCGGAGAAGCTGTCCGAGGTCTATCTCGGGCCGGTCATCGGCGGCGGCATCGAGGGCTGGATCGCCTACGTGGCGGCCCTGGGCTTCCTGCTGGTCCGGCCGTCGGGCCTGCTCGGCCTGCGCGCCGTCGAGCGGGTCTGAGCCGCCGTGGTGGCCCTCCCCCGCGCCGTGCCGCGCCCGCACCTGCCCACCGGGACCCTCGGCCTCGGCGCCCTGCTGGTCCTCGCCTACGGGATCCTTCCGCTCACCGGCACGAGCTACCTGTTCGAGGCGCTGCTGACGCCGTTCCTGGCCCTGGCGCTGGCCGGCCTCGGGCTCAACCTGCTCACCGGCTATGCCGGGCTGCTCTCCCTGGGCTCGGCCGCCTTCATGGCGGTCGGGGCCTACGCGGCCTTCAACCTGTCGCTGCGCCTGCCCGGCCTGCCGCTCCCGGCGTCGCTCCTGCTCGCCGGCCTCGTGGCGGCGCTCGCCGGGCTGGTGGCGGGGCTGCCGGCCCTGCGCCTGCGGGGCTTCTACCTCGCGGTCTCGACGCTCGCCGTGCAGTTCTTCGTAGCCTGGGCGCTGAACCGGATCGGCTGGATCTCCGACGACAGCCCATCGGGCATCGTCACCGCCCCCCGGCTGGCGGTGGCAGGCCTGTCCTTCGACGACCCGCGCGGCCGCTACCTGGTCACGCTCACGGTGGTCACGCTGCTGACCTTCGTCGCGTGGAGGCTCGTGACCTCGCCCACGGGCCGGAACCTCGTGGCGATCCGCGACAACGAGACTGCCGCCCGCCTCGTCGGCGTGCGGGTCGCCCGGACCAAGCTCCTGGCCTTCGCGGCCTCGTCCTTCGTGATCGGGATCGCCGGGGCGCTCTGGGCCTTCGCGTATCTGCGCACCGTCGAGCCGGCGGGGTTCAACCTCGACCGCTCCTTCCAGATCCTGTTCATCGTGATCATCGGCGGCCTCGGCACCCTGCGCGGCGCCTTCCTGGGCGCGGGCTTCATCGTGGTGCTGCCCCTGCTCCTGTCTCGCCTCGGCGCGGCGCTGCTCGGCGACGGGTTCGATTCCGGCACCCTGGAGATGGTCCAGCGCGTCGTGCTCGGCGCCCTGATCGTCGCCGTGCTGATCCGCGAGCCCGCCGGCCTCGCCGCCCTCCTCGACCGGGCGGGCCGCCGCCTCGGCCGCCGCGCGGCCTGATCCCCTCCCCGCCCGACCAACCCCAGGACGACCATGCCCCTGACGCCTCGTCTCCGCGCCGCGCTCCTCGCCGGCACCGTCGCGCTCGCCGGCGCGGCCCCCCGGGCCGCTTGGGCCGACGAGCAGTATTTCCCGCTCCAGAGCTACCGGGTCGGCCCCTACGCGGCCGGCGGGACCGGCTTCTTCGGCGGCTTCATCGACTATCTCAACCTGATCAACGCCCGCGACGGCGGGGTGAACGGCGTCAAGCTCACCTGGAGCGAGGGCGAGACCCAGTACGAGGTCGAGCGCGGCGTCGAGGTCTACGAGCGGCTGAAGTCCCGGCCCGGCATCGCCGCCTGGAACCCGCTCTCGGTGGGCATCGCCTACGCGATGATCGACCGCATCACCGCCGACAAGGTGCCGCTGATCACGATCAACCACGGCCGGACCGATTCAACCGACGGGCGCGTCTTCCCCTACGTGTTCCCGCTGCTGCTCAACCCCTACAGCGAGACGAGCGGCATCATCCAGTATCTCGGCACCCGCGCGGGCGGCCTCGACAAGCTGAAGGGCAAGACCGTCGCGGTGCTCTACCACGGCTCGCCCTACGGCAAGGAGACGATCCCGATCTACGCGCGGCTCGCCGAGCGGTACGGCTTCACCGTCGCGCAGATCGAGGTGCCCCATCCCGGCAACGAGCAGCAGTCGCAGTGGCTCACGATCCGGCGCCTGAGGCCCGACTTCGTGGTGCTGCGCGGCTGGGGCGTGATGAACCCGGTGGCCCTGAAGACCGCCCAGAAGACCGGCTTCCCGGCCGACCGCATCGTCGGCAATGTCTGGTCGAACTCGGAGGAGGACGTGATCCCGGCGGGCGACGCCGCCAAGGGCTACGTCGCCATCACGACCCAGGCCTCGGGCACCGCCTACCCGGTGATCCAGGAGGTCGTCGGCAGGGTCTACGCGGCCGGCAACGGCAACCTCGCCGACCGGAAGCGGATCGGCAGCGTCTACCACAATCTCGGGGTGCTGAACGGCATCCTCAACGTCGAGGCGGTGCGGATCGCGCAAGCGCGGTTCGGCCAGCGGACGCTCACCGGCGACGAGGTGCGCTGGGGCTTCGAGCACCTGCGCCTCGACGAGGCCCGGGTGGCGGCGCTCGGCGCCAAGGGCCTGTTCCACTCGATCAACGTCACCTGCGCCAACCACGAGGGCGAGGGCCGCGTCACCTTCCAGCAATGGGACGGGGCGAAGTGGACCGTGGTGTCCGACTGGATCGCCCCCGACTGGGCGAGCCTGCGCCCGCTCATCGAGGCCTCCGCGACCGCCTACGCCAAGGAGCGCGGCATCACCCCGCGCGACTGCGCGGCGGAGGAGGCCGCGGACGCGGCCGGCAAGCAGGCCGCCGCGGCGGCCCGGTGAGTGCCGCGCCGCCCCTCCTGCAGGTCGAGGCCCTGGAGGTCGTCTACGGCGGGGCGGTGCACGCCCTGCACGGCGTCGACCTCGCGGTCCGGGCGGGGGAGATCGTCGCCCTGGTCGGCGCCAACGGCGCCGGCAAGACGACCCTGCTGCGGGCGGTGTCGAACCTGCTGCCGGCCCTGCGCGGCCGGGTCACGGCCGGGCGCCTCGCCTATGACGGGCGCGACGTGACGCGGACCCGGACCGACGTCCTCGTCCGCGCCGGGCTCGTGGGCGTGCTGGAGGGGCGCCACTGCTTCCGGAGCCTGAGCGTCCAGGAGAACCTCGTGGCGGGCGGCCTCGGGGGCGGTACGGGCCGCGGCGGCGTGCGCGCCGATCTGGACCGGGTTTACGGCCTGTTCCCGCGGCTCGCCGCGAAGCGGGGCGTCGCCGCCGGCCTGCTCTCGGGCGGCGAGCAGCAGATGGCGGCGATCGGCCGGGCGCTGATGGGGCGGCCCCGGCTGCTCGTCCTCGACGAGCCGTCCATGGGGCTCGCCCCCCGCGTGGTCGAGGAGATCTACCGGGTGCTCGCCGGCCTGAACCGCGCCGAGGGTCTGACCCTGCTGGTGGCCGAGCAGAACGTCCGCCTCGCCCTGCGCCACGCCCACCACGCCGTGGTGCTGGAGAACGGGCGCAGCGCGCTGGCCGGCACCGCCGCGTCCCTGCGGGCGCGGGACGACGTCCGGTCCCTGTATCTCGGGGGCGCCGACGATGCCGGGGCCGCCGCGCTGCCGGAGACGGGCCGCCGCGCATCGGGCTGACGGTGCCGGCCCGCGTCAGGCCTCGCGTCAGGAGTCCCGGTCGGCCCGGCGCAGGGTACCGTGGGCGTCGACCAGCCACAGGGCGTTCACCGCGTCGTCCTCGATCGTCAGCGAGCGGCTGTTGGCGAGGCGCACCGCCTCCTTCGCGTCCGCGGCCGTGAGCACCTCGTCGACGCGCGGTGCGCCGATCTCGCCATCCTCGCCACGGACCGCCCCGCGCAGGCGATAATCCGGCATCCGTCGAACCCCCGTCTCCCCGCGGCCGGCGCCCGTCCGGGGCGTGCCGCGGGTGCGAAGATAGGCGCCGGCGCGGCGTGTCGAGGGTCGGCGGGCCGCTACGGCCCGTCGCGGCTCGCCAGGATCCGCTGCGGCTCCGCGAGGAACAGGGCCCGCAGCGCGGCGGCCGATTCGCGGGCCGGAAGGTCGAGGGCGCGCCGCGTCGCGGCGATCCGGGCGGCGCAGTCGCCCGAGGGGGCCGCCGCTGCGGCCATCGACCGCGCGGTGCCCGGGTCCGCGGCGGGCGCGGCCGCCCCGTCCGGCCGCGCGGCCCGTGTCCGGGCGAGGAGCGGGGCGAGCCCGTGCGACGCGGGCCGCTCGGCCCGCAGCCGCGCGTCGAGCGCCACGAGGTCGCCGGCCGCGAGGAGGCCGCAGGCCGCCGCGTCCCCCGCGCCGGCCCGCTCCAGCGTCGCCAGGATCCGCTGGCCCAGGGCGCGGACGACGGCGTCGTCGGCCGCCCGGAAGCGCCGCTGCAGGTAGCCGGCGGCCATCCGCCTCAGCCCCGCGGCGGCCTCCGCCTCCGGCTGGCCGGAGGCGGAGCCGTCCCGGTACCACCGGGCGATCGGGTCGAGCCCCGCCGCCTCGGCCTGGCGCAGGATCGGCAGGTTCCGCAGGATCGCGGCCCGCGCCCCGGCCGCGCTCGGATCCGCGTCCAGGGTGGAATCGGGGAAGCGGTCCGGTCCGACGACCTCGGTGACGATGCCGGCCGCGCGCAGCTCCCCGTCCGTCGGGATCCAGATCCCGGCCGGGGGCACCGCCAGCGCCCGCGTCACGAAGGCCGCCGGCAGGCCGGCGGCCCGGTAGGCCGCCCGCTCCGGCGCGGAATCCACCGGGCGCATCCGGCCCCGCGCCCCGATCTCGTAGGGGGCGTGGAAGCCGAGCCGCCCGCCGGCCGCGAGGTAGCGCGTCCGGCCGCGGACGAAGATCAGCGTGCAGGCCGAGGCGCAGGCGTCGGGGACGTAGGTGGCGAGGCCGCGGGCCGCCACGAGCGCCCCGATCGCCGCCCCCTCCTCCACGAGGCCGCCGTCGCTCGTGAGATGGATCCGGGCGATCCGCGGGTGCGCGGCGAGGATGGCCCGGACCCGCGCGGCGACCCCGGCCGCGAGATCGCCCGCGAGCCTCAGGTCCCGTCCGCCCGGCCCGACCGTGAGCCGGGCCGGGACGTCCGGCACGCCGGCCGCGCCGCGGCCCTTCGGCGGGTGTCCGGCCGCGGCCGGGCCGGCGGCACCGAGCGCCAGGGCGAGCGCCAGGGCGAGCGCGCAGGCGGCCGTCCCCGTCCGGCGCCTCCACCCGCGGGGGAAGACCGACATGGCAGGTTTCCATCGTTCGTGGTCGGAGAGGCCGGCGCGGCCGGCAGCGACGCGCCTACTGGAGGTAGGCGACGAACATCTCGGACACGGCCCGGGACGCGTAGGCTTCCGGGCTCTCGCCCCAGCGGATCGGGAAGGCCTCGGCCACCGGGCGGCCGGCGAGGATCTGCGCGACCTCGTCGGGCATCAGGCCGTCGTCGAGGGCGCTCGCGAGGGCGGCGCGTTCGTGGGAGGGATGGGAGCGGACGCTCCGGGACAGGGCCCGGCCGAGGGCGGCGGCCGGTTCGGGGCTCAGGTCGGGACGGGTGTTCCGGGTCGTGTCATAGGTCAGCATCGGTGGTCGCCTCGCGTGTCTGATGTCGTGCGCTCTCCTCCTCTTGGACGCGGCAACACGGCAGACACGGCGCAGTCATCCGGGCGAACCGTTCCTTGTTGGTGATCACGGCAAACCTCCGTCGGGCTCCGCATCGACTGTATGTCGACACCGTCAATGTAGACGCCGGGCCCGAGAATGTGCTGCCAAATTGGCGAGGACTTGCAGCGCAGGTTGTTCGTCGAAGCCGCGAGCCGGAGCAGAAGCACGGGGTCGGCGGAAATAAGCCGGGATCGCGGCCGCGATCGATCGCCGGTGCCGGTCGGCGACGGCCGGCTCCTGGGACTTGCCAAAACCGGCGCGATGCCTGAATATCATTCTGTAACAACGACTTAGCGAAACAATGCTCCGGCAGCGCGCTCGTGCGGTCGAAACCTTCTCCGCCGGACCGGGGCATCCGGAAGAGACTTCTCGCCGGCGCCGCCGGCGGCGGAATCGGGCCGCCACCGCGACCGATTCGAGGGAGACGACACCATGGCCCCGGGGACGATGATGCGGGGCGACGCCCCGGCCAATGTGGGCGTGACGGTCCAGAGACACGACGCCCTGGAGCGCGGCCGGCCCGGCCCGTTCCGCCCCCTGCCGTGATCGGCGACGACCGATGCATCACGCTGCCCTGCCCGCCGCGGGTGCCACGATGGCCGTGGTCCAGCCGCCCCTGCGCATCACGAGCCGCAGCACCGCGGAGGCCGAAGTCTGGGCCGCCCTGCGCGCCGAGGCCGAGGCGGCCCTGATCGAGGAGCCCCTCTATGCGGGGATCATCCAGGCGACGATTCTCGACCAGCGCTCGCTGGCCCAGGCCCTCGCCTACCGCCTCGCGCACCGGCTCGGGGACGGCGACCTCGCACGCCTGTCGATGCGCGACCTGTGCCTCTCGGCCTTCGAGGCCGACCCGCAGGCCGGCGCCCACGCGGTGCGCGACCTCGTGGCGATCCGCGAGCGCGACCCGACCTGCCGCCGCTACCTCGACCCGTTCCTGTTCTACAAGGGACTCGCCGCGCTCGAGGCGTACCGGGTCGGCCACTGGCTCTGGCACCGGGGCCGGGCGACCCTGGCGCTGCACGTCCAGAGCCGGATCTCCGAGGTGTTCGGCTGCGACATCCACCCGGCGGCCCGGATCGGCTCGGGGGTGTTCATCGACCACGCCACCGGCGTGGTGATCGGCGAGACCACGGTGATCGCCGACGACGTCTCGATCCTCCAGTCGGTGACGCTCGGGGGCAACGGAAAGGAGAGCGGCGACCGGCATCCCAAGATCGAGCGCGGGGTGCTGCTCAGCGTCGGCGCCAAGGTGCTGGGCAACATCCGCGTCGGGGCGGGCGCCAAGGTCGCGGCTGCCGCGGTGGTGCTGCAGGACGTGCCGCCCCACACGACCGTGGCGGGCGTGCCGGCCCGGGTCGTCTCGCGCCTGCCCGTCGACGAGGAGCCGGCGCTCAGCATGGACCAGTCCTTCGGCTACGGAGACGGCATCTAAGACGCGCGAAAGATTTTTCCTGACAACAAAGTCGTCCGGGCGCCGCCGCCGGGCGCGACTCTGTAGAATTAAGTTCTCTGACCTGCCTGTCTGAGGACGGTCGTGTCCTGTTCGTCGTGCATACCACGGGATCCATTTCTACGAATCGACGAAAAATGGGGACATCATTCCGTTGACCCTTGGGCGAATCAGACTTTATCCAGACATTACCGGAACAACGATGAAGTCGGCCCGGCCAATCGTTCGACGATGGCTGTCGGACTGCTAGAGAATACATGATTTGATTGATGGTGCGGCCGCTCGGGTCGCGATCGTCGTCGCGTTCTGATCGGAACGACTTGCGTCCGCCCCGCACAGGCTGTGGGGCGCACCGCCGCCGCGCGGATCGGCGCGGCGCGCCTGAAATCCTGGATGGAGTGAGGACGAACGATGAGCGGACCGGGTCTGAGCGTGAGCGCCACGGCGGCACGCAATCTTGCGACGGCGACCGTCACCTCGGTCCAGAACGCGGCCAACACGCCGCGCTGGCTGCTCCGGCTCCTGCCCTTCGTGGACGTGGCGGGCGGGGTCTACCGCGTCAACCGCCGCGCCGTCGTGCTGGCCCGCCCCGGCCGGATCGATCTCGTCGCCGAGGACAAGGGGGACGGCAAGGTGATCCGTCCCGCCTCCCTGCGGGCCGTGCCGCTGTTCAGCCGGCTGGGCGATGCCGAGCTGGCGGCGCTGGCGGCCAAGTTCACCGAGAGCCGGCACAAGGCCGGAACGGTGATCCACGAGGAGGGCTCCGCCGGCCGCAGCCTCACGGTGGTGGCCGACGGCACCGTCGAGCTGACCCTGTCGGGCCCCTACAAGGGTCGCCTGCGCCAGGGGCTCGCCACGAAGGGCGACTATTTCGGCGATGCGGGCCTCGCCGGTGAGCGCGCGCCCGCCCCGGCCGTGAAGGCCCTGTCGGCCGTGACCCTCCTGACCCTCGACGCCGCCGCGGTGGAGAGCGAGGAGATCCGCGCCAAGATCGCGCAGTACCGCGAGGAGCGCGACCGCCTCAAAGGTCACACCAACTCCTACGGCGAGCAGGGGATCGAGCTCCTGGCGGTCCATACCGGCGAGCCGCGCCTGCCGACGACCTTCGTGGACTACGAGGTCGATCCGCGCGAGTACCACCTCTCGACCATCCAGACGATCCTCAACACCCATACCCGCGTCACCGATCTCTACTCCAACGAGATCGACCAGCTCCGCGAGCAGATCCGCCTCACGGTCGACGCCGTGAAGGAGCGCGAGGAGTGGGAGCTCCTGAACAACGCGCAGTTCGGCCTTCTCGGCGAGGTCGGCCCGCGCCAGCGCATTCCCACCCGCGGCGGCCCGCCCACCCCGGACGACCTCGACGAGTTGCTGACGCTGGTCTGGAAGAAGCCCGCCTTCTTCGTGGCCCATCCCCGCGCCATCGCGGCCTTCGGCCGGGAGGCGACCCGCCGCGGCGTGCCGCCGGTCGTCGTCCACCTGTTCGGCGCGCCGTTCATCACGTGGCGCGGCGTGCCGCTGGTGCCGAGCGACAAGCTGCCGATCGACCTCGACCCGGTGACCGGGGCCGAGACCACCTCGATCCTGCTGCTGCGCGTCGGCGAGGGCGAGCAGGGCGTGGTCGGCCTGCAGAAGTCGGGCGTGACCGGCGAGATCGAGCCCGGCCTGTCGGTGCGCTACATGGGCACCAACGACCACTCGATCGCCTCGCACCTCGTGACCCGCTACTTCTCGGCCGCCGTGCTGGTCGAGGACGCGATCGCCCGCCTCGATAACGTGCTGCTGGGCAACTACCATGACTACGCCTGAGGCTGTCGCCCTCGGGCTGCCCGGGGCGAGCCCGGGCGAGCTGGCCCACGCGGATCTCGTCGGACGCCTCGCCCGGGAGATCTACGGGCAGGGTCAGGCCGCGAGCCGGCCCTTCGCGCCGGCGCTCCCCGCCGGCCCCCAGGTCCCGCAGGCCCTCGAGAGCCTGCCCCAGGGCTTGGGCGGCGCGCCGCTGCCGAGTGCGCCCCTGGGCGTCCCTTCCGCCCCAGCGGGCGGCCAGCCCGCCGACCTGCCGCCCGACGCCTCCGCGCTGGCGGCGCGCTCCTTCGGGGCGCCGCCGGTCGGCCTGCCGGGCCTCTCCGGCCCGACCGTGCCGAACCTCGCACCCGCGAGCCCGGCCCTCGCCGATGTCGGGGCGATCCCGCCGGTCCACCCGGCGAGCCCGCGCCCCGTGCTGCCCGATTTCTCCTTCGCCAGCGCCCCGGCGCTGGCGGCCGCCCTGCCCGGCGGTCCGGAGCTGCACCGGCAGATCGCCGCGGACCATCCCCGCGCCCACGCCTTCGCCCAAGCGCTCGTCCCGCACCGTGTGCCGGCCGACCCGTCGAAGGCCGGCGGTGACGCGGCGCAGGAGCGCTTCGCGCGGACCGGCCCTCTGTCCCGGGCCCCCGAGGCGCCGGCCTCCGACTACTACTTCCTGAACCTCGGACCCGGCCCGGCCCGCAGGGCGTCGGCGAGCCCACGGGTGGAGCCGGCCCGCGATCCCGGCCCGGCGCCGCGCCTGGTCGCGCAGGGCTCGAGCCCGGTGGCGGCGCCCTTCGACGTGGAGCATGTCCGCCGGGATTTCCCGGCCCTGCACCAGAGCGTCAACGGCCACCCGCTGGTCTGGCTCGACAACGCCGCGACGACCCACAAGCCGCAGGCCGTGATCGACGCGACCGCGGACTTCTACGCCCGGCACAACTCGAACATCCACCGGGCCGCCCACACCCTGGCGGCGCGCGCCACTGACCTGTTCGAGGGCGGCCGCGCGGCGGTGCGCCGCTTCCTCAACGCGCCCACGAAGGACGACATCGTCTTCCTGCGCGGCACCACGGAGGCGATCAACCTCGTGGCGAACTCCTACGGCCGGGCCCAGATCGGCCCGGGCGACGAGATCATCGTCTCGACCATCGAGCACCACGCCAACATCGTGCCCTGGCAGCTGCTGGCGCAGCAGACCGGGGCGACGCTCCGGGTGATCCCGGTCAACGATCGGGGCGAGATCATCTTCGAGCAGTACGCGGCGTTGCTCTCCGGCCGGACCAAGATCGTCTCGGTGACGCAGGTGGCCAACGCGCTCGGCACCGTGAACCCGGTGCGGGAGATCATCCAGCTCGCCCACGCCTACGGGGTGCCGGTGCTGGTCGACGCGGCGCAATCCGCGCCGCACATGCCGCTGGACGTGCAGTCCCTCGACGCGGACTTCCTGGTCTTCTCCGGCCACAAGGTGTTCGGGCCGACGGGCATCGGCGTGCTCTACGGCAAGACCCACCTGCTGGAGGCGATGCCGCCCTGGCAGGGCGGCGGCCACATGATCGAGGACGTCACCTTCGCGAAGACCGTCTACAAGGGCGCGCCCGAGAAGTTCGAGGCCGGCACGCCCGACATCGCCGGGGCGGTCGGTCTCGGGGCGGCGCTCGACTACCTCGCGGGTATCGGCATGCCGGCGATCGCCGCCTACGAGCACGACCTCCTCGCGTACGCCCAGGGCGGGCTCGCCGACGTGAAGGGCCTGCGCCTGATCGGCACGGCCCGTGAGAAGGCGAGCGTGATGTCCTTCGTGATCGAGGGGCAGACGAACGCGGCGGTGGCCCACCACCTCGACGGTCACGGCATCGCGGTGCGCTCGGGCCACCACTGCGCCCTGCCGGCCCTGCGCAGGTTCGGGGTCGACCAGTCGGTGCGGGCCTCGCTCGCCTTCTACAACACCCGCGCGGAGGTCGACGCCTTCCTGCGGGCGCTGCACACCCTGCCGCGACCGTGACCGGCGCGTCGCCGGCCGGCGGGCGCGGGGGCGTCGTGTCCGTGCCGAACCCTGCCCTGCGGGCGTGAGGATCCGCGCGACCCGTCGCCGACGTCCGGCGCGGCGCGCGGATCCTCACGCCGCCGGCCGGAGATGCCGCGTCCGCACCGTGCCGTCGATGGCCCGCAGCGCGCGGAGCACCGCGTCCGCCTCGCCCGGCGGCACGGACGCGTCCACCACGACGTAGCCGAACTCGCCGTCCGTCTGCAGGTACTGCGCGTCGATGTTGAGCGACCGGCCCGAGAAGATCGCGTTGATCTGCCCGAGCACGCCGGGCACGTTCCGGTGCACGTGGAGGAACCGCGCGCCCGACAGGCGCGGCGGCAGCTGGACCTGCGGGAAGTTCACGGCGCCGAGCGTCGAGCCGGTCTGGACGTAGTCGACCAGCTTGCGGGCCACCTCCGCGCCGATGCGGTCCTGGGCCTCCTCGGTCGAGCCGCCGACATGGGGGGTGAGGATCACGTTCGGCAGCCCCTGCAGAGGCGAGACGAAGCGCTCGGCGTTGGAGGTCGGCTCCACCGGGAAGACGTCGATCGCGGCCCCGGCGAGGTGACCGTCGCGCAGCGCCGCCGCCAGGGCGTCCAGGTCCACGACCGTGCCGCGGCTGTTGTTGATCAGGTAGGCGCCCGGCTTCATCGCGCGGATCCGCTCCGCGCCCATCAGCCCGTGGGTCAGCGGCGTCTCCGGGACGTGCAGGCTGACCACGTCGCTCACGGCGAGCAGGGCCTCGAAGCTCTCGGCCGGCTCGGTGTTCCCGTGGCGCAGCTTGTCGGTGAGGTCGTAGAAGATCACGCGCATGCCCATCGCCTCGGCGAGGTTCGAGAGCTGCGCGCCGATATTGCCGTAACCGACGATGCCGAGCGTCTTGCCGCGCACCTCGAAGGCGCCGGTGGCCGACTTGTCCCAGCCGCCTTCATGGGCCGCGACCGAGCGCGGCACGATGCGCCGGAGCAGCATCACGATCTCGCCGATCGTCAGTTCGGCGACGCTGCGCGTGTTCGAGAACGGCGCGTTGAACACCGGCAGGCCGCGGGCGCGCGCCGTCTCGAGGTCGACCTGGTTGGTCCCGACGCTGAAGCAGCCGATGGCGGCGAGGTCGGGCAGGGCGTCGAGAAGCGCGGCGGTGACCTGCGTGCGCGAGCGGATGCCGAGGACGGTGACGTCGGCCAGTTCGCCGGCGTCCCCGGGGCTGACCGCGCGCGACAGCTGCCGGATGGCGCCGATCCCGGCCTGGGTGAAGATCCTGGACGCTGTCGGCGCTATGCTTTCGGTCAGAACGACGCGCTCGGTCGACACGGTCTGTCCTCCCTCCACGGACGGGATGCGATCCGCGACCTTGGCGCCGGCGCGGCGCGGCGGCAAGGGCGGCGCGGGCAGGAAGGGGTTGCGGGCGCGGGGCGCCCTCCCCCGCCCCGCGGCGGACGGCCCGGCCCCGTCGTCTCGACGCGGCGCGCGGGGCCTGCCAGTGTCCGCCTCCCGGCGGCCGAGGCCGCGGAGCGACAGGTGCGTCATGACCGGATCGACAGCCCGGGCCGTCATCGTCCAGCCCGGCGGCGGCTTCGACAAGGTGGCCTTCGGCGAGCGGCCCGTGCCGGAGCCCGAGCCCGGCGCGATCACCGTCCGCCTGCGGGCGAGCTCCCTCAACTACCACGACTACGCGGTGGTCAACGGGATGTGGGGCCCGAGCGAGCCGCGCATCCCGATGTCCGACGGAGCCGGAGAGGTCGAGGCCGTGGGGCCGGGCGTGACCGAGTTCGCCGTGGGCGACCGAGTGGTCAGCACGTTCTTCCCGACCTGGCTGGAGGGCGCGCCGCGCGTCGAGGGCTTCGCCACCGTGCCGGGCGACGGGGTCGACGGCTACGCCCGCGGGGGCGTCACCGCGCCCGCCACCGCCTTCACCCGCGCCCCGCGGGGCTGGGACCACGCCGAGGCGGCGACGCTCACCACCGCCGCGCTCACCGCGTGGCGGGCGCTGCACGCCGATGCCGGCCTGAAGAGCGGCGACGTGGTGCTGGTGCAGGGCACCGGCGGCGTGTCGCTGTTCGGCCTGCAATTCGCCAAGGCGGCGGGGGCCACGGTGATCGCCACTTCCTCCAGCGACGACAAGCTGGAGCGCCTGCGCGGTCTCGGCGCCGACCACGTCATCAACTACCGCACCGACCCGGCCTGGGGCGAGACCGCCCGGCGCCTGACCGACGGGCGCGGTGTCGACCACGTCCTCGACGTCGGCGGCCCGGCGACGCTGGAGCAGTCCATGGCCGCCGCGCGGGTCGCCGGCCACGTCTCGGTGATCGGCATCCTCTCGGGGATCGCGGGCGAGCTGCCGCTGGTGCCGGCGCTCCTGAAGCAGATCCGGCTGCAGGGCGTGCTGGTCGGCAGCCGGCGCCACCAGATCGAGATGATCCGCGGCATCGACGCCTGCGGGCTGCGGCCGGTCATCGACCGCCGCTTCCCCCTCGACGACCTCGTCGCGGCGTTCCGCCACCAGGAGAGCAACCGCCACTTCGGCAAGATCTGCGTCGAGATCTGAGCGGTCCGGCCGGGCCCGAGGCGATGTAGTGGGCGACGCGGCGGGCGTTCAGCGGAAGGCGATCCCGAGGCCACCGGGTATCATCAGGGCCCGGGGCGTCTCGGCCTGGCTCGGCGGCGGCGGCACGTGCGCGCAGCCGTTCTCGCAGAACGTGCGGAGTGTGCGCCGGTCGAGGCCGATGTCGCTCAGCATCTCGTCGTCGAGGGCCGAGAGAATGCGAAGATTTCGCGCCGCGATACGGCTCTTCCGGGCAGATTTCAGGAACGAGAGGATCATGATCCAGCCTCCGTTGCGCCGAAAGATCCGTGGTTTATCCACGATCGGCCGGATCAGCCTCGCTTCAATGCAAAGTATGCGCATCCTCCGTTCGGATTAAGGGTGGCGCGCGGCGCGAATATTTTTGCCGGAGCGCGCTAGGCGTCCGCGATCGGCTGCGGGCAGAGCAGGAGCAGGCGCACCAGCTCGGCTTGGCGGCGCGTCCCCGTCTTCTCGAACAAGTGGCGCAGGTGCACGCGCGCCGTGTTCCGGGTGATCCGGCGGCGCGTCGCGCTCGCCGCGAGGTCGTTCCCGGCCAGGATGTCGACGGCCAGGGCCGCCTCCGCGGGCGTGAAGCCGAACTGGTCCTGGAGAATGCCGGGATCCGGCAGGCGCGGGGTCCCGGGGTCGGTGAGACGCAGGAGAACCGCGCCCTCGCCGATCGGGCCGAGCGTCCCGGGAATCGCCGAGGCGGCGACCAGGAGCGTCCCGCCCGCGCCCTCCAATCGCACCGAGCCGCCGCGATGGCCCGCGGCGCAGCGGGCGATGACCCGGCGCAGCCCCGCGCTGTCCTCGGGCGTCGCGCCGCGCAGGCCGCCGTGCTCCAGGCACAGGAGGCCGCGCGCGACGAAGGCCTGCGCCGCGCGGTTCAGGAAATGGGCCCGCCCGTACCGGTCGGCCACCGCCAGCCCCTGCTCGAGATGCTCCGCCAGGAGATGGAGCGCCGCCTCCACGAGGGTCGGGTCCGGGAAGGCCGGGGTGCCGCCGGCCTGAACCCGCCGCTCCTGGGCGGAGCCGATCCCGGATATCGTTTCGGCTCTGCGGGTGTGCAGGTGGGATTGACTGATCACGCTGGGATCCTCGCCGGATCGTCATCACGATATCAGTAATAACCCGAAACTGGCGTCCCTTATTCCCGCCTTATCCCGGCGGGCCCCCGGTCCGGGACTGAAACAGGTCGGCGAAGGCGCGCAGGTCGCGCCGGTTGAGGTCCGAGACCGCCCAGTAGGTGAGGTCGCCGTGGCGCCAGCGCTCGAGCGTGGACCCGTCGCGCCGCTCCTCGCCGGCGCCGGGGCCGTCGGCGGCGGGGACCACCGTGACGCTGATGACGTGCCTGTCGCGGCGATAGACTAGGGTCGGCACGGGGGTTCCGCCGACGATGTCGACCCGGCCGCCGACCAGCGGGAAGCCCTTGTCGGACAGGTCGGGGGCCTCGGGCGCGAGGGGGGTCCGGCCGTTGAACCAGGGCTTCACCACGTGCCGGTCCGAGGAGGCGACGTCGAAGGGCTGGGGCGCCGCGAGGCCGCGGAGATGGCCGGCGAGCACGGCCGCGCCGGTATCCGGGGCGCCGTCGGGGCGGTCGAGATAGACGATCCCGCCGCCGAGCGCGGCCCCGCCGACGAGGCCGACGAGCAGCGTCGCGGCCAGCGCCTGCCGGGATCTGCGCCAGGATTCGAGCCAGGCCTCGACCCAGGTCCCGACCCAGGACCCGAGCCGGGTCCCGAGCGGGCCTCCGAGGCGGCCGCGCGACGGAGGCGGGTCGGTGAAGCCGATCTGCTCGATCACGCGCGCCCGCAGGGATTCCGGGGCGGGCGGCCCCGCGAGGGGCCCGCGCAGGGTGGCCGAGAGGTCGCGGAGGCGTTCCGCCAGGGCCCGCGCGTCGGGATCCGCCGCGAGACGGCGCTCCATGGCCAGGACTTCGCCGGGCGACAGTTCGCCGTCCGCGTAGGCGCTGAGGAGCAGGAGGGTCTCGTCGTCGGTCATCGCCCGTCCTTCGCGAGCCGTGCAAGCAGGTGCTGCCGCGCGCGGCCGAGGCGCGACATCACGGTCCCGATCGGGACCCCCGTCACCGTGGCGATCTCCCGGTAGCTGAGGCCGTGGTACTCGCGCAGGACCAGCGCCTCGCGGAAGGCCACCGGCAGGGCCTCGACCGCCCGGGCGAGCTGCCCCGCGTCGTCGCGGGCGATGAGGGTCGCCTCGGGCGTCTCCGGGACCTCGGTCAGGGCGCCCCCGATCTCCAGCTCGGCGCGGGCCTCGGGGGCGAGGTCGTCGGCGAAGACCACCGCCCGCGGCCGGTGCCGCTGCAGCCAGGAATAGCCGGTGTTGCGGACGATGGTCAGGAACCACGCTCGGGCATTGCCCTCGGCGAACCCCTCGATCGCCCGGTAGGCGCGCAGACACGCCTCCTGCATCACGTCCTCGGCGTCGGTGGCGTTGCCGGTGAGCCAGTGCGCGAGCCGGTAGCCCTCGTCCAGGCGCGGGAGAACGAGCTGACTGAAGCGCGCGCGCGCCAGGGTCGTCATGTCGGCGGCCGGGCCGGGCCCGCCCCCTCGAGAGCCTGCGAAGCCATGGGGTCCCTGCCCTCGCGCTCCTGCCTGCAGCCTTGTGCCACACAATCGGGAACCGGGCGGCGGCGGGCTTTATTCCCGCGTCCGGGCACGCGAATGTTCGGGGCGCTACTCGGGGCGCTACTCGGGGCGCTACTCGGGAAGCCTCTCGGGCCGGTGGCGCGTCGCGACCGGCCGCCCCGGAGGCGCCCGGCGGTCCGGCGCCGCGGCCTCGCTCCCGCGGTCCTGCCCGGACGGCGATCGCCGGTCGGGTGCCGGTTCCGGGCAGCCGTCCGGACCGAGGCGCTTGCGGGCGACGCGCTCGGCCGCCGCCCGTTCCGCCGCCGAGGGGTTCGCGCCGCCGCTCTTATCCTGGGCCATGGCCATGTCCAACCGGAGCGGGACCGTCCGCGGTCCCGGTCGTGGCATCCCCGGCGCTGCCGGCCCGCATCACCGTCAACGGGAAAGGGGCAGGCCCCGCCTCCTCGGAGACGGGACCTGCCCCTGGATCAACCCGCGGGTCGGGCCACGGTTCGGCGCCGGACCCGCGCGTCGGGACGCGTGCCTGCGCGACCTTAGCGGCAGACGCGCCGCGGTCCCCACGGGGTCGGACGGAAGAAGCAGCGCGGGCCGTAGAAGCGCGGCCGCCGGTACATCGGCCGGCAGCGCCCGTACGGGCCGGGCGCCCAGCCGGGGCCGCAGCCGAACGCCACAGTGCTGACCGCGGCGGGGCCGGTGAGCGTATCGGCGCCGGCGGGCGCCAGGGGCGCCGCGCCGGCGGAGGCCAGGCCGAGGCCGCCGACGACAGCCGCGGCGGCCGCGATCATCTTCACGTGCATCATCATCAGACCTTCTGTTCGGTTCCGCGCCGGTTCGGCCCGGCGCAAGACCCGGTCAGAATGGTCATCGGGCCTGAATGTCGGCTGACCTCCGCCATCATCGTCTAGAAACAAACAGTCCGGCCGGCGCCCGCGCGGGGGCGGGCGCCGCGGCGGGGCTCTAGCGGTGGTCGACGCGGCCCAGCAGCGAGGCCGCGGCCGCGGTGGCCCCCGCCAGCAGGATCCCGGTCAGGACCGGGTTGATCGAGGCCCGGGTGTAGGCGCTGCGCATGACGTGGTGGGGCGAGCCGCCCCGCACGGCCCCGTCGCGGCCGGCCGCGTGGAGGGCGCCGTCCCGCCGCTTGCCGGCCGCGCCCGCCGTCTGGCTCCGCGACATCACCTGGGCGCCCATCCAGTCGGTCGCCGCGGGGACCCGCTTGCGCAGCGCGCTCATCAGCTTGCCGCCGCCGCCGACGTAGAGGTCGCGGGGCCCGTGCTCCGCGGCGTACAGGATCGCGTCGGCGACGTCAGCGGGGTCGTAGACCGGCGGCGGCAGCTTGGGCGCCTGCGCCATGTAGTTCCGGGCATGCTCCGGGAACGGCGTGTCGATCGAGGCCGGCTTGATGAGCGTCACCGAGACCGGGGCGCCCTCCTCTTGGAGCTCCATCCGGAGCGCGTCCGTGAAGCCTTTGATCGCGTGCTTGGAGGCGGAGTACATGCCCTGGATCGGCAAGGCGAGGTCGGAGGCGACGGAGCCCAGGTTGATCAGCGCGCCGCCGGTCCGCTTCAGGTGCTGCAGCGCCACCGTCGAGCCGTAGACGATCCCCCAGAAATTGACGTCGAACAGCCGGCGATGGTCTTCGTCCGAAACCTCCTCGAGGCGGCCGAAGATCGAGAGACCGGCATTGTTGACCCAGGTGTCGAAGCCGCCGTAGGCGCGCACGGTCTCTGCGGCCAGCGCCTCGACATCCTCGCGGCGGGACACGTCGGTCACGACGGCCCGGGCCTCGCCGCCGCGCTCCTGGATGTCGCGGACGATGTCGTCGAGGGCGGCGCCGTTCCGGGCCGCCAGCACGACGCGGGCGCCGCGGCGGGCGGCCGCCCGGGCCGTGGCGAGGCCGATCCCGCTGGAGGCGCCGGTGATGACGATCACCTGCTCGCGCAGGGGCTTGTGCCGGATCTGCATGCTGCGTCTTCCTCTCTCGCGTGCTGTCTCGATGGCGGCGCTCAGCCCCGGCCTCCGCCCGGCCGGTCGCGCTCCGCGCCGAGACTGGTCCCGCCCTGGCGCGCCTCCTCCTTCTCGGTGCCGGCCCGCTCCATCGGGCCGTCCTGCGGCCTGACCGTGCCGGTTGCGGTGTCGCGGGGGCTGTCGGCCAGGCCCGCGCGCTCCGGCTCGCCGTGCGGCATCCGCTCGGCCTGGGTGTCGTCCGGCGTGTCCGCCATGCTGCATCCCTCGCGATGGGCCTGATCCCCTGAGGGCCAACCCGTCAGGCGGCCGGCGTATCCGGCGCCCCCGGCCGCGGGGCGGCGGACGCTGTGCGCGAATCGAGGTGCGGGAGGGTGCGGGCCGGGCGAACGCGCCGCAGGAACACGGCCGCGGGGCCCGTGTTGTCTGCCAAATCTTTTTCACGAGGCGCCGATGTCAGGAACCGCCAAGAAGACCGACCCGAAACTGTGGGACAAGGTCAAGACGCAGGTCACGAAGTCCGAGAAGGGCGGGAAGCCCGGCCAGTGGTCGGCGCGCAAGGCGCAGATTGCGACCGCCGAATACAAGAAGGAGGGCGGCGGCTACGCCGGCAAGAAGTCGGCCGACAACCATCTCCAGCAATGGACCGACGAGGAGTGGGGCACGAAGTCTGGCAAAGAGAGCGGCAAGACCGGCGAGCGCTACCTGCCCAAGAAGGCCCGCGAGAGCCTGACCGACACGGAATACGCCGCCAGCACGGCCAAGAAGCGCGCCGATACCCGGAAGGGCAAGCAGTTCTCGAAGCAGCCGAAGGCCGCCGCCGAGAAGGCCGCCGCGGCGCGCGAGGACGGCAAGTCCACCAAGGCGTCCGGAAAAGGCAAGACGTCCGGCAAGACGACCGGCAAGTCTGCCGCCAAGGCGTCCGGCAAGGCGTCCGGCAAGGTGGAAACGACCAAGGCCGCGCTGATGCGCAAGGCCCGGGCGCAGAACGTGCCCGGCCGGTCGCGGATGTCGAAGGCGCAGCTGGAGCACGCGGTCCACGCCTGAGGCGCGCCGCGGCGGGCCCTCGCCCCCGACGCAAGACGTCCCGGGAATGGCTCCCGGGACGCTCCTCGGCTCAAGCGGCCAGTTTGATCGGGCTGGGGTGCTCAGGTCGAGAAGGGATGCGGCCTGTCCAGAGGCCCGCGCGCCGTCCCGGTGAGCGGGACGCAGCCCCCCGCGGCGCGGGGGGCGCGGTCGCGCGTGGTTCTTAGTACGAGCCGAACTTGTAGTTCAGGCCGGCGCGGATGACGGCAAACTCGTCGTCGCGGCGGCCGATGTTGTTGTACACCACCGGGAAGTTGTTGGCGGCGTTGATGACGAACGCACCCTGGTTGCGGGTGTTGCGGTCGAGGTTGACGTACAGGCCTTCGACCTTGAGCGTCACGGCGTTCGAACGGAAGAAGTTCAGGAACGAGTCGGTGGGCAGGGCGTACTCGATGCCGCCGCCGACCGCGTAGCCGGTGCGGAAGCTGTCGTTGCCGGCGAAGCCGCCGAAGGAGCGGTCGGCGCTGCCCGAGCCGTAGGCGAAGCCGCCGGTGCCGTACACGAGGACGCGGTCGAAGGCGTAGCCGATGCGGCCGCGGACGGTGCCGAAGAAGTCGAGGCTGGAGAGGCCGCGCGGGTCGGTGACGTAGTAGCCGGGGGCCAGCGGACCGACGAGGAAGGCGTTGTTCCGGCTGCGGCCGAAGTCGAGGTACTGGGCGTCGGCCTCGACACCGACGACGATGCCGGAGCCCGGGGTGAACTGGAAGTTGTAGCCAACCTGGCCACCGCCGGTGAAGCCTTCCTGGTTGCGCTGGCTGAAGAAGGCGGTTGTGCCGTTGCCGTAGGGGGCGGGCACGCCGAAGCTGTTGGTGTTGTTGCTGCTGGCGTCGAAGGCGTAGCCGGCGTTGATACCGAAGTAGGCGCCGGTCCAGGTGAAGACCGGGACGGGGGTGAACACCGGCGGCGGGGCGGCGCGGCGAAGCTTCTTGATCATCTGGTCCTCTGTCTCCCGTTGGGCGGGATGTGTGCGGGGCGGACAGAACGCCAGGACGTGCCGGGGCGATAGTGCATCGCTGCAACAGCTCGGAATCGGGTCTTTGACCCCGAAACAGCCGGGTGCGCTGGAGCACATCGCGAAATCGACTGGTCTAGCCCGAGAAGAACTTCGGTATCCGAATGTTTCCAGAAACAAAATGCCCCGTCGCGCTCGAGCGGACGGGGCTTCAGTTTGTCGGTGAACGTTCCCAGGACCAACCAGGAAGCTTCGAGGTTTAATAAATCCTACCGGTCGGCGGCCCGCAAGCCCGATCGCGATCCCGCGAGCGGTTAACATTAATTTACGGGTGGTGCCCGCGCATCCCCGGGCGCGCGGGTGCGGGCGGCGCCGCAGATCTCGCGCGATCCCGTCCCGTATTGCGGGGCTTTCGGACGCCATCGCGCCTCTGTGCGGGCACCACTCGCGCGTCCGGCCACGGATCTGCACAGATGAAACCGGCCGCCCGACTGGCCCGAGTCTTGATCGCGCATCCCCGGGTCTTGGCGCGCCGCCGGGGCCGGATCGATCTCCTCGGCACCGGCAGATCTCGCGGGGGATCGGCGGCGGCGCGGCGCCGGTCTCCCGACCTGTGGAGAAGGCGCCGCCACGCCGGGGCGGCGCGGCGGCCGCGGCTTTTCCGGCGCGCCGCAGGCCCTATCTGCCGGCCTCGTCGTCGGTGGAGATTTCAGGAGACGCGCATGCACCCCGTCGCGCTGCCTTCGATGCCGGCCCTCCGGGCCCGGACCCGGATCGGGGATGCCGGCCCCGCGCCGGCCGGGAGGCCTCAATGACCGACACGCCGGCCCCGTATCTCGCGGTGGCGTTCCTCTCGGCGCTGTGCCTGCTCGTGGCCGGGCTGCAGGCGGAGGGCCTCCTGTGGTGATCCGCCCGGTCCGGAGCAACGCCGCCGTCCGTCCCGGCGACCGGCGGAGGCGGGGCGCGGCGCGTCCGCCCGCGTAGCCCGCCGATGTTCGGCTTCTCCCTCAGCGCGACCGAGCCCGACAGCATCGCCCACATCATCCAGGTGGCGCTCGCGCCCGCCTTCCTGCTGTCGGCGCTGGCGACGCTGCTCAACGTGTTCTCGACCCGCCTCGGCCGGATCTCCGACAAGGTCGACAGCCTCTCGGCGGAGGCCGCCCGGGCGACGGAAGCCGAGGCCGGCCGCCTCGCCCGCCGGCTGACCTTCCTGCGGCGGCGCTCCTTCGTGCTGGACGTGGCGGTGGTCCTGGCCTCGCTGGCGGGCGGCCTGATCGGTCTTGCCGTGCTCACGCTGTTCGTCGGCGCGCTGCGCGACGCGGCGACCGCGTCCGTCCTGTTCGCCTGCTTCGGAGCGGCGCTGGTCTGCACCGTGGCGGCGATCGCGGCGTTCATGACCGAGATCCTCATGGCCGGCCGCGGCGTCCGCGACGCGGTCGACCGGCAGCAGGATCAGGTTTCGACGCCGCGGTGAGGCCCGTCCCGGATCGCCCGGACGCGCTCCGCGACCGGGAGCGGCCTCCCGATCTTCCGGAGATCGCGGGGCGAGCCCGTGCCGCGCGCTGCGGCCGCGCCCGCCGTGCGGGCTGGGCGATCCGGCGCGAACGGGCGGCGATTTCGGTTGCGGCGTGCGCGAGCCGGGCCTTAGTCTCGCCGTGGCCCGACTCCGCCGCCGGCGACGCCCGAGTGTTCTGTCATGAGCATCGCGATCCTGATTGCCTTCGTTGCCGGCGCGCTCTGCCTCGGGATCCTGTCCGCGGTCATCCCGTTCGGGCGGCGCGAGGCCGAGGAGCTGGATGAGGCGCTTCCGTACGAGGACGAGTTCTTCGACGTGGGCGGCCCTGTGATCGATCTGGAGCCGCGCCACCTCACCTGACGGCGCGTCGGTCCGAAGCCTACCGGCCTGCCGATCCCCCGGTGCCGGGCGTCGCGGCGTCCTGCCGGGCCGACCAGACCACCCGCCCGGCGGAATCCCGCAGGGCCGCCGAGCCCGCGCGGCCGGCGCGTAGCTCCGCGAAGCGGGCCTTGGCGGCGGCGACCGCCGCCTCCACGAGGGGCCCGGGAATCTGCTCGTCGTGGATGATGATGCCGCCGGCGCTTTCCCGGTGGATCATGCACTGCAGCCGGTAGGGCGCCTGGGTCTCGGGCGTGGCCATGTGGCGATCTCCCGTCCGATCACGGGACCCGCGCGCCGCCGGAACGGGCGTGGCGCAAGGATCCCGGGCGCCGGCCTCTCTCGGTACGACGCGTCGAGCGCGATCCATACCAGATCGGTCCGGCCCACGGGCGATCCCGCGCGGTGCCTCTCGCGCTCGCCCCCAAAATCCCGCGTGGACGGGCATCGCCCGGCGGTCGGACGCCGCCCTGGCTCCGTCAGGCCGCCTCGCCCGCCGCGTCGTCGGCGTCCGGGATCGTCTCCGGATCGCCCACGAGGGCGTCGCGCCGGTCGGCCGTCGCGACGCGCTCGCGGTTTGGTCGGCCACCTCGCCGCGCTCAACCGCGCCTGCGGGTGTAGCGCTCGACCACGCGCTGCCGGTGCGACGGGAGCTCCGGCAGGCGGGAGGGGCCCGCCAGGGCACGGTCCCGGGCCGCGGGGGGCCTGGGCGCGGGCAGCAGCTCCGGCGGGAACCGGGGCGTCTCGACGACGACCGCCTCCAGCACGATGGGCCGCATCCGCGGCGCGGAACGCACCGGTCGGCCAGGCCGTGCCGCGAGGGTGCCGAACATGCCGAGGGCCCAGAGCCCGAGGCAGAACAGGCCGATCAGGATCCCGTCCCAGGACGGCTCGGTCCGGCACATCAGGATCCCGGTGCCGGTGAGGGCGGCCGCGGCCGCGAACAGGCGCGGTGTCGGATCGGCGGAACGCATGCACCACCGTCGGTGCGGAGCCCTAGGGACGCGTGAACGGGATCGCTTGAATTGTCGACACCGCCGGATTCTCCCCAGGCTATTCCCAGGTTCTCTCCATGTTCTCCTCAGGTTCTCCCGGTACGCACCGGCCCCGGCGGCCGGGACGGGCACCGCGGCCCGGCGGACGCGCCTCAGTCCGCCAGGCTGGACGGGGCCTGCCACGCGACGCCGGGATGCTCGCGGATGTCACCGGCCCGGGATCCGGTATCGGCGTCGCTCGTCCAGTCGCCGGGCTCGGCGACGTGGGCGATCTCGGCGTCCGGATAGGCGGCCGCCAGGAACAGGCGCGCCTCGCCCTCGGCCTCGGCCCGGACCGTCACGAGCGGCCGCTCGCCGCCCGCGTCGCGCACCTGCGCGATGAACAGCTTGGTCATGGTCTCCCTCCGGACTCGTCCGCCGGCGCGGCGGGATCAGGCCTGCAGTTCCTCGACGTGGAGGCCGCCGGCCCGCAGATGGTTCGGGATCCGCGTGCGGTCGCGGAAGCCGGCGGCGCGCGCCATCGCGTCGAGGGCGGCCATCGGATCGAGCGCCGCACCGCTCCAGAGAATCGCGCCCGTCGCCGCCTGCATGATCCGGAACACCTTCACGCCACGCTCCCGGTCTCGACCCTCGGACAAGCCGGGGGGACTCGCGGGTGTTCCCGACGAACCGTGGCGGGCGCGCTGCGGCCGATTCGCGCCGGCCCGGCCCCGGCGGGAACGGGCGCCGCCGGGATGCGGTTCTCCAACCGACGTCGGCACAAGCCGGCACGGTGACGACCCGCGTCGAGACCCCGCTCGGGATCCAAGGAGAGCCATGACCAGCCGCACCGTTCAGTCCGCCCTGCTCGCCCTCGCCCTCGTTGCCGGCAGCGCCGGGATGGCCGCCGCGCAGAGCACGCCCAACGGCAACACCTCGTCTCCCGGCGCCCCCGCGGGCGACAACAGCACCGGCAACGGCGCCACCGGCAGCGGCGCGGCCCCGAGCGGCCGGTAACCGCAGGTTAACCATAAGGGTCGAAGCCCTCGATCCTCACAACCGTGCAACTCACCGTCCCGCGGCCACCCGGCCTGCGGGACGTTCTGTTTCACGGCCCCTTGCCGGCCCCTTGCCGGCCTCTCGCCGACCGCGCCGGGACGGAGCACGGCGCGGAGTCCGGTGATTGGAACGGAGTGCCACTTTTCTGGGCAGACAGAATCGCCATATTGTCGGCGTGACCGGGCCGCGCTCGGTCAGGACTAACACGGGCGATGCGACCGAAACCGATCCTGCAGCTCAGGGGCGAGAGCCCGGGTCATCGTCAGGCCGACGACTGGCGCGACGCCGTCGCGCCGTTCTGGGATTTCACGATCCGCCGGGAGGACCTGCCCGATTTCCGCGGACAGTCCCGGGTCCGTCACCTCGGCACCGCGATCGTCTGCAGCGCCCGCGCCTCCGGGCTCCGGTTCGTGCGCGCGCGGGCCCTGACCGCCCGGATGGGCGTCGACCACATCGTCGCCCACATGCGCGTCTCCGGGCAGTCCCGGGTCACGATCGGCGGCCGGGAGCGGGACTGCGCCCCCGGCGACATCTGCCTGTTCGACCTGTCGCAGCCGCTCTCCGCCGCCTCCACGGACTACGAGGCCATCACGGTGGTGCTGCCGCGCCCGCTCTTCGGATCCCGGCAGAGCGGCCTCGACGCCCTGCACGGTTCGGTGATCCGGGGCGCGACCCCGTTCGGCCGGATGCTCAGCGACCACCTGCACTCCCTGAGCGCGCACGCGACCGGGTTCTCGGAGCCGGAGGCCGCGGCGGCGGCCGAGGCCACCGCCGCGCTGCTCGGCGCGGCGACCCTGGGCCTGCCGGAGGACGGAGGGGGCACGCAGCCGCCCGAGCGGGCGCCTCTGCTCGTCGCGATCCGGCGCTTCATCGAGGCCGAGCTGGCCTCCGCGGACCTGTCCGCCGAGACGATCGGGCGGCGGTTCGGCGTCTCGCGGAGCGCCCTCTACCGGCTGTTCGTCCCCCTCGGGGGGGTCTCCGGCTACGTCCGGCAGCGCCGGCTCGCCCGCGCCTACCGCGACCTCGCCACCGGCGACGGGCGCTTCGCCCGCATCTCCGAGGTGGCGTATCGCTGGCGCTTCGAGAGCCCCGCGCATTTCACCCAGGCCTTCCGCGCGGAGTTCGGCTGCGCCCCCCGGGACGTCCGCGACCGGGCCGCGGCCGAGCCCGCCCGGTCCCCGGCCGCGGAGCCGCCGGCCCAGGCCGAGACCTGGGCCGACTTCTACCAGTGGGTCCTCAAGCTGGCGGCCTGAGGGGGCCGGGGCCGGCACCCCGGACCTTGTGCCCCCGGCCTCGGATGGCTCATAAGGGCCGCGATGACCTTCGGGGTTCGGCATAGGCGCCCGGCCGGGGCGCGGGGCTGGTGGGCGCTCGCCGCCCGCGCGCTCGCGCTCGTCCTGGCGCTGACCGTCGCCGCTCCGGGCGTCGGCCTCGCGGCGGATCTCGCCTTCCACGCGGGCGGCCACCACGACCGGGGCCAGGGCCCGGCCCTCGACGCGCCGGCGGCGCCCGCGACCGTCGATCCCGGCCTCTCGGAGCACCTCCATTGCGGCTGCCATCAGGCGGCCCGCCTGGAGGCGACCGAGATCGCGCCCCCGGCCGCTCCGGGCCGGGTGCTGCCGGGCGCCCTCGCCCAGGGCCGCCCCTCCGTCAGTCCCGACCGCCTGCCGCGGCCTCCGCGCGCGTGAGCTGACGCCGCCCGCGGGCGGCGCTCCGCCCGGATGCCGAACCGGCTCCGGGTTCACCCCCACGCGACACCTGAACGGGACCCTCCGGGACCGCCGCGCGCGGCACCCCGCCCTCCCGGCCGAGCAGCTTCCCCATGCGCATCATCCTGTCCGTGGCCGCCGCCGCGGCACTCCTGGCCGCCGGCTTCGCCCTCGGCGCCGCCGCCCCCGGCGCCCCGACCCTGCCCGACCGTCTCCGGCAGACCCTCGCGTCCGTCGGGCTCGCCCGAGCCCCGGCCGACGACCACGATCAGCGCTACGCGGCGGCCGTACCGGACCGGCCCAAAGCCGCGCCCGACCCGCACGCGGGCGACGATCACGCCGGCCACGACCACGACCACGCGCACGGCCACGCGCACGGCGCCGACGAGCCTCACGAGGCGGGCACGATCCGGATGCGGCCCGATCAGGTCGCCGGTCAGGACATCGTCACGCGCAGTGTGGAGGGCGGCACGCTGGCGCGCCACCTCCTCGTCCCCGGCACGATCACGCCCGACACCGACCGGATCGCCCGGGTCCCGGCCCGGGTGGTCGGGACCGTGGCCGAGATGCGCAAGCGCCTCGGCGACGCCGTGCAGGCGAACGAGGTCGTCGCCATCCTCGACAGCCGCGAGGTCGCCGACGCCAAGAGCGAGTACCTCACCGCCCAGGTCCAGGCCGAGCTGCAGACGATCAACTTCGAGCGCCAGCAGAAGCTGCTCGCCTCGCGCAGCGCCTCCGAGGCCGCGTTCGAGACCGCCCGGGCCGCCTATCTGGAGAACCGGCTCCGGGTCGACCTCGCCCGCCAGAAGCTGTCGGCGCTCGGCCTCGACGCCGCCGAGGTGGCGGCCGCCCAGAAGCGCGACGAGGCGACGCCGAACCAGTCGACGCTGCGCCGCTACCCCCTGCGGTCGCCCCTCGCCGGACGCATCGTCGAGCGCAAGGTCGATGTCGGCACGGCGGTCGGCAAGGAGGGCGATCCGGCCGACCTCTACACGGTGGCGGACCTCTCCACGGTCTGGATCGAGCTGTCGGTGCCGACCGTCGACCTCGCCCAGGTGCGGGAAGGCGCCCGCGTGACGGTCACGCCCGGCCGGACGGGCGAGACGGAGCGCCGGGCGGAGGGCCGCGTGATCTTCGTCAGCCCCTTCCTCAACCCCGACACGCGCTCGGCCCGGGTGGTGGTCGCCCTGCCGAACCCCGACCTCGCGTGGCGGCCCGGCACCTTCGTGACCGCCGAGGTCGAGATCGCGCAGGACGCGGTCCCGGTCCGGATCCCCAAGGCGGCGGTCCAGACCGTCGAGGGCCGGAGCGTCGTCTTCGCGCGCACGGCCGAGGGGTTCGAGAAGCGGCCGGTCACCCTCGGCCGCTCCGACGACGAGGCCTACGAGGTCACCGCCGGGCTCGAGCCCGGTGCCGAGATCGCGGTCGGCAACGCGTTCCTGCTGAAGGCCGAGCTCGGCAAGGCCGACGCCGGCCACGCCCACTGAGGAGACGGACGATGATCAGCCGCATCCTCGCCGTCTCGGTCCGCCAGCGCTGGCTGGTGCTGCTCCTCGTGCTGCTGGCCTCGGCCTTCGGCGCCGCCGCGCTCACGCGGCTGCCCATCGACGCCGTGCCCGACATCACCAACAACCAGGTCCAGATCAACACCCTGGCCCCGTCCCTGTCGCCGGCCGACGTCGAGCGGCAGGTCACCTACCCGGTCGAGACGGCGCTCGCCGGCATCAAGGGCCTCGAGTACACCCGCTCGCTCTCGCGCAACGGCTTCTCGCAGATCACCGCGGTCTTCGCCGAGTCCCTCGACATCTACTTCGCCCGCCAGCAGGTCGCCGAGCGCATCGCCCAGGTGCGGGAGGACCTGCCCTCCGGGGTCGAGCCGCGGATGGGCCCGATCTCCACGGGGCTCGGCGAGATCTACATGTGGTCGGTCCAGTACGCGCCGCTGCCTGAGCGCGCGGCCGTGCCGGCGGGCCGGCCGGGCTGGCAGCCGGACGGGAGCTACCGGACCCCGGAGGGCCAGGCGCTCAGGACGGAACTGGAGCAGGTCGCCTACCTGCGCACGGTGCAGGACTGGATCGTGCGGCCGCAGATCAAGTCCGTCCCGGGCGTCGCCGGCGTCGACGGGATCGGCGGCTTCGAGAAGCAGTACCACGTCCAGCCGGACCCCACGAAGCTCACCGCCCTCGACCTGTCCTTCGCGGACGTCGCCCGGGCGCTCCAGGCCAACAACGCGAACCAGGGCGCCCGCTACCTGGAGGATAACGGCGAGAGCTACGTGGTGCGCGCCGCCGGCCGCCTGGAGAGTCCGGAGGCGATCGCCGACGTCGTCGTGGCGAGCCGCGGCGGCGTGCCGGTGCGGATCCGCGACGTCGCCACGGTGCGGATCGGGCGCGACCTGCGCACCGGCTCGGCGAGCGAGAACGGGCAGGAGACCGTCATCGGCACCGCCCTGATGCGGATCGGCGAGAACAGCCGCACGGTGGCGGCCGCCGTCGATGCCCGCATGGACCAGATCCGGCGGGCCCTGCCCCCCGGCATCGTCGTCCAGACCGTCCTCGACCGGACGCAGCTCGTCGAGGCCACGATCCGCACGGTGGGCAGGAACCTCGCCGAGGGCGCGGCCCTCGTGATCGTCGTCCTGTTCCTGCTGCTCGGCAACATCCGGGCGGCGCTGATCGCCGCGCTGGTCATCCCGGCCGCCATGCTGATGACCGTGACCGGCATGGTCGAGGGGAGGATCTCGGCGAACCTGATGAGCCTCGGGGCGCTGGATTTCGGGCTCATCGTCGACGGGGCGGTGATCATCACCGAGAACGCGCTGCGCCACCTCGCCGAGCGGCAGCACGCTCTCGGGCGGCCACTCGTGCTGGAGGAGCGCCTGGAGACGGTGCGGGACTCGGCCGAGGAGATGATCGCGCCGTCCCTCTACGGGCAGGCGATCATTATGCTGGTCTACGTCCCGCTCCTGACCTTCACGGGGGTCGAGGGCAAGATGTTCCAGCCGATGGCGCTGACCGTCATCCTCGCCCTGGCGGCGGCCTTCGTGCTGTCGCTGACCTTCGTGCCGGCCCTGATCGCCATCGCGCTGACCGGCCGGGTCACCGAGGCCGAGAACCCTCTCGTCCGGGGCCTGAAGGCGCTCTACCGGCCCGTCCTCGCGGCGGCGATCCGGGCGCCCGCCCCGTTCGTCGGGACGGCGCTGCTCCTCCTCGCGGGCGCAGGGCTGCTCGCCACCCGGCTCGGGACCGAGTTCATCCCGCAGCTCGACGAGAAGAGCATCGCCCTCAACGCCACACGGATCCCGTCCACCTCTCTCACCCAGTCGCAGGCGATGCAGCTCAAGGTGGAGCGGGCGATCGCCAAGTTCCCGCAGGTCGCCTACGTGTTCTCGAAGACCGGTACCGCCGAGGTCGCCACCGACCCGATGCCGCCGAATTCCTCCGACACCTTCGTGATGCTCAAGCCGCAGCCGGACTGGCCCGACCCGGGCCTGTCGAAGGCCGCGCTGCAGGAGCGGATCGAGGCGTCCTTGGGCGAGCTCGCCGGCAACGTCTACGAGTTCTCCCAGCCGATCCAGCTGCGCTTCAACGAGCTGCTCGCCGGGACACGGGGCGACCTCGCCGTGAAGGTGTTCGGCGACGCCTTCGAGCCGATGCTGGAGACCGCCAACCGGATCGCCGCGATCCTGCGCGGGATCCCGGGCGCCGACGACGTGAAGGTCGAGCAGATCACCGGCCTGCCGGTCTTCGAGATCAGGATCGACCGGACCGAGGCGGCCCGGCTCGGCCTCAGCACCGGGGCGATCCAGGACGTGATCGGCGCCGCCATGGGCGGCCGGGACGCCGGGGTCGTGTTCGAGGGCGACCGGCGCGTGCCGATCGTCGTGCGCCTGACCGATCAGGTCCGCGAGGACCGGGAGGCCCTGGAGAACCTGCCGGTCCCCCTGCCCCCGGGCGCGAACGGCCGGGCCGCCTCCGTGCTCCTGCGGCAGGTGGCGCAGTTCTCGGTGAGCGAGGGGCCGAACCAGATCAGCCGCGAGAACGGCCGGCGCCGGGTCGTGGTCACCGCCAATGTCCGCGGGCGCGACATCGGCTCGCTGGTGGCGGAGGCGCAGGCGAAGGTCGCCGCGCAGGTGACCCTGCCGGCGGGCTCGTACGTCACCTGGGGCGGCCAGTTCGAGAACCTCGCCTCGGCTCAGGCGCGGCTCACCGTGGTGGTGCCGGTGTGCTTCTTCCTGATCTTCCTGCTGCTCACCTCGGCGCTCGGCAGCGCGCGGGACGCGCTCCTGGTGTTCAGCGCGGTGCCGCTGGCGCTCACCGGCGGCATCGCGGCCCTGTGGCTGCGGGGGATGCCGCTGTCGGTGCCGGCCGCGGTCGGGTTCATCGCGCTCTCGGGGGTGGCGGTGCTCAACGGCCTCGTGATGCTGACCTTCATCAAGCAGCTCGTCGCCGCGGGCCGGCCGCTGCGGGCGGCGATCCGCGAGGGCGCCCTCACCCGGCTGCGGCCGGTGGCGATGACCGCGCTGGTCGCCTCCCTGGGTTTCGTGCCGATGGCGCTCGCCACCGGCACCGGGGCCGAGGTGCAGCGGCCGCTGGCGACCGTGGTGATCGGCGGCCTGATCAGCGCGACCCTGCTGACCCTGGTGGTGCTGCCGGCGCTCTACGCGCGGTTCGCGCGCCCCTGTTCGGCCGACCGCGCCGCGCCCACGGCGGAGCCGGTGGCGGATCGCGCCGCCTGACGGCGCCCGCGCCGCGGCCGCGCCCGTCGCCGGGCGGGACGGTCGTCAGGCGGGGAGGATGTGCAGCATCCCGCCGACCATGCCGAGGGCGCCGATGCCGATCAGCCCCACGGCGATGTAGAGCCGCATCCGGCTCTCGTCGGCGGCCGACGGCGGCTGGGGGTCTTCGGGCAGGTCGAACCAATCCATCGGGTGAGCGCAGCCGGTCGGGTGGGCGGGAGGCGCCGCCCTAGGCCGGCCGGATGACGACGGGATGACAACGGGATGACGGCGGTATGCCGGCCGCGCAGGCCGCTACGGCTTCACCAGCAGCACGTTCACCGCCTTGGCGAGCACGTGGACGGTGTCGCCTTCCTTGAGGCCCAGCTCCTCCAGCGAGTCGACCGTCATGACCGAGGCCATGCGGTAGGCGGTGCCGACCAGCTCCACCTCGACCTGGGCCATCACGTCCCCGCGCTTGATCGCCGTCACCGTGGCGGGGATGTCGTTGCGCGCGCCGTGTTTCATGGGAGCTTCCGGGTTGCGCAGCCGGTTCGGCCGCCATCGAGGCCTATCGCGGCCGCGGCCCCGGCATCAATCACGACGCCGGGACCGCGATCGGGAAACCTCCGGGAAACCGCCGCGGAGCGGCCCGGGGCAGGGCCGGATCAGCGACGGCCGGAGGCTCCGGCCGAGCCGCCATCGCTGCCGCCCGGCTGGAATCCGGCCGCGTTCGGCGGCCCCTTCATCCGGCCGTCCTGCTTCGGCATCTCCGAGCCCGGAGATCCGGTCGTCGTGCCCGTCGTCTCGCCTTTGCCCGTCGCGCCCTGGCCCGCCGCGCCCTGGCCCGTGTAGCCGGCCGCGTTGGGCGAACCCTGCATGCGGGTCCCGGTACTCTCCGCGGCCGTGGCGGCCGCGCCTGTCGCCAGGAGGCCGGCGACGGTCAGGCTGATCAGCGTCTTCATGTGCGAATCCTCAAGCGCTTCCCCAGGCCGCCTCTCCGGACGTACCGGGGCAACGCGGCCGGACGGATCCCGTTCACGCCGCCGCGACCGGACCGGCGCGGGCGCCGGGGTTGCGGGACAATACTTGCTGCGATGCGATATTTCTGCATCGAAGACGGGGCGCGAGCCCGTTCCGCGAGGCAATGTATTGATTTATGTACGGAGTTGAGCCGCCGGGCACAATTGCAATCCGCGGCAGAATCTGTTTGAATATTCGGACGCGTTGCATTCCATCGTGGTGACTGAATTCGCTTGCGGCCTATCGGGCTCCGCGAGGAGGTCAAACATGTACGCTTTGGCCAAGACCAGAGAGAGAACCGACTGGGAGCTGGTCGTCGTCTTCGGCAGCTGGATCGTCTTCGAGATCGCGATCCTGATGCTGTGCTTGGTGTCGATGTAGGCTTTCTTCGGGACTACGCCCGATCCGCCACGCCCCGGGCGGTGCCGGATCCACGGCCGGGTGGCCGATGCTTGGAGATGCGCGGAGACGCTTGAGAAACCCGCGCGTGCCGGGGCATGCTCTGCCGATCGCAGGAGTCGCCGACAGGGTCGGCGCGACGGCAGGGGACGGGTGCATGGCGAAGGCGGTGCGGGCGGGCGGCGATCGCGAGGCGCGTCAGAGACCCCCGTCCGAGGACGTCCACGCCGCGGAACTCGCGCGCCTGCGCGCCGAGGATCCGGCGCCGCGGCCGCCCGGCTGGCAGCTCTCGCTCCAGGCCGTCCGGCGCTTCATCTGCGGCGACGGCGCGACCCCCGCCAAGGTGGTCTGCGCCCCGGCGCTCGTGGAGCGGGCCATGGTCACCCTGGCGACCTCCCGCGCCCTGCTGCTGATCGGCGAGCCCGGGACCGCCAAGAGCCTGCTCTCGGAACTCCTCGCCGCCGCGATCAGCGGGCGCTCGACCCTGACGATCCAGGGCGGCGCGTCGCTGACCGAGGACCAGATCCGCTACGGCTGGAACTACGCGCTGCTCGTCGCCGAGGGGCCGAGCCCGCGCGCCCTGGTGCCGGGCGCCCTCCATACCGGCCTCAGCGAGGGGCGGATCGTCCGCTTCGAGGAGCTGACCCGCTGCCCGCTGGAGGTGCAGGACAGCCTGCTCTCGGTCCTGTCCGACCGGGTGCTCGCGGTGCCCGAACTCACCGGCGCGGACGGGATGGTCTACGCCCGGGAGGGGTTCAACCTGATCGCCACGGCCAATACCCGCGACCGGGGCGTCAACGAGATGTCGGCGGCCCTCAAGCGCCGGTTCGGCTTCGAGACCGTCTTCCCGATCGCCGATCTCGACGCCGAGCTCGCCCTGGTGCAGCGCGAGGCGACCGCCCTGCTGGCCCGCTCCGGCGTGCCCCGCGCCCCGGATCCGGAGGTGCTCGAACTCCTCGTGACCTGCTTCCGGGAGCTGCGCGAGGCCGTGGACACCGAGGGCACCGGCATGGAGCGGCTCTCGTCCGTGATGAGCACCGCGGAGGCGGTCAGCGTCGCCCACGCCATCGGCGTGAAGGGCCATTTCCTGCGCGGCGATGCCGGCCGGCCGGAGGACATCGTCGCCTGCCTCGCCGGCACCGCCGCCAAGGACGACGCCGAGGACCTCGCCCGCCTGCGCCGCTACCTCGACCAGCGCGTCAGCCGCCGCTCCGGCGCGGCGTGGCGGGAGTTCTACGCGGCGCGGCACCTCCTCACCCCGCAATGAACCCCGCAACGAGTGGTCCCGCGCCGGATCCCGGCCGCCTGACCGTCATCGGCGTGCGCCACCATTCCCCGGCCTGCGCCGGGCTCGTCCGGCGCACGATCGCGGCGCTGCGGCCGGCCTGCGTGCTGATCGAGGGGCCGGTCGACTTCAACCCGCACCTGCCCGACCTCGCCCTCGGCCACGACCTGCCGGTGGCGATCTTCTCGTTCCGGGCCGACGCGGCGGGCAGCGCCGCCTCCTACACGCCGTTCTGCGCCTTCTCGCCGGAATGGCAGGCCCTGGAGGCGGGCCGGGCGGTGGGTGCCGAGACGCTGTTCTGCGACCTGCCGGCCTGGGACCCGGCCTTCGGGCGCCGCGCCAACCGCTACGCCGACCCGCACGGGGCGCGCGCCGAGGCGGCCGAGCGGGCGCTGGCCGCCGCCCTCGGCGTCGCCGACCAGGACGCCCTCTGGGACGTCCTCGCCGAGGCGGCGCCCGAGGCGGAGCTGCCGGCCCGGCTCGACCGCTACTTCGCCCTGCTGCGCCCGCCCGGCACGGACGATCCCGCCGAGGAGGCCCGCGAGCGCTTCATGGGCGCCTACGCGGCCCACGCCCTGCGGGCGGCCGGCGACCGGCCGGTCGTCCTCGTCTGCGGCGGCTGGCACGCGGACGCCGTCCGGCGCCACGCCGCGCGGGCCGACGGGACCCGGCCCGAGCCGGCGCCGCCGGAGCCGGACCTGCGCACCGGCAGCTACGTGGTGCCCTACGCCTATCCCCGGCTCGACCGGTTCTCGGGCTACGCGGCCGGCATGCCGGCCCCGGGCTACTATGAGCGCGTCGCCGCGTCGGGCCTCGCCCCCGCGGCCGACTGGGCGATGACGGCGATCACCGCGGCCCTGCGCGAGGCCGGGCAGGTCGTCTCCACCGCCGACCGCGTCGCCTGGCGGGTCCACGCCGAGGCCCTCGCCCGGCTGCGCGCCCATCCCGCGATCCTGCGCGCCGACCTGATCGACGCGGCCCTCGCGGCCCTGGTGAAGGATGCCCTCGACCGCCCGCCCGCCTGGGCGGCCGGCCGCGCCGCGCCCGGCCACCCGGCGCTCGCCGCGATGCTGCGGGCGCTCACCGGCCCGCGCGAGGGACGCCTCGCCCCCGGCACCCGGCAGCCGCCCCTCGTGGCCGACGTCGCCGAGCGCCTGCGCGCCGCCGACCTGGAGCCGGGGCCGGCCCGCCGCAGCGTCGACCTCGACTGGGCCGAGCCCGGTGACCGGGCGCGGGCGCACCTGCTCCACCGGCTGGTCCTGCTCGGATTGCCGGGGATCGCCCGCGAGGGCCCGGACCGCGCCGGGCCCGGCCTGCCGCGGGAGCGCTTCACGCTCGCGCGCCACCCGCACTGGCTCGGCGCCCTGATCGAGGCCTCGCTCTGGGGCGGGACCCTGG
This sequence comes from Methylobacterium sp. Leaf361, assembly GCF_001424445.1. Classification (NCBI taxonomy): domain Bacteria; kingdom Pseudomonadati; phylum Pseudomonadota; class Alphaproteobacteria; order Hyphomicrobiales; family Methylobacteriaceae; genus Methylobacterium; species Methylobacterium sp. Leaf361. The sequence continues at coordinate 271,531 of NZ_LMPY01000034.1, read as the reverse complement.
AGATGGCCGCCTCCGCCCGGATCACCGCCCGGGTCGAGGCGGCGCCCGATTCCCTCGGAATCCTCGCCGGGGCCCTGTCCGACGCGCTGTTCGCCGGCCTCACCCTGGAGGGCGAACTGCTCGCCCGCCTGAGCGCGGGCATCGCGGCGGCGCACGACGCCGCCGCCCTGGGCGCCGCCGGGGCCGGGATCGTGCGGCTGTACCGGTTCGGCGACGCCTTCGCGCCGGCGCGGCCGGCCCTCGCCCGCCTCTGCGCCGTCCTGGCGGCCCGGGCGCTCTTCGTCGTCGAGGCCGTCCGGGACCCGCGCGCGGGGCTCGGCGCCATCCCGCTGGTCCTCGCCTGCCGCGACCTGTTCCGCGAGGTCGGCGCGGAGATCCCGGGCCTCGATGATCTGCGCGCGCCGTTCTCCGCCATGCTCGGCCGCCGCCTCGCCGATCCGGAGACGCCGCCGGCCCTCGCGGGGGCGGCGCTCGGCTTCCGGGTCGCCTGCGGCGATGCCGGATCGGACCCGGAGGCCGCCCTGGCCTGGCTGCGCCGCTTCGGCCTGCCCGCGACGCTCGGCGACTTCCTCGCCGGCCTGTTCGCCCTCGCCCGCGAGGAGATCGCCGCCGACGCGACCCTCGCCTCCGTCGAGGGTCTGGTGGCCGCCTGGGGCGACGACGACTTCCTGCGCGCGCTGCCGTCCCTGCGGATGGCCTTCGCGTGGTTCCCGCCCCGGGAGCGCGAGCGCATCGCCGTCGCGATCCTGCGCCGGAGCGGCCTCGGCGAGGCCCGGGCCGAGGTCGAGGCCCTGGCCTGGATGCGCCAGCGCGCCCGCCCGGCCGATCAGGCCGAGGCCCTGGCCCGCGAGGCGCGGGTCGCCGCGCGGCTCGCCCGCCACGGGTTGACCTGAGCCGCGACAAGGAAAATTTTACCGCCGCGCCACGGGGAGAGGACTGCATGCAGCGTTACGAGCTGACGGCGGGAACATCGGCGAAGTTCTGGGAGGCCGGAGCCGAGGACAGCGTTCTCATCGTGAGATTCGGCCGGATCGGCACGCAGGGGCAGTCCAAGACGAAGAGCTTCCCGAGCGCGCAGGCGGCCCGGGTCGAACTCGACCGGCTGGTGCGGGAGAAGACCGGCAAGGGCTATCGCCCGGCGGGTGAGGCCGCGCCGGCCGGACCGGATCCGGCCTCCGGAGCGGGCGCCGCGGCGACGGGCAACGCCGCCGCATCCCCGGCGGCCGAGGCCCGGTCCGCCGAGACCGGGGCCGCCGGGACGTCGCCCGCCCCCGCCGCCGGCGCGGAGGCGCGCCGCGTCCCGATCTTCACCGGTACGCCCCTGCCCACCCGCGGCCGGCCCGGCGCGCCCCTCGACGCCGCCGCCGACTGGGCCGCCTTCGCGGCGCGGATCCGCCCGCTGCTGGCGGCCGCCCCGGACGAGGCGCGCGCGCCGGCCGAGGCCCTCGCCGCCCGGCTCGACGGGTCGCCGCCGGCCCTCGACCCGGACGAGGTCCGCGCCTGGCTGGAGCAACTCGAGGCGGCCTGCCCGGCGCTGAGCCAGCGCCCCTGGGGCGCCAAGCCCGGACCGCAGGGGCCGGCGGCCCGGGCGGCGTTCACGCATCTCGCCCGCTGGCTCGTGGCCCGCTCCGGCACCGGGGGGACGCTCGTGGCCCTGCTCGACCGGCTGCGGCCCCGTCCCTCCGGCCGCTACGGCTCGCTCCCGGTCTCGGCCTGGGACATCCCCACCACCTTGGGTCTCCGGGCGGCCCTGGTCGCCGCCCCCGAGGCGGCGTACGCGGAGGCCCTGGACGCGGCCCTCCGGCTCGCCGCTTCGGACCCGGAGCCCACCCTCGCCCGCTGGCTCGCGGTGATCTTCGCGGACGACCGGCCCGGCGCCGACCACGCCCTCTCCGCCCGCGCGGTGCTGGCGCGCTGCGACCCGCCCGATCCCAAGGCCTACGGCAATTCCCACGTCGCCCTGCCGCTGATCGTCGACCTGCCGCCCGCGCAGGCCGCGCCCTGGTACGCCGCGCCGTATCACCGGGCGACGCTGGCGACCTGCGATGTCGGGGCCGAGGAGGCCGCCGCGACGGTGATCGCCGTCGCCGACGCGGTCGGCGAGCCGGCCACCCCCGGCCTCGTCTGGCTCCTGGAGGGGGCGGTCGGCCCCGAGCGCACGATCGTCGCCCGGGCCCTGCTGGAGACCCGCGCCGCCGACGCCCTCGACGCGCTCCTGCCCTTCGTGGGCACCAAGCTGGTCCGCGACGCCCTCGACGCCGCCGACGCGGCCTTCCCCGACTGGATGCTGCGGGCCTATCTCGGCGCGCTCCAGGGCAAGGGGGAGCCCGCCTACGGCCCCCGGGCCGTGACGCTCGCCGCGCGCCACGGGCACGAGACCGCCCGCGCCTGGGCGGCGGCCGAGGGAGGCCGGGCCGCGGGGCGCCTGGACCGGCTGCTCGCCGCCGGCAGCGCGCCTCAGGCGGCGCCGGAGGCCCTGCCGCCGGTGCTGCGGGACCCGCCCTGGCGGCGGCGCGGGGCCGCGCGCGCCCGGTCGGAACGGGCGGTGGCGCCGATCCCGACGCCCTTCGCGCACGGCTTCGACCCCGACGAGGCCCTCGACCGCAGCACCTTCTACTTCGAGGCCGGGACGCTGGTGGAGTCCATGACGGACCTCGCGGCGCGGATCCGCGCCACCGAGGCGGAGGCCCTCTACGACATGCCGATCCCGCCGCCGGCCGAGCCCGTGCCCGCCGCCGACGCGGATCCGGTCACCGCCCTGGCCTGGCTCGACCGCCGGCTCGACCTGGACCGCGACGCGTTCACCGGCTTCTTCTACTTCAACTACGGGCCCTGGTTCCGGATGGTCGGGTGGCAGCCCGAGCCCCTGGCGCTGATGCTGTGGGAGAAGACCGGGCCGCAGCGCGCCCACTACGTCGCGTGGCGGCGCACCATCGCGGTGATGCTGTCGCGCTTCGGCGCGCGGGCCGTGCCCGGCCTCGTCCGCCTCGTCGCGGCGGACCCGGCGCTGCTCCTGCCGGAGGTCGAGCCGGTGGACGCCGCCGACCTCGCCCCGGTCGCCGCTCGGGCCTTCCACCGCACCCGCAAGCTCCGGCCGGCCGCGGCCGCTTGGCTGCGCGCCCATCCCCGCACCGCCGCGCTGCGGCTCCTGCCCGAGACCCTCGGGGCCGCCGGCCCGGACCGCGACGCGGCCGACGCGGCCCTGCGCTTCCTCGCCGCCGAGCCCGCGGGGCGCGCCGCCCTCGACGCCGCCGTCGCGGCCTACGCGGAGCGGGATCCCGGCGTGCGCGGGGCGGTGGCCGCCGGCGTCGACAGCGACCCGCTGGAGCAGGTGCCGTCCAAGCCACCGAAGCTCCCCGACTGGGTGGTCCCCGCCGCCCTGCCCCGCCCGGTCCTGCGGAGCGGCGGCGCCCTGCCCGACGCCGCCGTCACCGCCCTGTGCGAGATGCTCGCCTTCTCCGACCCGCTCGCGCCCTACGCGGGCGTCGCGCAGGTCCGCGCCGCCTGCACGCCGGAGAGCCTCGACGCCTTCGCGGTCGCGCTGTTCCAGTCCTGGATCGCCGCCGGCGCCAAGGCGACGGGAGAGTGGGCGATGCAGGCGCTCGCCCTGATCGGGGGCGACCACGCCGCCCGCGACCTCACCCGGCAGATCCGCGCCTGGGGGCAGGCCGGCCTCAAGCCGCGCGGCAAGGCCGGCATCGCCGTGCTCGCCGGGATCGGCACCGACGTGGCGCTGATGAACCTCAGCGCCATCGCCGAGAAGAGCCCGCTGCTGCAACTGCGCGAGGCCGCCCGCGCCGCCATCGTCGACGCCGCCGAGGTTCGCGGCCTCGACGAGGTCGACCTCGCCGACCGGCTCTCCCCCGATCTCGGCCTCGACGCGCGCGGCGGGCTGGACCTGTCCTTCGGGGAGCGCCGGTTCCGGGTCGGCTTCGACGAGACCCTGAAGCCCGTCCTGCGCGACGCCGAGGGCCGGCGGCTCGCCGCCCTGCCCCGCCCGACCAAGGCGGACGATCCCGAATCCGCCAAGGCGGCGTCCCGGCACTGGGCGGCCCTGCGCAAGGACGCGGAGGCCGCGGCCGGCCTGCAGATCACCCGGCTCGAGGCCATGCTGGCGTCTCAGCGCCGCGTCGCCCCGGGGGTGTTCTGGCCGTTCTTCGCCGCCCACCCGCTGATCCGCCACCTCGCCGGGCGGCTCGTCTGGGGCCTCTACCCGGACGCCGCGCCCGCGACGCCGCCGGGGCACATCTTCCGCCTCGCGGAGGATCTCTCGCCGACCGACGCCGCGGACCACGCCCTCGCCCTCGACGTCGCGGCGGCCGAGGGCGTGGTCGGCCTCGTCCACCCCCTCCACCTCGACCCGGAGGAACGGACCGCCTGGAGCGGCCTGTTCGCCGATTACGAGATCGCCCAGCCGTTCCCGCAGATCGCCCGCGAGACCTTCGCGTTCACCGAGGCCGAGCGGGGCGCCGCCGAGACCCACCGCTTCGACGGGGTCCGGGTGGGCGGCCGCCGCCTGCGGGGGCTGCGGCCCCAGGGCTGGTCGACCGACACGGGGAGCGAGCACGTCCATGCGGTGCAGCGTCCGGTCGCGCTGCCCGACGGCACCCGCCTCGTCGCGGTCCTCCGATTCGAGGACGGGTTCTGGCACCGGCCCGGCCCGGAGGGCGACGGGATCCAGACGCTGCGGACCCTGACCCTGTCGGAGACCGGCTGGCGCGCCGCGGCGACCCACCGGTTCGGCGACCTCGACCCGGTGACCGCGAGCGAGGTCCTGCGGACGCCGAGCCTGCTCGCCGCCGCCGGCGACGCGTGAGAGGGAGACAGGCCATGGAACGCTACGAGCTGGTCGAGGGCAGCGCGGCCAAGTTCTGGGAGGTCGGCGTCTCCGGCCCGACGCTCACCGTCCGCTTCGGGCGCCTCGGCACCCAGGGCCAGAGCAAGGACAAGACCTGCGCCGATGCGGCCGCGGCCGTGAAGGAGAAGGACAAGCTCGTCCGCGAGAAGACCGCCAAGGGCTACGTCCGCGCCGACGGCGCGGCTCTCGCCCCGGCGCCGGCCGCGGCCCCCACCCCGGCACCGACCGCCGCCGCCACCTCGAAGCCGGCCCCTGCGCAGGCGTCCGGGCCGGTCGGCGAGACGGTTGTCGAGCCCGCCGCGGAGCCGGCGGCCGCCCCGCCGCCGGCCGAGGCCCCGCCGGAGCACGTCCCGCCCCCCGCCCCGGCCGCGGTCTTCGCGGCGGTGCCGCTGCCGACCCGCCTGCGCCCCGGTCCGCGCCCGGACGCGGCGGAGGCCTGGCGGGCGATCGCGGCGCCGCTGGCGGCCGCGCTCGGCGATGCCGAGGCCGCGCGCCTCGCCGGAGCGCCGCCGGACCGGGACGGCCTCGCCGCCTGGCTGGACGCGATCGTCGACGCCGCGGAGGCGCGCCGACAGGGGAATCCGTCCCGGGCCGCCACCGGCGACGCCGTCCTTCGAGGGGCACTGGAGGCGGTCCTGCGCTACGCCGTGGCCGAGGGCGGGACGGAGACCGTCGCCCGGCTGGCCGATCGCCGCCGCCCGACCCCGAAGACGCCGCGCGCCTACCAGCGCCTGTCCTGGGCCGAGCCGCTCCACCTCGCCCTGCGGGCCGCCCTCGTGCACGCCCCGGAGGCCGATTACGACGCCGCGGTCGCGCTCCTGAACGCCCGGATCGCCGAGGACCACGACTGGCCGGCGGCCTGCGCCTTCGCGTTCATCCTGGCCGACGACCGGGCCGCCCCGCACCCGCTCCAGCCCGTCGCGGTGGTCGAGGCCGCCGCGTCGGCGGGGATCGACGTCACGGCCGATACGGCCTACCTGCCGCTGCTGGCCGACGCGCCGCCGGAAGCGGTCGCGCGCTGGCGCGCCAAGCGCAGCTACCACCTCTACTTCGTCTACTGCGCCCTCGACGCGGCCGAGGCGGCCGCGACCCTGCTGGCGGTGGCCCGCGCCGCCGGGCAGCCGGCCCTGCCGGCCCTCGACTGGCTGCTGCACTACGCCCTCGACGAGCAGCGTCGCACGGTCGCCCTGGCGGTCCTGTCGACGGGCGAGGCCGGGGCGCTCCCGGCCCTGCTGCCCCACCTCCACGAGAAGCCCGTCGCGGCCGCCCTCGACGCGGCGCTGGAGGCCGATCCCGCCGCGATCCTGCCCCGCTGTCTCGCGGCCCTCGCGGGCGGCCGGTCCGAGCCCGCCCTGCGCGCCCGGGTGAACCGGGCGCTCGACGCCCACGGGCTCGACACGGTCCGCGGCTGGCTCGCGGCGTCGGGCGGGCGCGGGGCCGGCATCCTCGACGCCCTGGCGGAAGCCCGCGCGGTGCCCCTCGCGGAGCCCGCCGCCTGGCCGCGGGTGCTGCGCGACCCGCCCTGGCGGGCCAAGGCCCGGACCCGGGACGACCTCGTCCTCGCCCTCGCGCCGCTGCCGACGCCGTTCGCCCACGCGGTGCCCGAGGTCGCGCCGAGCTACTGGCGCGCGCGGAACGCCGTCACCCTCGACGGCCCGGAGGCGCTGCGGGCCTTCGTGGCGGCCGCCGAGCTTTCCCATCCGACGCAGGGCTGGAGCCGGATCCCGCCCCCGCTCTCCGAGCCGCCGCGCGACGATCCGCCGGCCCTGATCGCCTGGGTCGCCGGCCGCGTCGCCCAGATCGACGAGGCCTGCCATTACTGGGCGAACTCGCCCTATCGCCAGCTGGTCGGCAGCCTGGAGCGGCAGCCCGAGCCCCTGGCGCTCGCCCTCTGGGCCCAGTCGCGCGTCGTTGCGGGATGCTTCCACGTCTCGCAGTGGCCGGAGATCGTGTGGGCGATGCTGTCGCGGTTCGGCGAGCGGGCGATGCCGGGCCTCGTCGGGCTGGTCGAGGCCGATCCGGTCGGGCTCCTGCCGGCGGTCCTGGCGGTGGACGATGCCCGCCTCGCCGGGCCCGCCGCCCGCGCCCTCACGAAGCTCAAGAAGGCCCGCGAGCCGGCCCTGGCCTGGCTGCGCCGCCATCCCGAGACCGCCCTCACCCGCCTCTTGCCCGACGCCGTGGGCCGGCCCGGGGCGCTGCGCGACGCCGGCGAGCACGCCCTGCGCGTGCTGGCGCAGGACCGGGCGGACGGCCGCGCCATCATCGCTTCCGTGGTCGCGCGCTACGCGGACCAGGCACCGGACGTGACCGAGGCGGTCGCGCAGGTGCTCGACCGCGATCCCTTCGCCCGCGTCCCCGCCAAGGTCGGCAAGCCGCCCGCCTGGGTCGTGCCGTCCATGCTGACCCGGCCGCGTCTGCGGGACGGGACCGCCCTGCCGGACGCGGCGATCCTGACCCTGTGCGAGATGCTGTCCTTCACCGACCCGGACGCCGTCTATGCCGGCGTGCCGATGGTCCGCGAGGCCTGCACCGAGGCGAGCCTCGCGGCCTTCGCGTGGGACCTGTTCTCCGCCTGGATCGCCGCCGGGACGCCCTCCAAGGACGGCTGGGCCCTGCGCGCGCTGGGCTGGTTCGGCACCGACGCCACGGCCCGCGACCTGACCCGCCTGATCCGCCGCTGGCCCGGCGAGGCCGCCCACGCCCGCGCGGTCACCGGACTCGACGTGCTGGTCGACATCGGCACCGACGTCGCGCTGATGAACCTCAACGGCATCGCCGAGAAGCTGAAGTTCAAGGGGCTCCAGGAGAAGGCCCGCCAGAAGATCGCCCAGCTCGCCGAGGCCCGCGGCCTCACCCCCGAGGAACTGGCAGACCGGCTCGCCCCCGACCTCGACCTCGACGAGCGCGGCGGCCTCGACCTCGATTTCGGCCCCCGCGGGTTCCGGGTCGGGTTCGACGAGACCCTCAAGCCCTGGGTCCGGGACGCCGCCGGCCAGAGGCTCAAGGACCTGCCCAAGCCCGCCAAGGCCGACGAGGCCGGCAAGGCCGCGGCGGCGGCGGCCCGCTGGGGCGCCCTGAAAAAGGACGCGCGGGCCGTGGCGAGCCTGCAGGTGGCCCGCCTGGAGGCGATGCTCGCCGGCGCCCGCCGGGTCCAGCCGACGGTGTTCGGCCCCTGCTTCGCCGCGCACCCGCTCGTGCGCCACCTCGCCCAGCGCCTCGTCTGGGCCACCTTCGCGGATGCCGACCCGCGGACCGGTCCGGGCCTGACCTTCCGGGTGGCTGAGGACCTGACCTTCACGGATGCCGACGACGCGCCGCTCGACCTCGACCTGACCGGGGCGGCCCCGGGCCTGATCGGCCTCGTCCATCCCCTGCAGCTCGACGCCGGGGCGCTGGCGGCCTGGGGGGCGCTGTTCGGCGACTACGAGATCGTCCAGCCCTTCCCGCAGCTCGCCCGCGAGACCTACGCCTTCACGGAGGCCGAGGCTGCCGCATCGACCACGAGCCGCTTCGCCGGGACCGTCGTGGAGGCCAACCGCCTGCGCGGCATGGCCGCCCGGGGCTGGCCCCTCGGGGCGCCCCAGGATGCCGGGGTGGTGTGGTGGATCGAGCGCGCCGTGACCTTCCCGGGCGGCGCGGCCGGCCAAGCGTCGCTGACTTTCTCGGAGGGCCTGTTCACCGGCGCGGTGGAGTTTGAGGACCGGGAGCAGACCCTCGGCGACCTGACCCTCGGCTCGCCCTGGAGCAGCCGGTCGGATCCGGGCCAGCGCGCCTTCGGCGAGCTCGCGCCGGTGACGGCGAGCGAGCTCCTGCGCGGACCGAGCCTCCTCGCCGGGACGCGGCTGCGGTGAGCCTCGACCCGGTCACGCGCTGGCGGCTCATCCTGGGCGAGGCAGCGGATTCCGCCTGCGCGGGGGCCGGCTGCGCCCTCTCGGGCGATGCGGCCGCCATGGATCAGGCGCTCGACTGGCTCTACGGCCGCGACGCCGAGGGCGCGTCGCGGGGGGAGCGCCGCCAGGGCGGCCGCGAGGGCTCGACCCTGACGGTGCCGGGCTGGATCAACGCGGTCCACACGCTCTTCCCCCGCGAGACGATCGAGCGGCTGGAGCGCGACGCGATCGAGCTCTACGCCATCGACGACGTGGTCACGAACCCCGAGGTGCTGTCCCGGGTCGAGCCGAACGAGACGCTGCTGAAGGCGGTCCTGCGCACCAAGCACCTGATGGCGCCCGACGTGCTGGTGATGGCCCGCAAGCTCGTGCAGGAGGTGGTGCGGCAGCTGATGGAGCGGCTGGCGCGGGACCTCGCGGTGGCGTTCTCGGGGGTGCTCGACCGGCGGCGCCACACACGCCTGCCCGGCGCCCGCGACCTCGACCTGAACCGGACGATCCGCGACAACCTGCGCCACTACGATCCCGAGAGCCGGCGGATCACCGTCGAGCGGCTGCACTTCTTCGCCCGGAACCGGCGCCAGATGCGGCCCTGGCAGGTGATCCTGCTCGTCGACCAGAGCGGGTCGATGCTCGATTCGGTGATCCACGCCTCGGTGATGGCCGCCTGCCTGTGGAAGCTCCCCGGCATCCGCACCCATCTCGTCGCCTTCGACACGGCGGTGGTGGACCTGACCCGCGACTGCGACGACGCCTGCGAGCTGCTCATGAAGGTCCAGCTCGGCGGCGGCACCGATATCGGGGGCGCCGTGCGCTACGCGGCCGGCCTGATCACCGCGCCGGAGCGGGCGATCGTGGTCCTGGTCTCCGACTTCTACGAGGGCGCGAGCGAGGCCGCCCTGGTCGAGCAGGTGCGGGCGCTCTCCGGCCAGCGGACCCGCGTGCTGGGCCTTGCGGCCCTCGATTCGGAGGCGCGGCCCGCCTACGACCGGGCGATGGCCCAGCGGCTCGTAGCGGCCGGCGCCGAGATCGGCGCGATGACGCCCGGCGAACTCGCCGGCTGGCTCGCCGCCGCGATCCGGGCCTGAGCGGCGCCGATGGCCCGCCCCGACCTCCGCGCCCTCACGGATGACGGCCTGATCCAGCTCGCCAATGCCGGGCTGGTGAAGCGGGCGCTGCGCGAGGTGGCCGCCGGCCAGGGGCCGGACCTCGCGGAGGCCGGGGACGGCACCGTCGAGGCGCGCTTCGCCGACGGCACGGTCACGCGGCTCGGCCCCGGCCGGCCTCCCGGCGAGGCCAGCTGCACCTGCCCGGCGAGCGGGATGTGCCGGCACCGGGTCGCCCTCGTCGTCGCCTACCGGGCCGCCCCGGTCGCGGACGGGCCGGCCGACGGGACCGGCGATGGGGCCGGCGATGGAGATCCCGAGGGTGCGGCGGTGCCGGCCGCGGCGCCGGTCGCCTGGGATCCCGGCAGCCTCGACGGCGCCGCCTTCGAGGCGGGGCTCGGCGGCGCGGCGGCGGCGGAGCTGCGCCGCCTCCTGGCGGGTGGGATCACGGTCGGGCTGGAGCGGGGCGCCGTGCCGGCCGCGCGGCTCCCGACCGCGACGGTGCGCTTCCTCGTGCCCGACGCCGTCGGCTACGCCCGTTGCGACTGCGCGGCCGGGGGCGGCTGCGCCCACGTCGCCCTGGCGATCCGCGCCTTCCGGGATTCCGCGGGCGCCCCCGAGATCCGCCTCGGCGGCGCGGCCCCGGCCGGAGCGGAGGCGAAGCCGGCGGAGACGGACCTCGCGGAGGCCGCCGACCGGGTGGTCGCCGGCCTGCTGGAGGCCGGGGTCGTGTCCGGACCGGAGGCGCACGGCGCGGCCCTCGTCCGGCTCCGGCGGGCGGCCGAGAGGTGGGGCGCCACGCAGCTCCTGCTGGCGGAGGCGGACCTCGACGGGCAGGTCGCGGCCTATGCCGGGCGCTACGCCGCCTACGACGCGGCCGTCGTCCTGGCGCTCGCCACGGAGCTCCTCGGCCGCGTCCGGGGCGGGGAGGCCGCCCTCGGCCTCGGCCAGCCCTACGAGACCGCCATGGGCAAGACCCGCCTCGTCTCCCTGGGCGCCCGGCTCCTCGCCCGCGGGCGCGGCGCCACCGCCCGGGTGGCGCTGGCCGACACCGATACCGGCGCGCTCCTGGCGCTGGAGCGCGCGTTCGCGCCGGGCGAGGCCGAGGCGGATATCGCGGCCGGCCTGCCCGGGCGCCTCCTGAGCCCGGGCCTGTCCGTCTCGGGCACCGGCCAGGGCCAGATCCTGACCAGCGTCGCGCGGCGCCGGGCCGACGGGCTCCTCGCCCTCGGCCAGGGCGCGCGGGGCCGCACGGCGCTGCTGCCGCGGGACGCCCTGGTGGCCCTGCCGGCCCCCCTGGCGGCGCGGGACGTCCCGTCGATCCTGCGCCGCCTCGCCGACCGGCCGCCCGTCTTCCTGCGCCCGCGCGACCGGCTGGAGGCCTTCCACGTCTTCCCCGTCGAGGCGGTCCTGGGACAGGCCTGGGCGCCCGGCGCCCAGATGTGGCAGGCCGCCGTCGCGCTGCCAGGGGCGGGCGGCACGCTGCATCTCGCCCGCGCCTACGACCCCGCCGCGCCGCACGCCCTGGACGCCCTCGCGGGCGCCTGCGCGGGGCGCTGGGGACCCGTGCGGCAGGTCGCCGGCCCGGTGCGGATCGCGGACGGCGCCCTGGTCTGCGATCCCTGGTCGGTGTCGGTCGACCGGCTCGTCGTGCCCGACCTCGCCGTCCACGACGGCGCCGGCCACCCGATCCCGCCGGCGCCGGACCTGGGGCCGGCCACGCTCCTCGACGAGGCGGCCGCGCTCCTGGCGAACGCCCTCCATGCGGGGCGGCGGGCCTTCGCGGCCAGCGCCCGCGCCGGCGGGGCCGACTTGGTCGCACGCCTCGCCGCGACCGGCTATCCGGCCACCGCCGCGCGGCTCTCCGCCTTCCTCTCCGCCACCCTGGCGGCTCCGGGCGCGCAGTCCGAGCCCTTCGCCCGGGCCGCCCTCTGGGTCGCCGCCATGCGCGACGATCCCGGGCCGGAAGAGGCCTGATGAGGCCCGATCACGGAATCGTGCGCGCGCAGTTGCCCCCTCGGTCCCGCTGGGGCAGGTTGCCGCGGCTTCGGGCGCCGCGATTCGCCGGCCGGCCCGTCCCGGTCGTTTCGCGAGGAGCCCGGATGCGAGGACCCGTCGACCGTCGCGCGCGCGCGACGCATCCCTGCCCGGCCGCGCGGGCCGGCGCGGTGGCATGAGGGTCGTCCGCGCGGCGCGCCTCCACCTGCGGGACGCCACCTCCGACAAGGTCTACGACGTCGACCTGATCGAGAACGAGGCCCTCGGGACGCCCGAGCGCTACTTCGTCAACACGCGCTACGGCCGGCGCGGCGCGACCCTGCGCGAGGGCTCCAAGACGCCCCAGCCCGTGACCGCCGAGGCGGCCGCCCGGGTGTTCGACAGCGTGGTCGTCTCCAAGATCAACGGCGGCTACCGGCGGGTCGACGGCCCGGAGACCGCCGCACCCGAGGCGACGCCCGACGGGCGCGATGGCGTGCTGCGGGCGCGGCTCTCCGCCTGCCTAAGCGAGAGCTGGGCCGAGCGTGACCGCGACCGCCTGCTCTGGCGCATCGGCGAGTTGCGGCTGGCCGCGACCGCCCCGGATCTGATCGCCCTCGCGCGGGGCCTCGGCCCGGCGCGGGCGAGCTACGCCCTGGTCTGGGCGCTCGCCCGGGCGGCGGGCGCACAGGCCGGTCCGGCGCTCGCGGCGATCGCCGCCGAGGCGCCCGGCAGCGTGGTCCGCGACCTCGCCCGCTTCGCGCTCACCGCCCCGCTCACCGGGCCCTACCGGCCGCCGGAGGCCGAGCCGGACCTGCCCGGCATGGTCGCCCGGCCGGCCGAGGCGGGCGACGTCGACGGGTTGTGCGGGGCGCTGGACGGCCTTGCCCGGCACGATCCGGGCCGGGTCGGGCCGGCCCTGGTGGCGCTCGGCCGCCGGGCGCAGGCGGCGCCCGGCCTGCACGCGACGCTCTGCGCCGCCCTGCTCCGGCTGCCGGCGCGGCCGCCCTACCTGATCGGCCTGCGGCGCCTCTTCAAGCACGCCGAGATGGCCGACGATGCCGCCCTGTTCGGCGCCACCGCCCAGCGCTTCGAGACCGCGCAGGCGATGTATCAGGCCGGCCGGAGCCACGCCTACGTCCCCGACCTCCGGCGCTACGTCGCGGTGGACGCGGCGCGCCAGGGGCCTGAGGCGCGGCTCGGCCTGTCCACCGCCACCCGCGCCTACATGAAGCGGCGGATCTGGCGCGCCCTGCGCAAGCGCGGCGCCGTCGGGGACCCGGCCTTCGCGGCGCTGGCGGCGGACTTCCTGCTGGCGCTCGGGCCGGAGGATCTCGATCCCCCGACCCGCTGGACCGCCTGGGGGCGGAAGCCGGACGGGACCTGGGGCCGGCAGGCGCGGGCGCGGGGACCGCTCGGCCGCAACTGGACGGCGAGCCAGCTCCTGTACCGTCACGCCCCGGAGGCCCGGCCGCGGACGGGTTCGCTGACTTTCCTGGAGACCGGCGCCGTCGATCCCGACCGGCGCGACGAGGCCTTCCCCGACCTCTGGAGCGCCCGCCCGGACCTGGCGCTCCGCCTCGCCGCGGAGGGGCGGATCGAGCCGGTGGCGCGGCTGGGCCTGCGGGTGCTGCGCGCGGACCCGCGGGCCTGCGCGGCCCTGACGGCCAGCGAGATCGGGCGCCTGCTGGCCGCCCCGCACGACGCCGTGCGGACCTTCGCGTTCCGGACCGCCCAGGCGCGTCTCGCCGCCGGGATCGCCGAGCCTGCCGAACTCGCCGCCCTGGTGGCGGCGCTGCTCGCGAGCCCGGAGCCGGAGGCGCGGGCGCTGGCCCTGCGGCGCCTCGAGGCGGAGGCGCCGATCGTCTGGTCGGATCCCGACCTCGCCGCCGCGCTGCTCACGAGCCCGGAGCCGGACGTCCAGGCGGCCCTCCCCGGCCTCGCCGGGGCGCGGGCGCTGCCCACCGGGCTCGCGGCGCCCCTGGTGGCGCGGCTGGTGGCGTGGCTGCGGGCGATGCCGCCGGAGCCCGACGCGGCCGCGACGGCCGCGATCCGGGGTCTGCGCGCCGCCCTGCCCTTCCTGTGGCCGGACCGCGACCTGCCGGTCACGTCCGAGACCGCCGCCGCCCTGATCGCCCACCCGTCCGCCGCGGTCCGGTCCGCCGGCCTCGCCCTCCTGGCGCAGTCCGAGGCCGGGGCCGCCGGCCTGCCGCCGGAGAGCTGGGACGCGCTGATCGGCGCGGAATCCGAGGACATCCGGATCGCCGCCCTCGTCCTGCTGGCGCGCCTCGACGACGCGCGGCTCGGGCTCTACGCGGACCGGATCGTCGCCTTCGCCAGCGGGCCCGACAGCGCCGTCCGGCGGGCTGCCCGGCCCCTTGTGGCGCGCCTCGCGGCGGCGGATCCGGGCCTCGCTCCCCGCCTCGCCCGGGAGCTGATCGGCAGCCTGTTCCGCGCGGCGCCCGACGACGCCTACGCGGCCGACACCGTGGCCCTGCTGCGCGAGGCCCTGCCTGGGGAATGCGCCGCCCTCGACGACGGCACCCTGTGGCGCCTGCTGCAGGCGCGGGCCGACGGCGCCCGCCGCCTCGGCGCCGCCCTCCTGCCCGACCGGCGCCCCGAGGCCCTCAGCGTCCGCCAGATCGCCCGGCTCGGCGGCCACCCGTACCGGGCGGTGCGGGACTGGGCGACGGCGGCCTTCGCGGCCGACCCGACCTGGTTCCAGGCCGCGGCGGCCGAGGCCGTCCTCCTGGTCGAGAGCGACTGGCCCGACACCCTCGCCTTCGCCCGCGGCCTGTTCGACGCGTGGCCGGAGACCGCCTGGACGCCCGAGGCGCTCGCCGTCGTCACCGACAGCGTCAAGCCGGAGGTCCTGGCCCTCGCCCGCCACCTCCTGCGCAGCCGGCTCCGGCCCGAGGACGCGGAGGCGCAGGTCCTGCGCCTCCTGGAGCACCCCGCCCCGTCGATGCACCTCCTGCTCACCGAACTCCTCACCGAGCAGGCCGTGGCGAGCGAGGCGGCCTTCGCGCGGCTGATCCCCCTCGCCCGCATCGTGATGCTGCAGGTGCTGCGCGGCCGGGTCGCCAAGGACCGGATGGCCGCCTTCCTCCGGGCCGAGGCCCTGCGCAGCCGCGCCCGCGCCGCGGCGCTGCTGCCGCTCTTCGCCGACCTGACCCTGAGTGGCACGGCCCGGGACCGCAGCGCCGCGATCCTGGCCCTGCGCGACGTCGCCGACGCGCATCCCGATCTCGCCGTGCCCCTCGTCCGGCGCCCGCCGGAGGCGCGGGGACCCGTCTCCGTCTCGGAAGAGGCCTGATGAACTTCGTCCATCGCTACCTCGGCGAGAGCCGGGCCGTCTCGGACGCGGACGCGACCCGGCTCGGCTTCGTTCCCGACACCCTGCGCGAGCCGACCTACTTCGCCGGGACGGTGGCGCGGCACCTGCCGTTCCGGGAGGCGATCTCCGCCCTGCACCACGTCGTCGTGTCGGACCTGCGCTTCAAGCCGAAGGACCGCACCGCCTACTTCGCGTGGCTCCAGGCCCACGAGCAGGAACTCCTGGCCGAGGCCCTCGCCGAGAAGGACAGCCTGCGCGCCGAGATCGAGGCGCTGCGCGCCGAGTCCCGGGACATCGCGGCCCGCTCCGACGCGGTGATGCGGTCGTTCTACGACGCGCGGAAGCGGTACTTCGACTATCTCTACCGGGAGAACCTCGACGCCTGGATCGTGCTCGACCCGGTCATCACCGTCCATCCGGACGAGATCTTTTTCGAGGCCTTCAGCCTCGACGAGTCGAGCTACGGGCGCCTGTCCTGCGACCACGACACGTTCGCGCGGATCGGCGACATGGCCTGCGGCACGACCAACATCGACTACAGCCACGCCCTCTACGACGAGTTCCAGAAGATCCGCAGCTACCGCGACACCGAGCTGGCGATCGACCCGACCGGCTTCGCGGTCCAGACCTCCGGCGAGGCCGCCTACCGCGAGGACAAGATCGACCTGCCCGATTCCTGGATGCGGGGCTTCCTGCAGGTGTCGAGCGCCATGGCGCAGCCCGCCCACGTGGTGGACCTGCACCCGGTCGACATGCACGCGATCCTGACCCGCCTCGCCGCGCGCCGGGAGCGCCACGGCCCGCGCTCCCTGCGGTTCCTGCTCGAGCCCGGCCGGCCGGTCAGCGTGCTGATCGAGCCCTGGAACGAGCGGCTGACCTTCCGGCGCTCGATCTACCGCGGTGGCGCGGCCGCGGAGATCCGCCTGTGGGGCCGGCGGCGGCTCGCGATCCTGGCCCGGACCCTGCCGCTCGCCCGGTCGGTGCGGCTGCACCTCCTCGGCACCGGTCTGCCGAGCTTCGCGGTGGTGGATTTCGGCGGCCTGCGCTTCACCCTCGGCCTGTCGGGCTGGACCGCCAACGACTGGTCCCGGGCCGGGCAGTTCGACCTGCTCGCGCCACGGGCCGACGTCGACGCCGACACCGCCGCCCGGGTCTTCGCGGCGCTCCGGCGCCACCACGCCGCCGACACCGGCCAGCTCGCCGCCGAGACCGGCCTCGACCGGTCGACCGTGGAGGCGGCGCTCGGCGGCTACGTGCAGGCGGGCCGCGCCATGTTCGACCTCGACAAGCGGGTCTACCGCCTGCGGGAGCTGACCCGGGAGCCGCTGGCGCCGGGCGCCCTGCGCTTCGCCTCCGAGCAGGAGGCCAAGGCCGACCGGTTCCTGGCGGCCGGACTGGTCACCCTCGGGCCCGTCGAGCAGGCCGGCGACAGGCGGCGCCTGAGCGGGACCGTGCTGGACGACGGCCGGAGCCTGACGCCCGCGGTGGAGCTCGATTCCGACGACCGCATGGTCGGCGGCAGCTGCCAGTGCGGGTTCTACACCCACAACCGGCTGACCCGGGGCCCCTGCGAGCACATGCTGGCCGTGCGCCGCCTCGTCCACGCCCAGGTCGAGGGCAAGCCGGTGCGGTGGCAGGCGTGAGACGGACCCGATTGATGCGGCCGCGCGCCTGGCCTATCCTCCCCGCGACGAGGGGCGTCGGCCGGGGCGGACCTTGCATTTCGGGCGGCGATTCGCCGTCCCTGCACCCTGCCCGGCAAAGCGTCACTGGCCCGCTCTTCACTGGGCCGGCACTGACCACCGGTGCGCGTTCGCGGTTTGGGTTCGCTGAACCCAAACGCGCACCGGTGGTCGTGCCGGCGTCGAGTGGACCGGGCCAGTCCCGAGACTTGACGAAGGCATCCCGGCCGACGTCCCCCGTCACGCCTCCTGCCTGCGCCGGAGGTCGCCGATGAGCCAGCAGCCCGGCAGCCTGACCCGCCAGCAGCTCTACGACCGGATCCGCGAGAGCTCGAAGGACGAGGTCATCCTCGAGGAGATGATCCGGCTCGGCTTCTGGCCGGACGGGGAAGCGCAGCCCAACCCGCCGGACGACCT
Organism: Methylobacterium sp. Leaf361; assembly: GCF_001424445.1. Lineage (NCBI taxonomy): Bacteria > Pseudomonadati > Pseudomonadota > Alphaproteobacteria > Hyphomicrobiales > Methylobacteriaceae > Methylobacterium > Methylobacterium sp. Leaf361. Next base: position 254,264 of record NZ_LMPY01000034.1, on the reverse strand, counting down.
GATCCGCCGCCGCGGCGAGATCGCCCGCGCCCTCGCCGACCTGCACCGGCGGGAGGCGGCGTGGCGCGACCCGGAGGCCGCCCTCAAGGAGATGCATCGCCGCCGCAAGAAGGCGGCGCTGGAGCGGCGGCGCGAGACGCGGCTGCGCAACGCCCGCGACCGCCACGCGCGGGCGCAGGCATGGCACGCGCGCCGGGAGGCGGAGATCCTCCATCTCGGCGACGGGGTCTCGGCCGGCCTCGCGCACGCGGACGCTCCGGGGCGGGGGCCCGCCCCCGGTCTCCCGTCCCTGGCGAGCCCGAAGGCGCTGGCCGAGGCCATGGGAATCGGCCTCGGCGAGCTGCGCTTCCTCGCCTACGACCGGGCGCTCAGCGCGGTGAGCCATTACCGGCGCTTCACCATCCCCAAGAAGGCCGGCGGCCTGCGCCGCATCTCGGCGCCGATGCCGCGCCTGAAGCGGGCGCAGTACTGGATCCTCGACGCGCTCCTCGCCCACGTCCCCGTGCACGCGGCGGCCCACGGCTTCGTGCCCGGCCGCTCGATCGTCACCAACGCCGCCGCCCATGTCGGGCGGGACGTCGTGGTCAATCTCGACCTCAAGGATTTCTTCCCGAGCCTCGATTACCGGCGGATCAAGGGGAAGTTCCGGGGCCTGGGCTACGCCGAGCCGGTGGCGACCGTGCTGGCGCTGCTCTGCACCGAGCCGGACGTGGACGCGGTTGAGATCGACGGCGCCCGCCTCTACGCCGCCCGGGGGCCCCGCCGACTGCCGCAGGGCGCGCCGACGAGCCCCGCGCTCACCAACCTCGTCTGCACCCGGCTCGACGCCCGGCTCGCCGGCCTCGCCGGCAGCCTCGGTTTCACCTACACGCGCTACGCCGACGACCTGACCTTCTCGGCCTCCGGCGAGGCCGCCGGGAAGGTCGGCGCGCTGCTCAAATACGTCCACGCCATCGTCGCCGGGGAGGGCTTCACCGTCCATCCGGACAAGACCCGCGTGATGCGCCGCGGCCGGCACCAGGAGGTGACCGGGCTCACCGTCAACGAGCGGGTCGGCGTGCCCCGCGAGACCCTGCGCCGCTTCCGCGCCCTCCTGCACGGGCTCGAGCGGCACGGGCCGGCCGGGCGCCGCTGGGGCGCGGCCGGCGAGGCGGGCGTGCTCCGCGCCGCGGTCGGCTTCGCCCAGTTCGTCCGGATGGTCACGCCGGAGACCGGCGCGCCGCTTGTCGCGCAGGCCCGCGCCCTCGCGGACCGCCATTCGGCCCCGGTGACGGCGCCCCGGCAGCCGGACTTCCGCGCCCGGTCCGCGCGGGGCGAGGTGCCCCTCGCCCGCTGGTGGGTGCCGGCCCCCCGCCCCGCGCCCGAGCCGGACCCGATCCTGGCCGAGGCCGAGGCGGCCGCGGCCAGGGCTGCGGCCGCGCCGGTGCCGGGCCGCAGCGGCGTGCCGGCCTCGGGGCGCCCGCGCCTCGGCGCCCCGGAACCGGCCGCCCGCGCGGAGGCCGCGCCGGACGCGGAGCCCGACGACGCCCCGATGAAGCCCTGGAAGGTCGTCCTGGGGATCTTCGTCCTGTTCCAGGCGGCCGCCCTGCTGCACCCGGCGCTCGGGCTGCTCGTCCTCGCGGTCGCCCTGCTCCTCGGCCTGCGACGCCTGCTGCGCCGCTGGCGCCGGCGCCGATGAGCCCGGCCCGGAGCCTCCCGGCCGGGCACCTCCGGACCAGCCTCGCCGCGCTCTTCGCCCTGGCCCCGGTCCTCTCGCTCGGACCGGGGGCGTCCCGGGCCGACGAGGCGCCCGCCGCACCCGTCTTCAACAAGGCCGAGGCCGCGGAGATCGCGGCGCCGCTGCGGCAGGACCCGGCCTTGCTGCGCAGCTTCGGCACCTGCCCGGCCGACACCTTCGCGCGGGAGCGCCCGTTCTGGCGGTGGGCGTTCGCGCCCCGCCGGCCCACCGAGCGCCGCTGCGCGCGCGAGCCCGCTTCCTGCTACGCGCTCTGCACCCGGTGGTCGAACGCGCCGGCCTGCTTCGACCTCGCCCTCGCCCTGGAACACCACTCCCTCGACGTCGCCGACATCCTCGACAAGGAGCGGCTCTACGCCCTCGCCTGCGCGGGCGGGTTCCCGGCGGGCTGCACCAACCGGGCGGCCGGGATCCGGAACGGCGGCTACGCGGAGGATCCCTTCCGCGCCGCGCCGCGCGCCGACACGGATGCCTGCCTCGCCCGGAGCTTCCGCCTCGATTGCGACCGGCGCGGCGCCTGGGGCTGCGCCATGCTCGGCCAGGCCTATCGCCTCGGCGAGGGCGTCGCCGCCGAGGCGTCCCGGGCCCGGGCGGCGTTCGACATGGCCTGCGCGATTAACCCGGACTTCGCGGCCTGCACCTTCGCCAAACGGCAGCTGGCCGAGATGGGCGCGCCGTGAGCGCCGGCGACGCCGGACCGGCTTCCGACGCCCTGCGGGCCCTCTACGGGCGGGTCGACCCAATGCCCGAGGGGCCGCCGGCCCCGGGCCACGCCCGCGCCTCCCTGTGCGTGGACGTGGGCGACGGGGACGACGTCGCCGCCGCCGAGCGCTGGATGCTGGCCCATGCCGGCCGGCTCACCCGCGTGCGCAGCACCGGCTGCGGCTGCTGCGTGATCGGCTGGGACATCGAGGGGCCGGCGGCGCTCATCGCCACCCTGCCGGCGGCGCTCGAGGCAACCTCCGACTGGGCCGGCCCGGCCGCGGCCCCGCGGCGCGCGGCGAGCGCGCGGGGCCGGCGCTTCTGGGCGCACGGGTGGGAGCGCTGGTGGGAGCGCTGGGTCCGCCGCCGCTGAGACGCGACCGACACGCGGCCCCGACGGGGAGCCTAGCGCGGTTCCGCGACGGCCTCGGCGCGGTCCAGCACCGGCGGCGCCGGCCTCTGCTCCGGGATCAGCCGGTCCGGCGCCGCGCCGCGCTCGAGAGTGGCGACCGCCAGGGGCGCGCCGCGGCCGCGCAGGGCGTGCGTCCCCAGCCCGCGGGCGCGGACGCCGTCGGGCAGCCGGACCAGCCGGTCGAGGAGATCCTGCGAGATCAGGATGCCGACGCCCAGCGGGCGGCACAGGGCCTCGATCCGCGCCGTCACGTTCACGGCGTCGCCGAAATACGCGATCTTGTGGCGGTCGACCCCGACTTCGGCCGTGACCACCGGACCGCCGTGCAGCGCCGCCCGCAGCCGCGGGACCGTCCCGAACCGGGCTTGCCAGGCCGCGGCGTCGGCCTCGATCCGGTCGAGCACCGCGAACACGCAGGTGACGCAGCGCGCGTCCTTGAGGCCGCGCTTCATCGGCCACGTGATCATCGCGAGGTCGCCGATGAAGTCGTCCGTGGAGCCGGCGTTGCGCCGCACCGGCTCGGCGAGCGTCGCGAACACGGCGCTGAGATATTCCTGCGCGCGCAGGTCGCCGTGGGTCTCCGCGAAGGCCGTCGAGCCGACCACGTCGAGGAACAGGAAGATCCGCTCCTCCTGCACCGGCTTGTGGTAGCGGCCGATCATGAAGTTCACGAACACCTCGCCGCCGATCAGGTCGCGCATGCGCATGACGAAGACCAGCAGGGCCGACACGGCCAGCGAGTAGGCGAGGAACCGCGGCGTGATCCGCACCGCCGTGGACAGGCTGTCGGCGGTGAGGCCGAAGGTCCAGACGACCAAGCCGCCGAGCGCGCAGCCGAGCGTGATCAGCACCACGTAGAGCAGTTCGGCAGCCAGCATGTAGACCAGCGCCGGCAGGCGGCGCAGCCGCGTCTGGACGCCCGACAGGGCCAGGCCGGGCACGAAGGCCAGCACCGTCCCGCCCACCGCCAGGGCGTAGACCAGGCCGGCGAGCATCGAGGCCCCGCCGACGAAGAGCAGGTTGTAGAGGAGGCCCGCCCCGCCGGAGGCGAGGAGGAGGGTCAGGGCCCAGAGCCAGCGGTACTGTGGGAGCATGGGCGGTCGGCGGGGTCGAGCGTGGCGGTGAGCACGGTTGGACCTACGCGATGGCGGGGGGCGAAGGCGAGAGGGGGGCGCCGCGACGGGTGGATCGGGCTGACGCCCTCGGGCTGGCCGGTCGCCCGTGACCGATCCGGAGCGATTCGCGCCGTCGAGAGCACGCTGGAGATCGTGCCCTACGGCCGCGGGGAGGCCTATGTCCGTATGAGGACGGCGTGGGGCAACCGTCATTTCTGCAGCCTCTACGCCGTCTTCCGGGCAGAGGCCGACGTTCTAGTCCACGAAGGGAAGGCCTCGGACGGACGAGCCTGCCGGATGCGCATCGTGCTCAAGGACGGGATATTCAGGACCTCGGTCCGAGACCTGAAGACCGGGGAACGCTTGCAGGATCACCTCCATCCAGCGCCGGCGGCACTGGACTACAAAGGAGAAGGTGCGCCTCGTCGAGGAGACCTATCTGCCCGGTCAGTCCGTCTCGCTCGTCGCCCGCCGCCACGGGCTGAACGCCAACCAGCTGTTCACGTGGCGTCGGCTGATGGAGCGCGGCGCGTTCACGGCCGCCGGKGCCGGTGAAGAGGTGGTGCCAGCCTCYGAGYTKCGKGMTGCCTGAGCCACAGATCCGTGAGCTGCAGCGGCTCCTGGGCAAGAAGACGCTCGAGACCGAGATCCTGCGCGAGGCGATGGAGCGGGTCGCCGCCCCCAAAAAGTTGCCCTCGCGCGTGACCTCNCAGCGGCTCCTGGGCAAGAAGACGCTCGAGACCGAGATCCTGCGCGAGGCGATGGAGCGGGTCGCCGCCCCCAAAAAGTTGCCCTCGCGCGTGACCTCGTGGCCGGGGGGACGGCCGGTGAGCGCTGTGGCCGCAGCTTTGMGCGTGTCGCGCCCGCACCTCGCCTCGTCCAGGCAGGCCTCCCCCGYCYGGAAGCCCAKGSGCCGACGSGGCCGTCCGCCTGCACCCGACGCCGCGTTGCTCGGCGCGATCCAGGCGCTCATCGCCGATCTGCCGACCTACGGCTATCGGCGCGTCCATGCCCTTCTGCGCCGGCAGGCCGAGCGGGAYGGKCGGCCTGCGCCGAACGCCAAGCGGGTCTACCGGGTCATGAAGGTGCACGGCCTCCTGCTCCAGCGACATGCGGGCGGAGCCGAGACGCGCCGCCACGAGGGCAAGGTGGCGGTGGCCGTGCGCAACACGCGCTGGGCGGGTCCCCGCCCGGTCTCCGACCGGGTGGCATGCCCGCTGCTCGGACGGGCTGGAGATCGCGGCAGAGAACGGTGAGCGTGTGCGGGTCGCCTTCGCGCTCGACTGGTGCGATCGGGAGGCAATGAGCTACGTGGCGACCACGGCGGGCATCACGGGCGAGGACGTCCGCGACCTGATGGTAGCCGCCGTCGAACACCGCTTCGGGCCGGTCAACCAATTGCCGAGCCTGATCGAGTGGCTGACTGACAACGGCAGTTGCTACGTAGCCCGCGACACGCGCCGCTTCGCCCGCGACCTTGGTTTGTTGCCAAAAACGACGCCGCTGGAGAGCCCGCAGAGCAACGGCATGGCCGAGGCGTTCGTGCGAACCTTGAAACGCGACTACGTGCGTGTCTCGGTACTACCGGACGCCGAGAGCGTGCTGCGCCAGCTTCCTGTCTGGCTGGCGCACTACAACGATCTTCACCCTCATCGCGCGCCGGGCTACCGCTCGCCGCGCGAGTTCATCGCCCGATCAACCCAGGAGACCTTGTCCGGTCTTTAGGGGGCAACAACAACAGGCCAGGATGATACGCAGGCGCGAAACCAGCGCCTGCCCGGTCTCGTGTCGCCGCAGCAGGCGCTGGATCTCACCCTGCTCCTGCTCGCTGAGATCGAGAGAGACGGCCTTTGAGCCACGCAACATGGCGCACCTCCATCAGGAAGCACCTAACGATCCGCCCACCCGACTAAACTGTCAAACCTCTATTAACTCAAACCACTCGAGCTATCACCGGGAGAAGAACGCTAGCGTTTACCAGCGGTCATAGCGCCGCTTAAGCTCCGCGGTTCGCGCTTCCGTATGCCCGAGTAAGCAGGTGGCGATAGCTGGATAAGTCCCTGTACCGCCATGCCACTCATCGGTGATGAGATCGCCGCAGTCGGCATCGCGGAAGCGCATCCAAGTCTGTTGAGCAAGTCTGAGCTCCTCCTGCCACTTCTTACCGTTATCCTCGCTGCTGATCGCCTTCATGGCGCGTGCGTAAGTCGCGTTCAATTTCTTATCTGCGATTTCCTGGGCTCGACCCAGGCAAGCGGTCATCCCTGGGCTGATTACCTCAGAACAGGCAGCATCGAGTTTGCCCGCAACATCTACGTAGGCCTTCGACAGCGCCTTCGCTGCATCCTCACCATGACGGTTCAGGCAGGCGTCTATTGTATTGTCATCCATGCAGGCCAAGGGCGGCGGTTCTTTCGAGGCTGATGGCGCCGCATCATTCGGCGCAGCGTATGCCGCGCTAAGAAAGCCGGCAGATAAAATAATAGAGAGAGCGAGATCCTTCATCGTCGACACCTTTATGTTCCGCGGATACTGCCTTAGCGTTTTCGCCAATTCGTCCGGCGCGGTGTATATCAATCTCAAACTAAATTCATCGAGGGCGAGAAACGGGGACGTTAAGGCCAGGAGGGGCCCAAAGACCGCGTCACAAATCTATTCGCGGTCGTAGCGCCGCTTAAGTTCTGCTGCTCGCTCTATGGTATGCGCGACCAGACAGGCTGATCCCGCTGGACCGGCGCCTGTACCGTCCATCCACTCGAATGATATGACATCGCCGCAGTCGGCATCCCGAAATCGAAGCCAAGCCTGTTGTGCGAGCTTGAGTCTTTCGCGCCATTTGCGGGCCGCGTCATCGTCGCTGCCTATCGACTTCATCGCACGGGCGTAGGTCTCATCGAGCTCCTTGTCCGCGACTCGTCGAGCACGCTCCAAGCAATCGCCGATGGCCGGGCCGATCACCTCGAAGCACATCGGAGCGACCTTTTTGGATGCGTCGGCGTAAGCCTTAGACAACATATTCCCAGCCGCTTCGCCATGGCGGCTCAGGCATGAGGTTGGGTCGTCCGAGTCACATGTCTCAGCGGCGGACGCACTTGGCGCTGCAAGGGCCATGGGCACGAAAGTCACGCTGGCCACTGCGCCAGCAAATGCACCGGCAAGGGTGCGAAGAGCGGCCTTGCTCATACTGCTACCTGATCTGACTGTAATACTGCAAAAAACCACAGATTTCGGGCCGTAATGTTGAGATGTGTTGATCGTGCAGAATTTGCGATCTCGAAGCACGAACTGCGATTGCTGCAATTGCCACATGGCCGGACCGCGCCTCACATGAGGCGCAGGTTGGATCACTTGGTTTCCGGAGCCTCAATAGTAACGCCCCGGAATGAAGCGAGTACGGGTCGCGTTCCAGTGACCTCTCATGTAGCCAACCGGCCGATTGGTGGCATGGCAAGCGGGGATCCACCTCGTGCCGTGATAGCAGAGTTTGCCGTAGCGGCTGAGCCAAGCGACGTTGGACACGAGGGGCTGATCGGAGGTTGTGAGTGCCTTATCCAGGGCGATAATAGGTCCCGCATTCGCCGCGCCGATCGAGGCGATCGAAAGGGCTGCGGCAACAACAATGGACTTCATGGCTTGCTGCTTTCGTTAACAGATGGCGCATTGAAAAGATCTAATTTGATCTGGGGCGATCCGGTTGATTTCGCCGGTTCGCTGCGGGAGTACATATCTCCGACCTCAGAAAGCTTAGGTGCTTCAGAGCACGTCAGCTGCGGCGCCTCATTCGGTCTCCGCGCTGAAGAGCATCTCTCTCACAGCAGCGGCAAGGAGCCCGTATTCAAAATACTTGACAGCGACAGCGGTAGCTTCGGAGTTGCAGTGTCACGGACCGGCGGAAGACCAGCCGCCGGCGGCCAGCTCGATCCGGTCGCCGTACGATTCGAGCATCTCGTCGCGGTCTGGCCGGATGGCCTCGTCGGGAGCCGGGCCCGGGATGCCCGCGCCCTCTTCGAGGCGCTGTCCGAATCCGAGCAACTCGCGGCGATCGCCGCGGCACGGGCCTACGCGGCACACGCTCAGCGCAAGCCGGGCTACGCCTTCGCGTCGCAGACGTGGTTGCGCCAGACCGACTTCGCCCCGCTGCCCAGCCCGGGGCGCCGCACAGCCGCGTCTTCGTCCGCGACGACTCGCCCGGATGGGAAGCGTGGGCCGTACACTACCGGCGCCTCGGCGGACCGATGATGACCCCCATCCACATGGGCGGCCAGGACGGCTGGCGCTTTGGGAGCCCGCTGCCGCTCACGGCAACCTCCGCGGCCTGATCGTGGCCGCTCCTCATCCGCTCGGTCCGCGCAATCGACCCTCTGATCAGGAGAGCCCCATGTCCGATTCCCCCGACGACCTCCTCAGCCTCACCGCCGGCATCGTGGCGGCCTGCGTCAGCCGGCAGGCCGTGACCGCAGATGCGCTGCCCGGGCTGATGCGCACAGTCCGCGACGGCCTCGTCGCGCTCCAGGACCTGGCGCCGGCCGCGGCGGCGGCCAACCCCGAGGGCTTTCGCCTGACGGCCACCGAGATCCGCAAGTCGATGAAGCCCGACGCGCTGATCAGCTTCATCGACGGCAAGCCGTACAAGACGCTGAAGCGGCATCTGACGTCTCACGGTCTGACCCCGAAGGACTACCGCACGCGCTTCGGCCTGCCTGACGACTATCCCATGGTCGCCGCCGGCTACGCCGCAAAGCGCTCGGCGCTCGCGAAGGCAATTAGGCTGGGCGTGCCCGGCGCACAGATGGGGCGCCAGCCAAAAGAGTGATCGAAATGGAGAGGTATGACCGCAAGCCCCGGGGCAACGAGGACTCCAAAAGGAAATCGCCTCGAAAAGCCAAAAATAATGCAGGCTGACGGCCACCTGACGCAGCCACTATGGCTATACCATGTATCAGCCCGTCGACGCCAAAGACCATATGAACCTCTATCAAAATGCATGCCGTTGATACAGCAAAACGAGCACGTTTACGGATTATTAACGTTTCTGAATTTTTTCTGCGAAGTCAGAATTCGGATTAAAAAGACTTGATTGATGATTATTACTGTACCTGACCGTTGTCGCGCGGCGCTGCTTGCCGGGATCGCATTTTCGACGCCGGCTGCGACCGCTCGCGCCGAGGGTGCGGCCTGGAGTCTCTATTCAGACAAATCAACCAGCATCTCGATCCCATTTGCTTCCCCCATTGTCTTTGCAGACAACGGTCAGGGCGCCACCATAAATCTCAGCTTTGGATCTAGCACAACAACCAGTCCTTTTCAGCTCGATACAGGATCAACCGGAATCGCTATCGGCAAGGACTCGACAGTTTGGCAACCTGATCCTGGTCAAAAGTCGATTGGCCCAGGCATGATCAACTATAGCAGCAGCGACCGATATTTATACGGTGATCTTTACGAGATGACCGTCAATTTCTACGACAAAAATAATAAACTTGCGTCAGCGGTTGTTCCGATCCTTAGAGTAACATCTGAAATCCATAAAGGCGCCCCGGTGACCGGTCGGATCACCACTCAGATGTTTGGTGTTGGCTTTGGGCGTGAGGCAGCCGGCTTTCCAAACGGAACGCCCGACGCCAACCCCTTACTCAATATTGACTGGATCGCTAACGGTGACGCATCTAAGCTCGTACGTGGTTATGTTGTTACGCAGAATGGCATTGAGCTAGGCCTAACCGCTGCTAACACGCAGGGGACTACATTTGTGAGATTGGCGGCCGGACCGCAGTCAGGGAACGCAATCGAGTGGCAGATGACGCCGGGCGACCTACGAGCGGGAGGCGCCATCGGCTCTGGGACAATCTTGCCCGACACCGGCGTTTACACCGCCTACGTTAAGATCCCAGAAGGCAGTAGCATCAAGCGCGGCGAGAATATGCCGAATGGAACTCTCGTAACCGTTTACATACCGGGCCACTCGAGCCCACCGGTGGCATTGTACAGCTTTAGGGTCGGCGACACGGACAATCCGCTCGCCCCGGTTGGCCCCGTTTATGCCGAGGGCAAATCGACAAACGACACGGGCGCAACGTATATTAATACAACGATCACGATCCTACGGGGTTTTAATCTCATCTATGACGCTGACAGCGGCTTCGCAGGCTATCAGCGCATCTTGCCTGAGAGCGCTGACCTCCTTGCGAAGCCGATGATCGCGCTGCAGGGCAGCCTAAGCTTGGCCTCGCAGTTCAGAACCGGGCTTCCCGTGTTCCTAATGAGTACTACGGCGCTGAACCCGTTCGATGTCGCGAGCCTCGGCGGCGACATTTTTGGGCCCGGCGGTCTGATCAAGGCTGGCCTAGGCACCCTCGAACTCGCTGGGACCAACACCTATGCAGGCGGTACCGCGGTCTATGGCGGTACCCTCGCGGTCTCCCGCGACGCCAACCTCGGCGCCGCCGGCACCGGTCTGATCCTCGGCGGCGGCACCCTTGAGGTCCTCACCGATGGCTTTACCACCGCACGCCCGCTCACACTCACCGGCCTCGGTGCCCTGCAGATCGACCTCGGCAACGCCACCTTCGCGGGCTCGATTGCCGACGGTAGTCAGTCGGGCACCCTCGTCAAGACTGGACTTGGCACCGCAATCCTATCGGCTTCCAACACATTCACGGCCGGCACCGTCATCAGCGCCGGTACCCTGGCCCTGACCGCCACCGGCAGCCTCACCGCGCCGGTCCTCGTCGGCTCGGCGGCGAGCTTCCTCAATGCCGGGCTCGTCTCCGGCAGCGTCGCCAATCTCGGCGTCCTGGCCAACAGCGGCACCGTCGCGGGCGGCCTCGCCAATGCCGGTCTGGCCCTGAACACTGGCATCATCGGCGGCGGCGCGACCAACACCGGCAGCCTAGTTAACGTCGGCACTCTCGCGGGTGGGCTGAACAACGCAGGAACCACGCTCAACAGTGGCTCCATCACCGGCGGCGCGGCCAACACCGGCAGCCTGGTCAATGCCGGCATCCTCGCGGGCGGACTGAGCAACACCGGCACCGCCCTCAACACCGGCACCATCGCCGGCGGCCCGACCAACAGCGGCGTCCTGAGCAACGCCGGCGCCATCGGCGGCGGCGTTGCGAACACCGGCATGCTGTCCACCAGCGGCATGATCAGCGGCGGCTTGACCAATGCCGGCACCGTGCTCGCCAGCGCCGGCCGCATGGCCGGCACCGGCCCCTTCGCCAACGCCGCCGGCGCGACGCTCGCCGTCACCACGGGCGGCAGCTACAGCCTCGCCGGCCCCCTCGCCAATGCCGGCCTCGTCGCCGTCGCCCAGAGCGCCAGCCTCACCGCCTCCGGCGGCCTCAGCAAYGCCGGCCTCGTCGCCAGCGACGGCACCCTCACCGCCGACCTGACCAACACCGGCRTCGCCCGCCTGTCCGGGCAGTTCAACGGCACGMTCACCAAYRCCGGCCTCGTGCAGATCACCGGCCCGCTCGCCGGGCTGACCGGCCTGACCAACACCGGCGCCCTCGACCTCGGCGGCACCGCCCTCACGCTCACCGACCTCGCCGGMCCGGCCTCCGCCGTCCTSGGCAACGGCGCCCTCACGGTCTCCAGTGCGGCCGCCTCGACCTACGCCGGCGCCATCCTGGAGACCGCGAGCCCGACCAGCCTGACCAAGGCCGGCCCCGGCACGCTCCTGG
>NZ_LMPY01000034.1:0-242561 GCF_001424445.1 Methylobacterium sp. Leaf361 | reverse complement strand
GCGGGCAGCTACGCCCGCCTGCTGGCGCTCGGCCCGACCGGCACGGTCTCGGCCAACGGCACCCTGGTGCCGGAGCTGCGCGGCATCACCGGCAACGCCACGAACAGCTTCACCCCCGCGCTCGGCCAGCGCTTCGGCGTGCTSACCGCGCAGGCCGGGCTGTCGGGCTCGTTCAGCGGGCTCGCCCAGCCGGCGGCGGGCCTGCCGGCSGGCACGCGCCTCGACGCGCTCTACGCCGCCACCRGCCTCGACCTCGTGGTCACGCCSGCCGCCTACGGCAAYCTCGCCGGCCTCGGCCTCGCCCAGACCGGCAACGCCCGGGCCGTGGGCGCGGCCCTCGACCTCGCCCGCCCGGCCGCCGGCACGCGGCCGGACGCGGCGCGGGCGCGGGTGTTCGACCCGCTCTACGCGGCCGGCCCGGCGACGCTGCCGGGCGGCCTGGCGAGCCTGTCGGGCCAGAGCTACGGCGACGCGGTGATGACCGACCTCGCCGCGCGCCGWCTGCTCTCCGACACGATCGACCGGCACCAGCGCGGGCTGGGCGGGGGCGCGGGCGCGTTCAGCGCGGGCGATCCGGGCCCGGGCCCGAACCGCACGGCNGGCACGCGCCTCGACGCGCTCTACGCCGCCACCGGCCTCGACCTCGTGGTCACGCCSGCCGCCTACGGCAAYCTCGCMGGCCTCGGCCTCGCCCAGACCGGCAACGCCCGGGCCGTGGGCGCGGCCCTCGACCTCGCCCGCCCGGCGGCCGGCACGCGGCCGGACGCGGCGCGGGCGCGGGTGTTCGACCCGCTCTACGCGGCCGGCCCGGCGACCCTGCCGGGCGGGCTGGCGAGCCTGTCGGGCCAGAGCTACGGCGACGCGGTGATGACCGACCTCGCCGCGCGCCGWCTGCTCTCCGACACGATCGACCGGCACCAGCGCGGGCTGGGCGGGGGCGCGGGCGCGTTCAGCGCGGGCGATCCGGGCCCGGGCCCGAACCGCACGGCGCTGCAGGCTGGGCCGACGCGCTGTACGGGTTCGGYGCGCGCGCCGRCGACCGGGCTGCGGCGGGCGCCGGGTTCGACGCGGGCGGGCTGCTGATGGGCGTCGACCGYCAGGTCGGGGCGGACACGCAGGTGGGCGGAGCGTTCAGCTACCTGCGCGCGGGCGGCACGTCGCGGGGCGCGGGGCTGGGTCGGTTCACCACCGACAGCTACGGCGGGACGCTCTACGCGAGCACGCGGCTCGGCGCGGTGATCCTGCGGGGCACGGCGGGCGTGTCGTACGCGGACGGGCGGGTGGACCGGACGGTGGCGCTGGGCACGGCGGTGTCGCAGGCGAGCGGGGTGTCGTCGGGCTGGAACGGCGGGGTGTCGGGCTTTGCCGGCTACGCGCTGGCGACCGGCCTGCCGGTCGAGGTCGTGCCGGAGGTGGGCTTCAGCTACNCGCAGGCGTCCGGGCTGTCGTCGGGCTGGAACGGCGGGGTGTCGGGCTTTGCCGGCTACGCGCTGGCGACCGGCCTGCCGGTCGAGGTCGTGCCGGAGGTGGGCTTCAGCTACGACCGGCTGACGCGGGGCCGTGTGTCCGAGCGGGGCGGTCTGGTCGGGCAGGGCTTCGGCGGGCAGGGCTTCGCGGTGGCCGACCTCGACGCGGCGCGCAGCCTGGTCGGCGGGCGGGTGACGAGCTGGGCGTTGGCGGGCATTCCGGACCTGCGCCTGGAGGGTCGGGCGTACTGGGCGCACGAGCTGGCCGACACGGCGGCTTTGATCCGCTCGAGCGTGTTCGGGGCCCCATTCGCGGGCCGGACGAGCGCGCTGGGCCGGGACGGCGCGGTTCTGGGGGTGAGCCTGACGGGGGCGGTCGCCGCGGGCGTGCGGCTGTCGGTGGGCTATACCGGCGACGTCCGCCCGGGCGCCACCGCCCAGGTGTTCACCGCCGGCCTCCAGGCCGCGTGGTGACGGCCTCTTGAGCCACGCTCCTCGTCGCGGCCGGATCGCTCCCGGCACCCGTGCCGATCCCGCAGCATCACGCCGCGCATCGCACGGCGCGGCGGCGAGGGCAGCGAGGATCTCGGACGCCACCGCTGGATCGTCGCGCACGCCGGCGTGGTCGGCGCGCTTCCGCCGCCTCGCCATCCGCTCCGGGCGGCGCGACGATCTCCGCGCGCCTTCGCCCATCCCGTCTGCGCTTTCGTCCGCCGGACCCGGGCCAGAGGGTCGTGTGGCCGACTCTGCGTCAAAGGCGTCGGTGAGGAGCCAACTCGAGAGCGGACGCGCCGCGAACCGGCGTGGCAGTCTGATCCGTCGCGGCCGAGTAGGTTTCAGCCGTCCCCTTCTGCTTACGCTTCGCGGCGTAGAGGGCCGCGTCGGCGTGGCGCAGCAGCACGTCGCGGTCCTGTCCGGCCTCTCGTGACCGCGCGAGGCCGATCGTTCCCGTCACCCGCGCGATCTGACCCTGCCCTTTCACAACCATCTCGAGGTCGTGCAGGAGGCGCCGCACCATCGCCTGCACGCCCGCGCCATCGCAGGCGGCAGGCACCAGGATCGCGAACTCGTCGCCCCCCAACCGTGCCGGGAAGCAACCGGCGTAGCAGGGCGCGCGCAACCGCTCGGCCACGCAACGCAGAACCTCGTCGCCGGCCGCGTGCCCGAGGCGATCGTTCACGCCCTTGAAGCCGTCGAGGTCGATCAGGAGGACAGCCACATCGTCGTCGGAAGCGCGCGCCTCGCGCAGCCGCGCGTCGAGCGCGCGGTGGAATTCGGCTCGGTTGGCGAGTTGCGTCAGGTCATCGGTGCGCGCCTGATGGCGAAGACGCTGCTCCAAGCTGTGCCGTTCGGTGATGTCCTGGATCAGGCCGATGAGGGCGACGGGCTTACCCTTGACCAACTCGATCTCGCAGGAGCACCGCACGCGCCGGGCATTGCCCTTGGCTGTCACGAAATCGGCGTCCATCTCGAACGGCTCGCCCGTGTCCAGCACGCGCCTGACGGCCGCGCGGAAGAGGGCGCGATCGGGCTCGGGAAAGAAGTTCATGATCGCGCCAATCGGCACACCGCCGCTGACGGGCAGCTCGTGAATGACGAAGACGCCGTCCGACCAGGAGGTCGACCGCGTCTCGATATCGTAGCGGTACGAGCCCATCTCGGCCATGCGCTCCGCCTGCTTGAACTGGCGGCGCTCACGCTCCAGGCCCTCGACGGCCATCCGGCGCTCTTCGGCAGCCTCGGCTGCGCGCAGGGCCACGGCGCGCGCCTCGATCAGCGCCTCCGCGATGCAGGCCAGCTCTTCGAGCACCTCCAGGTCTGTCGCCGTCGGCTCGCGGGGCTGTTCGTCGAGGACGCATAGCGTGCCGATCGTGATCTTGTCGCCGTCGGCTTGCCGGACGCGGACCGGCACGCCCGCGTAGTAGCGGATGTACGGGGCGTTCGTGACGAAGGGGCTGGCCACGAAGCGCGGGTCGAGGCTGGCATCCGCCACGATCAGCGGAGCCTCCGTCTCGAACACGACGGGGCAGAACGCCTGGGCACGCGGCGTCTCGGCCGCCAAGGGACCGCAACGCGCCTTGAACCACTGGCGCTCCGGGTCGATCAGGGTGATCGAGGACATGCCGGTGCCGAGCATGCGCTGCGCGAGCCTGGCGAGTGCGTCGAACTCGCGCTCCGGCGGCGTGTCGAGGAGGGCGATCTCGGCCAGCGCCTGCTGGCGGAGTGCCTCGCGCTGGGTATTCGATATGGTCCCCTGCAGCACTGTTCGACCTCGCCGGAGCCAAGATGGTATCCGGGGGATACGACGAGAAGGTTTAATCGAGGGTGCGATGGCCTGACCTTTCATCGCGGCCCGGCTTCGTCCTGGGACTGGCGCTGTCCGGCACGCGCGCAGGGGCCGCTCTCACCGCTCTTCTCCCGCGAGCCGGCCGGCAGCTTCCGAGCGGGGGCGATCCGGCAAGCGACCCGGGGCAGCCGTTCCGACGAACATGGCACTCCCGGGGGAAACAGCCGAGTGTCCGGCGATGCGGGCTTTGGCCGGCGATGGGGCCTCCCGGGCCTCGATCGCTGACCCGTGCGAGAAGCCGCGCGGCGGCGCGCGCGCGTCAGGTGGCTGCCCGCAGGGTGATCCGCGTCAGCTCCGACGGACGCCCGAGCCGGAGGGCGAAGCCGGGCCAGAGCCCGGTGCCGTTGCTGACGTAGAGCCGCATGACCCCGACCCGGTACGCCCCCGAGACGAACCCGGAATTGCCGCGCGCCACCAGCCGGTCCAGGCCGCGGATCATGCCGCCGTGGGTGTGGCCGGAGAGCTGGAGCGCGACGCCGCGCGCCGCGGCCTGCGCGGCGTTGGCCGGCTGGTGGTCCAGCAGAACGATCGGCGCGCCCGGCGGTGCGCCCGCCAGGGCCGCGTCGAGGTCGGGCCCCGGATGCCCCGTGGCGGGCGCGGAGCGGTCGGTGACGCCGGCCAGCACCAGCGCGCCGCCCCCGCGCCTCAGGATCGTGTGGGTGTTGGCGAGGACGCGGATCCCCAGGCCCGCGAGATGGCGCATCCAGGAATCGTGGTCGAAGAAGTACTCGTGGTTGCCGGGCACGGCCCAGACACCGTCGCGCGCGCGCAGGGCCCGCAGCGGCGCGACGTCGTCTCGCCGGGCCTCCAGTGAACCGTCGATGAAGTCGCCGGTCACGACGATCAGGTCGGCCTGGAGGGCGTCGGCCCGCGCGACGACGGCCCGCGCCCAGGCGGCCGGGAACAGGCGGCTGATATGCAGGTCGGTCAGGTGCAGGATCGTGTAGCCGTCGAGGCCGGGGGGCAGGTCCGCGATCGCGACCGGGACGTCTTTCAGGGGCGGCACGCGCACGGCCTGCCACACGGCGACGGCCGAGAGGCCGGCGGCCGTCGAGGCCACCGCGATGCGCCAGGCGGTCGGGATCGCCCAGCCGCCCCCGGGCAGAGCCAGCGAGATCAGCGCGACGGCATCGAGGCCGAGCTGCATCACCGCCGCCAGCGCGATCGCACCGAACGCCCAGTTGAACAGGATCACGATCGGGCGCGGGAATTCGGGCGCGAAGACCGACCCGGAGGAGAGGCGGCTCCACAGGTGGTACTGGGAGGCGACCAGGAGGAGCGCGGCGAGGCCGAGCCTGAGCGCGAGCGGCACCGGCAGGGGCCACACCACCCGCGCGATGACGTAGGCCGCGGGCAGGCTGGGGATGAGGCGGATCATGGGCGGCTACATGGACCGGGCGACGGCCGAAAGGCAAAGCTCGCGCCGGGCCGCCCGGTGCGCGGCGGCACATGCGGTCGCCTCGCGCGGGTCGGGAGGTGCCCTCTGCCGGCCCGTCGCCCGCCCCGCCTTCCCCCCACCGCGCCCAGAGATTGTCGGCGTCAGCGCGCGCCCGGATCGAACCAGGCGCGCAGCGGATCGAGGGTGGTCTCGTGCGCCAGCGGGGGCGACGCGCCGTCCGGGGCCGCCATGCCCACGCGGTCGTGCCAGTACGTCGCCAGCCCCACCCGCGCCGTGCCCACGAGGTCGAAGGCCGAGCCCGCGACGAACAGGCAGCGCGCCGGCTCGACCCCGAGGGCCTGCAGTCCCAGCCGGTAGGGACGCGGATCGGGCTTGTAGAAGCCGGCGCGCTCCGCCGTGACGACCGCGTCGAGCTCGACCCCCAGGCAGCCGGCGGCGATGCGACCCAGACGTTCGGAGCAGTTGGTCACGACGCCGAGCCGCACGGAGCGCGCCGCGAGCGCCTGCAGGGTCTCCGTCACGCCGGGCCAGGGCCGGAGCTCGCCGTAGCGGTCCTCGAGGTCCGCCGCGAGGCGGCGCGGCAGGCCCACCGCCGCGGCGGCCTCGGCGACGAGATCCTCGTAGGGCCGGTACGCCCCCGTCCGGTAGGTGATCCGCAGGTACTCGGCCCGCCACCGGCGGCCGGCCTCCGTGCTGCCGGCGACCGAGTCCCACAGGGACCAGCTGTCGAGCAGGGCCGTCAGGAGGTCGAACAGGACGGCGTCGAACCGGTGGGCTGTCATGATGGGCTTCTCCTTCCGTATCGGGCGCCGCATCGGGCGGCGTCGGTGCCGGGGGCCTCGGGCCGCGCCGACGGGGCCCGGAGCGCGCGTCAGTGCGCGCGTCAGTGCGCGCGGGCGGCATGCGCCGCCCCGAGGAGGGCGGCGGTCACGCGCCTCGCGGTGTCCGGGCGGGCTCCCGCCGCGTCCGGCGCCGCCGGGCGCTCGCGAGGCGCCCGATCCGCGACGTCACGGTCGGCGCCGCCTACCAGCCATTGATGCGCGGCCAGACGGCGGCGACCCGCCCGTCGGCGTCGAGGACGTGGTAGCGGTCGTACTGCGCGCCCGTCGCGCAGGCGTGGTTCGGCAGGACGCGCACACGGTCGCCGATGGCCAGACCGGGGAGGGCGGCGCGGGAGCCCGGACGCAGGGCGAGGATGCCGTGCTCCTGGTTGGTGTCGGCGACGATCAGGTCCGGGTAGGGGCGGCCGGCGCGGTCGCAGACCACGCCGTAGCCCTGATCGACCGCCTGCCGGGCCGTGCCCCGGTCGCGCGACAGCGCCATCCAGCCGGCATCGGTGATGATCCAGCCCTTGTCGCGGCGGTGCCCGATCACGGTGGCGAGCACGCTCACCGCGATGTCGTCGACCGCGACGGAGCCGACGCCGGCCTGGAACAGGTCGCCGAACATGAACACGCCGGCACGGACCTCGGTGATCCCGTCGAGGTTCCGGGCGTAGCGCGCGGTCGGGGTCGAGCCGACGCTCACCACCGGGCACGGCAGGCCCGCCGCGCGCAGGAGAGTGGCCGCCGTCACCGCCGCCGCGCGCTCGCCCTCCGCGGCCGCGGCGAGATCCTCGGGATCGCTGAGGCCGTAGCTGTCGCCGGCGTGGAGCAGCACGCCGCGCAGGTCCGCCCCCGCGCCGAGCGCGCGCCCGATCGCCACCAGCAGCGCCGCGTCGGCCGGCTTCACGCCGGAGCGATGCCCGTCGGCGTCGACCTCGATCAGGACCGGTAGACGGTCGCCGGTCCGCGCGGCCCAGGCGGCGACCGCGTCCGCCTGCTCGATCGAGTCGAGCACCACGGCGAGGTCCGCGCCCCAGCGGCGCCGGACCGCGCCGACGCGGTCGAGCTTCTGCGGGGCGATGCCGACGCCGTAGATCATGTCCCGGACCCCGCCCTCGGCGAAGTACTCGGCCTCGCGCAGGGTCGAGACGATCGCCGGGCCGGCCGGACCGGTCATCGCCAGGCGGGCGACGTCGATCGACTTCGCCGTCTTCAGGTGCGGCCGGAAGGCGACGCCCAGCCGGTCCAGGTGCGCCCGCAGCCCCGCGAGGTTCGCGCGCAGCCGCGCCTCGTCCAGGAGAAGGCACGGTGTCTGGAGCGGACCCGACGCCCCGTCGGCCTCCGCTGACGGCACCTGCGTCCCGACTCCGGTGTCCGGCATGTCCACGCCTCCCTGTCTCGCTGCCGGGTGACAGATCATGCCGGACCGCGAGACGCCATTAATCTGTTCGGCATTCTGGATTAAGGTCGGCCTTAATGCTCGACACCGACGATCTCCGCTTCTTCGTCGCGGTCGCGGCCAGCTCGTCCCTGGCCGCCGCGGCGCGCAGCCTGAACGTGTCGCCCCCCGCCGTGACGCAGCGGCTGCGCAGCCTGGAGAAGCGGCTGCGGGTCCATCTGGTGGACCGGTCCGGCCGCGGCCTCACGCTGACCGACGAGGGGGAGCTGCTGGCCGAGCGCGGTCGCGACCTCCTCGGCGCCTTCGACGATCTCGCCGACGCCCTGGCCGAGCGCGTCGGCGCGGTGACCGGACATCTGCGCGTCGTCGCCCCGCTCGGCTTCGGGCGCCGCTACGTGGCCCCGGTCGTGACGGCGTTCCGGCTGCGGCATCCGGGCGTGCGGATCGACCTGCTGCTCTCGGATCGCCTGGGCCGCATCCCGTCCGAGACCTGGGACCTCGCGATCCACGTCGGTGAGATCAGGGAGGCGACCCCGAGCCTGACCGTGCGCGCCCTCGCGCCGAACGACCGGATCCTCTGCGCGGCGCCCGCCTACCTGGCCCGGCATCCGGCCCCGCGCGTGCCGGCCGACCTGCGGGATCACACCTGCATCGCGCTGCGCGAGAACGACGAGGACGTGACGCTCTGGCGCTTCCGCGCGGCGGAGGGCGCCGAGGTCCGCGTCAGGGTGGATGCGGCCTTGGTCAGCAACGACGGCGACGTGGTGCGGGGCTGGGCCCTCGCGGGCCTCGGCGTGATCGTGCGCTCGGAATGGGATGTCGCCGACGACCTGCGCGCGGGGCGGCTGGCGCGCCTGCTCGAAGGCTACGCCCTGCCGTCGGCGCCGGTCGTCGCCCTGCTCGGCTCGGAACGGCGGTCGCGCGCGGCCCGGACGGAGCGGTTCCTCGAGGCGCTCCGGCGCTCGTTCGATCCGCTCCCGTGGCGCCCGCCCGCGGGTCCTGGCGCGGCCGCCGGGGATGCGGGGCCTTGAGGCGCCCCGGCCGCGCGCCGTCCGGCCCCGAACGCTCCGCCCGACGACGCCCGATCCCGCTCAGCTCCGGATCTCGATCGGCGTGCCGACCTCGACCCGCGCGTAGATCGCGCGGGCCTCGGCGTTGGTCACGCCCACGCAGCCATCCGTCCAGTCGATCAGACGATGCAGGCGGCCGACCCAGGAGAAGCCGTTCCTCAGACCGTGGATCATGATGTCTCCGCCGGGCGGCACGCCGGCCGCGGACGCCGCGGCGCGGTCGGCGGCGTCCGGATAGGAGATCCGCAGCGCGAGGTGGGCGATGCTGTCCGGGTTCTTGCCCGCGATGCGGTAGCGGCCCTCGGGTGTTCGGCCGTCGCCCTCCATCGCCTTCGGGCCGACCGGCGCGAAGCCCAGCGAGACGCGGTAGACCGCCAGGACGCGTCCGCCGCGCAGCAGCGTCAGGCGCCGTTGCGCCTTCTCCACGCGGACGAGATCCGCGCGCTCGGCCTGCGGCACCAGGCCGGGGGCCGCGGAGCCCGCGGGACCGTCGGCCGTCCCGAAGAGGAGGGCGAGCGGCGCGACGCAGAGGATCGGTCCGACGAGGTGGCGGCGTCTCATCGGCCGATCCTACGGGGCAGGCGTTTCACGGCCAAACGACCGGGCCCGGATCGCCGCCGGTCAGGGTCGATCCCGGAGTCAGGCGGCCCATCGCAGGGCGTCGCGGCCGGCGTGCTTCGCCTCGTACAGAGCGCTGTCGGCCCGCTGAGCCAGCGCTTCGTAGCCCTCGCCCACGCGCGCGACGGCCAAGCCCATGCTCAGGCTGACCGGCGCTTCGGTCCCGGCACCGGTCGAGAACGGCAAGGCGCGTGCGCTCGCGCGGATCCGCTCGCACACCGCCCTGGCGCGCTCGAGGTCGCTCTCGCGGAGAAGGATCACGAACTCGTCGCCGCCGAGGCGCGCGACCAGATCCCCCGGGCGGATCTGCGATGCGAGCAGCGATCCGAGAGTCTCGAGCGCGCGATCGCCCGCCGGATGCCCCCAGCGGTCGTTGATCTGCTTGAAGTGATCGATGTCGATCGCGATCAGGCTGACGGGCGGGAGTGCCCTGACGGGCAGGATGGTCTCGATCTGATGCTCGAAGCCCGCACGGTTGAGCAGTCCTGTCAGGGAATCGGTGAAGGCGCTCCTCGTCATCTCCCGATCGTGCGCGGCCAGCTCGGCCGTGAGCCGCGCCCGCGCGGAGACCTCCGCCGCGACGGGCAGGCAGGTCAGCAGGATGAAGGCCAGGAACACCTGGAACGCCTGCGCCTGCGTGACGGCGTCGGCCGCGATCAGGACCATCGGCCCGCGACCGTACATCGTTGCGACGCCTCCGATGACGGCCACGACCATCACGGCCGCGGTGACACCCAGGCGGCCCAGCCGGAAAGCGATCAGGATGAGGGGCGGGAAGATCAGGAACAGCAAGGGGCGGCTGGTGCAGAAGAAGGTCGCGTACGCGACCGAACCTGCGAGGACGAGCAAGGCGGCCGCTTCGAGCCGGTCCCGCCAGCTCCGCTCCGCGAGCGCACGCGCGTAATCGCCTCGGAACAGCGAGAGCAGGAAGGGCGTGAAGACGATGAGTCCCAGGCCGTCGCTCGCGACCCAGGTGCCGAACGAGCGCAACAGGGGCTCGCCGAAGACGAGATGCGCCGTCAAGCCTCCCAGGACGCCGCTCGCGGCCGGTGCCAGCAATCCCGCGATCGCGAGGAACCGCAGGGCGGATCTCGTGGATTGCAGCAGGGCGTCCTGCTCGTAGGTCCTTCGCAGGAGACGGACGGCCAACATCACCTCGGCGAGGTTGGCGAGACTGTACAGGAAGGGGCCGATCAAAGTCCCCCGCGTCAGGACATTGGCCGCGATGTTCGCGGCCAGTCCGGCGCTCAGCACCGTGCCCGATCGGACCCTGTCATGGGAGAGCAGCAGGGCGACCAGAATGGCATTGGCCGGCCATAGGGCAGCGATGTCGTGTCCGCTACTGGCCAGGCTCAGTGTCGAAGCTGCGGTGCAGAAATAGAGAAACGCTGTCGTCAACCATAGATAGAGTGCCGGCTTCTCGTCGCTCTCGTCGTCGGATCGCTCTCGGATCATGGTCTCGATAGACATGAAAATTTATAACGAACAGATAATATTGTGCAACTATTGGTATGCTACTCGTCTATAATACAACTGCTGGGGATGGAGACAGCAATCGTCATGATCGGCGATCGGCGCAGCGAGCATTGCGCCGACTCGCATGATCGGAGATCGGAGCCGTTACGGGGTGCCGCTGAGGCGTCCGTCGCGCGGTTGACCGCGCGTCCCCGCGGCGGACCCGGTCTCGCGCGGGAGCGGCGGGCGTGCCGCTTCACGCCTGCCGTCCGCGATCCCGCCGGACCGAGCCGGCGCCGTCGAGTCCGTGGAGGTCGAGGGTCAGGGCAGCCGCCGGGGCGTCGGCGGGCCTCTCGTCCGAAGAGGCCCGCCTCGCAAGCAAAGGTGGCTAAAAGGCCGGCATTAACCAAAGCTTAATTATTTGAGGAGGGCCGCTCAGGCTGCCTAGCTCCGCAACGCCGGCTGAGATACGGTTAAGGATCACTTAACGGATCCGAATACGATGGCGTCTATTACAGGTCTCGCCAAAGACTTGGTGCCATACCCTGGTCCTGTGCCGCTGCGACGGCGTCCGACGACCGCGCGGCGGCCGAGCGAGAAGCGGATCGCGCCGACCGTCTCGTCTCCCGACCACGGCCTTTCCGAACTCGCTCAGATCGAAGTCAATCTCGAAACCGACACCAGCACCCTGTGGGCCTTCATGCGCCCGCAGGGCCGCCCGTGCCAGAATCCCGAGATGCTGGCCGACTTCAGCCGCCTGCAGGATGGCATCGAGCGCGGTTTCGGCAACGGCAGCCTCGACCTGAACTACTTTGTCTTCGGTTCACGATTTCCCGGCGTGTTCAGTCTCGGCGGTGATCTGAGCCTGTTCGCGAGCAAGATCCGCGCGGGCGACGAGGCCGCGCTGGTCGGTTACGGCAACGCGTGCGTCGATGTTCTTCATCGCAACATGAACGCGCTGAACCTGCCGATCATCACGATCGGCCTCGTTCAGGGCGACGCGCTGGGCGGGGGGTTCGAGGGCCTGCTCTCGTTCGACGTGATCATCGCCGAGAAGGGCACCAAGTTCGGCTTCCCGGAGATCCTCTTCGGGCTCTTCCCCGGTATGGGTGCCTACAGCTTCCTCGCCCGGCGTCTGGGGACCATCAGGGCTCATGAGATGATCCTCGATGGGAGAACCTACACCGCGGAGGAGATGCACGAACTGGGGATCGTTCACGTCCTCGCCGAGCGGGGCCAGGGCGAGGCGGCCGTGCGCGCGTACATCGCCGGCAACCACCGGCGCCGCAACGGGCAGCAGGCGATCTATCGAGCCGCCCGGGAGGTCAATCGCATATCGTTGGAGGAGCTGAGAAAGATCGTCTCGGTCTGGGCGGCCGCCGCGATGAATCTCACGAACAGGGATCTGAGCATCATGGAGCGGCTCGTCCTGGCGCAGGACAGGCTCAGGGGAAGAGCCCAGGCCGCTCAGGCCCGCACGGTGACCGCGCGGGGGCCGGCGGGGTCAACTCGCTAGCTTCGTCACGGGCTCCGCGGCCGCGAGCATGGCCCGGATCTGGGGTGCGGCGACCGGACGACTGAACACGTAGCCCTGGATCAGATCGCAGCCCTCGGCCCGGAGGATGGAGAGCTGCGTTTCCGTCTCGACGCCCTCGACGACGATGGCCATCCCGATGCTCCTTCCCATCCCGACGATCGCCCGGATGATCGCGGTCGACTCGGCCTTCCTGTCCAGGTCCCACACGAACGACCGGTCGATCTTCAGCTTGTCGAAGGCGAAGTTTCTCAGGGAGCTCAGGGACGAGTAACCGGTTCCGAAATCGTCGATCGACAGGCGGATCCCGAGCTGGCGGAGCGTGTGGATGGTCTCGACGATCTTGTGCGTCGCGCCCAGCGTCACGCTCTCCGTGATCTCGAGCTCCAGGCGATGCGCCGGGAGGCCGGAGCGGTTCAGCGCGCCGATGACGTGGAAGGCCAGCTGCGGATCACCGAACTGACGCGGCGACATGTTGACCGCGACGCTCACGGACGACGGCCAGTTCCGGGCCTCGCGGCACGCTTCGTTCAGAACCCAGTCGCCCAGCTGGACGATGAGCCCCGTGTCCTCGGCCACCGGGATGAAGTCCGACGGCGGGATGTAGCCGGAGACGGGGTGCTGCCACCGTAGCAGGGCCTCGCAGCTCACGATCGCCCCGGTGCTCGCGTCGACGATCGGCTGATAGTGCAGCTCCAGTTCGCCGTTGGTCAGGGCGGCCCGGAGATCGGACTCGAGGGCGTGCCGCGCGCGCGTGGCCGCTTCCATCTCGTGCTGGAAGATCTTGAACCCGCTCCTGCCGGCCCCCTTGATGGCGTAGAGGGCGATATCGGCGCATTTCAGCAGCCTGTCCTCGTCGTTGGCATGGAACGGGGCGATCGCGATGCCGATCGAGGCGCCGACCGTGACGTGAGTGCCGTCGATATCGAAAGGTCGCTCCAGCTCGTGCAGGACGCGCTGCGCGAGATCCTCCGCGACGGCCGGCGACGTGACGGATTGCTGGACGATGACGAACTCGTCGCCGCCGAGGCGGGCGACCGATCCGGACAGCGCCCCGATCCCGCGCAGCCGGTCCGCCACCATCTGCAACAACCTGTCTCCGGCCGGATGCCCCAGCGTGTCGTTGATGACCTTGAAGTGGTCGAGATCGAGCAGATGGACCGCGAAATCGCCCTTGCTGCTGGCGCTGGCTTTCAGCGCCTGGGAGACCTTGGCCTTGAAGCTGCTGCGATTGAGCAGGCCCGTCAGATCGTCGTAACGCGCCATCTGCTGGATGCGGGCTTCGCTCCGACGCCGCTCGGTGATGTCCTCGAAGATGATCACGTAGCCCTTCTCGGCGGTCCGCCGCTGCATCAGGGAGACCACGCGATCGTCGGGCAGGATCAGGACCAGGTTTCCCGACCTCAACGCGTTCGACGCCGCCGAGAATGTCGAGAGCGTCGCGCCGCGCCCCGCGGTTCGCTCATCGATGATGGCGCGGCTCAATGCGTACAGCGATTTGGCCGTCGAATTGGTATGGATGCGGTTCGAGGGAATGCCCGATATCGAGAGGAACTGGTCGTTCCAGACCTGGAGCCGGCCGCGCGCGTCGAACATGCACAGTCCGTGCGACATGTTGCGCAACGCGATGTCGAAGAGATTGGCCTGGGCCTGGAATTTCTCGGCGAGCGCCTCCTTCTCGCGCGTCGTCACCAGGGCCGACACGATGATCTCGCGCGTGCTGAGCGTGATGTCGATCATGCCGTAGGCGAACAGGAGCGAGAGGATGCCGAGCGAGGCCCGCTCGCCGTCGCCCGACACGAGCAGGCCCGCGGACAGCGGCATCGCCGACAGGAGCACCTGCGCGATGGCCAGCAGGGGGCGGCCCGCATTGCGGCCCGAGATGCCCGCGGCGTAACCGATCGTGAACGTGGGGGTGATGACCTGGAGCGCGAGGTTGGACGACCGCGTCGTGATGAGGAACGACAGGATGCCGAGCGACGCGGCGTAGGCGAACGCGCCGAGGGAGAAGTAGGTCTCCCAGAGCTCGTAACGATCGTGCTTCTGCGGCCCCTTCGTCAGGTAGATCCGAGCGAGCACGATGCGGGTGAGGCCGATCAGGCCGACCGCGAACGCGGTCACCGTGATCGCGCGATCGTCGGACCAGAACGCCGCGGCCGTGGCGACGATCGTCCCGGACGCGGCGCCGACCGCGAGCGACGCGAAAGGCTGATACAGCCCGTCGACGAGCGAGCGCTTCACGCCGCGCGCGAGGAGGGCATCTTCAGCGAGTGCGGCCCGCAGCTTGGAATACAGTCCCAACGCGGCGTCTCGCTACTTCGCTCTCGTCGAGGGGGTCATCATTGTAGCAGTTCAATCCCAGGTTATATCCGCATATTAGCGGCGTGGAATTTCAGAAATATTGAAAACCGTGGTTAACGCCGCGCGCGGAGCAAAACTCTGCTTCGAATATTTGTCTCCTCTGCGCAAATATTCGGTGATCTCCGTCGTTCGCGAGGCCGAATATCGGTGCCGCGCCGGGCAGTCCGGCGCATGTATGGACGGGACGGGCGCGGAGGGTTCACTCATATCCCGTCGGGCGTTGCGCCGCGGACACCCCATATCCGGAGCTGTCGTCTTGCTCGGCCGCGTTCGGCGCGAAGACGTCTGCCTGTTCGTCAGACGTCGCGGCGATCGCGCGATCCTGTCCCGGCGGCATCGTGGCACCGCCGATCCCGTTGCGCGCTCGACGTCCGCATCGGCGCCCGGATGATGTCGTCTCGTCGGGGACTTTCACGCTCCCGGGCGCGCGACATCGCTGTCCGCCGTGCGCGACCGCCGCCGTTGCGTGTGAGCCGCCTCCCCGGCGCGATCGCGCTCGCGGAGCCCGGGCCACCCGCGCGCCGCCGGCGACCGGCTCAGCCGATCCCGAGGCCGCGGATGAGCAGGACGGCGATGGCCAGCAGCACGCCGAGCGAGGCGGTGACCGCCATCGTGACCCGGCCGCCGACCTGGGCCAGCACGCGCACGTCCACCCCGAGGCCGAGCGCGGCCATCGACACGATGGTGAGGAAGCCGGCGAGGCGGGAGATCGGCGCGACCCAGGCGTCCGGGATCAGCCCGAGCGAGCGCAGGCTCGCCAGGGCCAGGAAGCCGAGGATGAACCACGGGACCAGCTTGAAGAAGCCGGGCCGGCGCCGGGCGCTCCCGGGGGCGCTAGCAGGCTTGGCGCTCGCTCCCGCCGCCGGCAGGCGCGGGGCGAGGAGCGAGAGGGCCAGCACCACCGGCCCGAGCATCAGCACCCGGACCAGCTTGACCAGCGTGCCCACCTGCGTGGCGAGCGGGCCCACCGGGACGGTCGCGGCCAGCACCTGCGGCACCGCGTAGACGGTCAGGCCCGCCAGCACGCCGTACTGGTGCTCGCTGAAGCCGACGAGCGGCACGAACAGCGGCAGGCCCAGCACCATCAGCACGCCCAGCACCGCCGTGAAGGCGATGGCCGCCGCCACGTCCCGGCTGTCCGCCCCGATCACCGGCGCCACCGCGGCGATCGCCGAGTTGCCGCAGATCGCGTTGCCGCAGGCGATCAGCAGCGCCATGCGCACCGGCAGGCCCAGGGCGCGGCAGAGCGCGCAGCTCGCCAGGATGGTCAGCGCCACCGCCCCGACGATGCCGGCCAGCAGCGCCGGGCCCGAGGCGACGATCGCCCCGAGGCTGACCGCGGCGCCGAGCAGCGTGACGGCCACTTCCAGCACCTGCTTGGCCGAGAAGGCGATCCCGGCCTTGAAGCGCGCGCCCGGCACCCAGGCGGTCCGCACGGCCGTCCCCAGCAGGATGGCCAGCACCAGGGCCTCGACGTAGGGATGGCCGGTCAGGTGCTCCTCGCCGGCCTGCAGAGCCTGCGCCACCGCGGTGATGCCCAGGCACAGGAGCAGGCCCGGGAGCAGGGTGCCGGCCGCCCCGGCCCAGGCGGAGGCCCCCCGCGACCCGGTCGGCGCGGCCCCGGACCGGTCCGGCACGGCGGTTCTGAGGGTCATCGCGCGACCTCCTGCCCGGTCTCGGCGCTCAGTAGGCCGCGCCGAGATAGCCGGCGATGGCCCGGGCCTGGTCCTCCGTGATCGGTGCCCGGTAGACCTTGATCATCTTGGCGACCTCGGCGTCCCAGAACGCCTGCCCCTTCCGGGGCGGCTGCATGGCGACGTAGTCGGCCGAGTGGCAGGTCAGGCAGTTCTCCTGCGCGGCCTGGAAGCCGGCCGCGTGCGCGGCATCCGGGGCCGGCCGGAACTGCGCCGTCGGCTCCGGCAGCGCGTAGGTCTCGGGCGCGGACAGCGCGGGTGTCGCGGCCAGCGCGGCGGCGATCGCGACGACCGACGCGCGGAGCGGGCGGGTGCTGAACATGCCGATCCTCCCTCTAGGCCGCGCGCACGCGGGTCGTCTCGACGACGTTGCGCATGTAGCCGGCGGGGTTCCAGCGCGGCTCCATCGGCTGGGTCGCGCCGTCGTTGCCCGTGGCCCGCACGCGCAGGGCGTGGGCGCCCGGCGCGAGATCGACCTCCGCGGTCCAGGTGCGGAAGGCGTAGGGGCCGAGATCCTGGCCGAGCCGGGCCGCGCTCCAGGTCCGGCCGTCGTCGGCCGAGACCGCGACGTCCCGGATGCCCGAGCCGCCGTCGAACCCGATGCCCCGCAGGGCGACCGGACCCGCCTTCACCGGCGCGCCGTCGGTCAGGTTCGTCAGGAAGGAGCGGACGTTGAGGCGGCCGATCGGGACGGTCCTGTCCGGCGCCTTGCCGGGCTCGGTGCAGGCGCAGGCATTGTCGGGGATGCGGTAGGCCGTCTTCATCCAGAAGCCCTCGAAGGGGTGATCGAGGACGGCGATGCTGTCGAGGTGCTTGACCCAGTAGGTGCCGTAGTAGCCCGGCACCACGAGGCGGAGCGGGAAGCCGTTGAGCCAGGGCAGGTCCTGCCGGTTCATGCCCCAGGCGAGCAGCACCGCGCCGTCCCGGGCGTGGTCGAGGGTCAGCGCCTTGGCGAAGTCCGGCGTCTCGGGCAGGACCGGCCCGTCGAGGCCGTTGAAGGCGACCTGCACGGCGCCGGCCTTCACGCCGGCCCGGTCGAGCACCGTCTTGAGCGGCACGCCGGTCCAGCGGGCGCAGCCCATGGCGCCGTTGGCGAGCTGGCCGCCGGCGATGCGCGGCTCGAAGAAGCCGCGGGAATTGCCCGAGCACTGGTTGACCGCGACGATCTCGGTCTGGGGCATCGCCTTGAGGTCGGCGAGCGACAGGGAAAGCGGGCGCTCGACCTGCCCGGTCACGGCGACGCGGAAGGCCTGCGGGTCGATCTCGGTCGGGATGTCGGCGAGGTGGTAGCGGACGAAGAACGCGTCGTTCGGCGTGATCGCGCCCCCGTCGAAGACCGCGAACGGCGTCTCCAGCTGCGGCGGGCGCGCGGTCATCTGCAGGAGCGGCCGCTTGCCCGGATAGGCCACGAGCGGCCGCTCGCCGTTGCCGAAGGGCAGCGTCCCCCCGTCGGCCGCCCGTGCGCGCGGCACGCCCCCGAGCGCGGCGAGGGCGCCGAGGGCGCTCAGCCGCATGAAGTCCCGTCTTCCGCGATCGGTCATCGCGCGCTCCCCGTTCAGGCTGTGGCAGCGGAGGTCCGGTTCGGCGCGCCTCGCCTTCGACTGCGAGGCGGCGCGTCGGGGGATCCCGGTCAGCGAAGGACCGAGAGGTAGTGGATGTCCTGCGTCAGGCAGGTCGAGAGGCGCCACTCGACCGGCCGCTCCTCGAGGTCGATGGCGACGCGGTCGATCTCGAGGGCGGGGGTTCCGGCGGGCACCTGGAGCAGCTCGGCCTCGCGGGGCCCGATCGCCACGGCCTTCAGGCGCTCGTTGGCGGTGGCGATCGTGATGCCGTAGCGGGTGGCGTAGAGGCTGTAGAGGGTGTTCGGCAGCTCGATCTGGGCGATGCCCGGGAACAGGCCGGCGGGCACGCTGATCGTCTCGACCACGCACAGCTTGGCGTCGACGGCGCGCACGCGCTCGATCCGGACCACGCGGGCGGACCGCACGAGGTCGAGCCGCCCGCGCTCGTCGGCGCTGGCGGCCGCCTCCGCGATCCCCGTGACCCGGCTCGTGGGCATGCCGGTGCCGTCGCCGTCCGGCCGCAGCTTCAGGAAGCGGAAGACGCTCTGCTTGTCGTCGTGGTCGGCCACGAACGTCCCGCGGCCCTGGCGGCGCACCAGCAGGCTGTCGGCGGTGAGCGCGTCGAGGGCCTTGCGCACCGTCCCCTGGCTGACGCCCAGCTCGGCGGCGAGCTGCCCCTCGCTCGGAAGGATCTGGCCGGGCTGCCAGACCGCGTCGGCCAGGCGCTTCAGCAGCGTGTCGTAGACCTGCCGGTAGAGCGGGCGGAAGCCGACCGCGCCGGCGCGTCCCGAGTCTGCGCGCCCCGAGTCTGCGCGTCCCGAACCTGCCTGCCCTTCGCCTGACCGTTCCATCGCGTGACGACGCAGAGCCCCATCCGTGGGTAGAGCGTCGAAGGTTGTGTCCAGCACCTCTCCCTCCTCTGGCTTACGTCGCCCTGCCGACGGGAGCAATCACGGGTTCTTCCTCCGCACAGGCGATCCGCGTCACAGCGCCCGGATCTCGGCCACGAGGGCTTCGGCCACGTCGAGCCCCGCCTCGGCGGCCCGGCGGCGGAGTGCGAGCCGGCGGCTGCCCGGGAGCCGGGCGCCGTCCTGCGCCTCGATCGCGCCGGCCAGCGCCGCGAAGCGCTCCGGCGCGTCCGGGCTGAGCGCCGCCGCGTCGAGGGCGAGGATCAGCTGCCCGGTGCCCGGCGGGTCGCCCGCGGCGTCGAGGAACGAGGAGGCCTCGCCGGCGAAGCGCGCGCCGACGAGGCCGGCGGCGAGCAGCTCGACCATCAGGGCGAGCGCCGTCCCCTTGGCGTCGCCCAGCGGCACCATGGTGCCGTCGAGGGCGGCCGTGGCGTCGGTCGTCGGGCGTCCCTCCGCGTCGAGGGCCCAGCCCTCGGGGATCGGCTCGCCGCGTTTGGCCGCCCCGACGATGTTGGCGCGGGCCACCTTCGACAGCGCGAGGTCGACCACGATCGGCGCGCGGCCGGGCAGCGGGCAGGCGAAGGCCAGCGGGTTGGTGCCGAACACCGCCTGCCGCCCACCCCAGGGGGCCATCGCGGCGGGCGTGTTGGCGAAGAGCAGCGCGACGCAGCCCTGCTCGGCCAGGGCCTCGACCGGGCGGCCGGCCGCGCCGCAATGGTGCGAGCGGCGGATGCCCGCCGCCGCCACGCCCTGCTGGCGCGCGACGCCCGGCAGCGCCTCCAGGGCGAGGTCGATCGCCGGGTAGGCGAAGCCGTGGGCGGCGTCGATCGCGAGCAGGCCCGGCCGCGGGCGCGACGCAAGCGGGACCGCGTCGCCCGCGACCTTCCCGGCCCGGACCTGCGCGGCGTAGGGCGCGACCCGCGACAGGCCGTGGCCCTTGAGCCCGTCCGCCTCGGCGCCGACCAGGGCGCGGGCGACGCTCCGGGCCGCGGCCTCGGCCGTGCCGCAGCGGACGAGGGCGTCGGCGGCGAGGGCCTCGGCCTCCGACAGGGTCAGGTTCGGCATCGGCTCAGCGCTCCGTGAGGTGGCGGCGGACGGCCTGGGCCGTGACGGCGGAGACGCGCACGTTCGATTCCTGGGTCACCCCGGCGATGTGCGGCGTGAGGATCAGGTTCGGCACGTCGGCGAAGACGGCGCCCGCCGCCGCGTCGAGGGGCTCGCGGTCGAACACGTCCAGCGCCGCGCCGCCGAGATGGCCGGACCGCAGAGCTTGCGCCACGGCGGCCTCGTCCACCACCCCGCCCCTTGCCGCGTTGATCAGGATCGCGCCCTTCGGCATCCGCGCTAGCGCCGCCGCGTCGATCAGTCCGCGGGTCTGATCGGTGAGTGGCACGTGCAGCGAGAGCACGTCGCTCTGCGCGATCAGCGCGTCGAGCGCCTGGCTCTGCACGGGTCCGGTGGCCGGGTTCCAGGCCGGATCGCCCGCGGCCACGAAGGGGTCGTGGGCGGCGACCGTCATGCCGAGGGCCGCCGCCCTCCGGGCAGTCTCGCGGGCGATCGACCCGAAGCCGACGAGNTCGCCCGCGGCCACGAAGGGGTCGTGGGCGGCGACCGTCATGCCGAGGGCCGCCGCCCTCCGGGCAGTCTCGCGGGCGATCGACCCGAAGCCGACGAGGCCGAGGCGCTTGCCGGCGATCTCGCGGCCCATCAGGGCGTTGCGCGGCCACGTCCCGGCCGCCACGCGGGCCGTGGCCCCGTAGGCGCCGCGCAGGAGCAGCAGCGCGGTGGCGACCACGTACTCGGCGACCGCGCCGTCGTTGGCGCCGGTGGCCGGGTAGACCGCGATGCCGCGCGCCCGGCAGGCCGGGACGTCGATGTTGTCGAGGCCGACGCCGAGGCGTCCGACGACCTTGAGGTCGCGGGCGGCGTCGAGCAGGGGGCCGCGGACCTGGGTCCGGTTGCGCACGATCAGGGCGTCGGCCCGGGCCACGGCGGCGGCGAGGTCCCCGGGCCGGTCGACGAGGCCCGGATCGTACTGCACGTCGAGGCCGGCGAGCTCGGCCGCGATCGCGGCCTCGTCCATGAACTCGCTGATGATGACCTTGGGCATGGAGGATCCTTCTCAGGTCGCCGGCACGGCAGCGGGGAGGGGGCGGCGCAAGGCCGCCGCCGGCTCGCGGGCTGGGATCGCGTCCGCCGCCTCGTCCTCGTCGTCGAGGAGGTCGAGGTTCGGGGTGATGCGGCCGTCGAGCACCGCCCGGGCGTGGGCGAGGTCGATCTTGCCCTCCCAGCGGGCGATCACGAGGGTCGCCACCATGTTGCCGACCGCGTTGGTCACGCAGCGCAGCTCGTTCAGGATGCGGTCCACCCCGATGATCAGGGCGATGCCCGCCACCGGCAGGAGCTGCGAGGCCTGGAGCGTCGCGGCGAGCACGAACAGGATGGCGCCGGCCACGCCCGCCACGCCCTTCGAGGTCACCAGCGCGATGGCGAGGATGCCGAGCTCCTGCTCCCAGGTCAGCGGCACGTTGAGAGCCTGCGCGATGAAGCCGATCGCCATGGTCAGGTAGATGCAGGAGCCGTCCATGTTGAAGGACAGGCCGGCCGGCATCACGAGGCCGGTCACGCTCTTGTCGACGCCGAGCCCGTTGAGCTTGGCCATGATCCGCGGCAGCACCGATTCCGAGCTCGTGGTGCCGAGCAGGATGAACAGCTCCTCGCGACTGTAGCGGAACAGCTTCCACAGGCTCAGGCCGACGTAGAAGCGCATCACGCCGCCGAGGAAGACCGCGATGAACACGATGAAGGTCAGGTAGAGGGAGACGATCAGCATCCCGTACTGGGCGAGGATGCCGAGCCCGAACTTGCCGATGGTGAAGGCCATCGCCCCGAAGGCGCCGATCGGCGCGAAGTGCATGATCAGGCCGACGACCTTCATCAGCACGTCGCCGAAGGCGTGGACCACCTTGAGCGGGAACTCGCCGCGCCGGCCCAGCATCGCGAGCCCCATGCCGACCAGCACCGAGAAGAACATCACCTGGATCAGGTCGCCCTTGGCGAAGGCGTCGACCGCGCTGTGGGGGATGATGTTGGCGACGATCTCCATCGGAGACTGCGCGTGGGCCTTGCCGGCGATGCCGGCGACCAGCTTGGCGTCGAGGCTGTCGACCGTGGCGTTCACGCCGTCGCCCGGCCGCAGCATGTTGACGAACAGGAGGCCCGCGGCGAGCGCCACCGTCGTGGCGACCTCGAAGTACAGGATGGTCTTCAGGCCCATCCGGCCGACGCTCTTCATGTCGCCGACATGCGCGATGCCGACCACGACCGTGCAGAAGATCACGGGGGCGACGATCATCTTGATCAGGTTGATGAACATGTCGCCGAGGATCTTGCAGCCCACCGCGAAATCGGGCGCGACCACGCCGACGCCGATGCCCAGGGCGATGCCGAGCAGAACCTGGCCGTAGATCGACCGAAGCAGCCTCATGCGTTCCTCCAGAATGACGGGACGGAGGCCGCCGCGGTTTCCCCCGCGGTCGTGCGCTCCGGCTTGGTCCTGACCCCGTGGCGTCGGGGCCGCGCCCGCGGACCGGATCGCGGTCCGCGGGCGCGGGACTTGTGCGTCAGGCGCTGCGGTAGAGCTTCGTCATCACGAATTCCCGGTGGCCGAGGGACTCGGCCGCCGTGAGCCGGCCGTTGGCGGTGCGCACCACCATGTCGATGAGCGCGTCGCCGGCCTGCGGGATCGTCATCTCACGGGTGAGCACACCCGAGACGTCGACGTCGATATGCTCGCCCATGGTCCGCACGGTCCGGGGATTGCCAGTGATCTTGATCACCGGGACGATCGGGTTGCCGATGACGTTGCCCTGGCCGGTCGGGAAGGTGTGCACCACGTAGCCGGCCGCCGCCATCAGGGTGACGCACTCGGCCGCCGCCGAGGACGTGTCCATGAAGTACAGGCCGGGCCCCTTGGCGGGCGCCTCCGCGGGCTGCAGCGCGTCGATGAAGCGGCACTCGTGGCCGATCTTCTCGAGGTTGCCGAGCGCCTTCTCCTCGATCGTGGTGAGGCCGCCCGCGATGTTGCCCTTGGTCGGCTGCGAGTCCGAGAGATCGTCGGTCTTGTGGGCCTCGATCACGTCGTCCTGGTAGGCCTTCCACATCGTGTACCACTTGTCGGAGACTTCCGGGCTGATCGCCCGCTCGCGGCAGAGGTGCTCCGCGCCGGTGATCTCCGAGGTCTCGCCGAACACCCCGTAGATCCCGTGCGGGATCAGCTTGTCGTACATGTTGCCGACGGTGGGGCAGGAGGCGAGGCCGGTGGTGGTGTCGGACTCGCCGCACTTGGTCGAGACCCAGAGGTCGGCGATCGGGCATTCCTCGCGCTGGAGCTCGGTGGCCCACTGCACGAAGCGCTTGGCCTGGTAGCTCGCCTTGGCGACGATCGCGATGTCGCCGTGGCCCTCGATGCCGAAGCCGACGACCGGCTTGCCGGTCTTGGCGATGCCCTCGACCACGCGGTTGGTCCACTGGTCCTCGATGCCGATCACCACGACGGCGGCGACGTTCGGGTTCGAGCCGATGCCGATCAGGGTGCGGAAGTGGAGGTCCAGGTCCTCGCCGAACTGGAGCCGGCCGTAGGCGTGGGGCAGCGCCATCGTGCCCTTCACGTTGTTGGCGACCGCCTCGCAGGCGGCGTTGGACAGATCGTCCAGCGGCAGGAGCACGACGTGGTTGCGCACGCCGACCCGGCCGTTCTCCCGGCGCCAGCCCATGAAGGTGGCGGAGGTGTAGTTCTCCGAGGCGCGCCCGGTCGCGAGCGCCTTGGTGGCGAACTGATCGGGCGCACCGCCGACGAAGGGGGTGGCGATCTCGTGTTCGAGCTGAGCGGCTTCCTTGAACATCGTCACCTCACCAGCGCTTCGTCTTGACGTTGTGGACGTGGACGTGCTCGCCCTTGGCGACGTCCTTGATGACCTTGCCGATGTCCTGGCCGTACTTGATCGCCGTGTCGCCGGCCTTCAGGTCGGTGAGCGCGACCTTGTGGCCGATCGGGATGTCGTGGCGGACATGGACCTCGAAGGTGCTGTCGTTCTCGGTGACCACCCCGAAGGCGTCGGTGCTCGCGCTCAGGCCCTCGATCACCGCGACGGCGACGTTGTCCTGGGGGGAATGGGCGAGAAGATGCGGCTTGCGGCGCCCCGCGCCGGACGCGGCGTGGCTGCTCATGCGGTCCTCCTGATCTGCGTCGTCGGCTTCTCGGCGGCGACTGGTCTTATATAAGACCAATGAGATGGCCGGCGTCAACGGGTGATCGCGGGGTGCGGGTGATTTCACTGGTTCGGGGACGGCACCGAGCGCCCCATCCTCCTCAGTGGCGTAGGGAGGTCGCAGGCCGGATCCGGAAGGGCAGCCCTGTCGCGCCGCAGAGGTATGCGCCTTGCCCAGTCGGACAAGTCTTATATAAGATACATGGAAACAGAGCCCGCCCCGGCGGGACGCGGGCCGGGAGGACGAGAATGGCGGGTGTGCGCGCGGATGGCATCAGCCGGGCCGGGCGCCCCCGGTGAACGAGACGCTCCTCCTCGTCCTCTGCGTCGGCTGCGCCGGCGTGATCTCGGGCCTGACGGGCTTCGCCTTCGCGCTGATCGCCTCCGGCACGCTGCTGTCGATCCGCACGCCCGTTGAGGCGACCGCCCTGGTGCTCGTCTGCAGCATCCTCTCGCAGGTGATCTCGATCCTGCGCCTGCGGACCTGGCCGCCGCGGGGCACCGCCTTCGCGATGATCCTGCCGGGCCTCGTCGGCGCGCCGATCGGCATCCACCTGCTGCACGATCTCGATCCGCGCTTCATCAAGGTCGCGATCGGCGCCTTCCTTGTCCTCTACAGCGGCGGCGTCGCCCTGCTGCGCGCCGATTACCGGGTCGGCTTCGGCAATCGCTGGAGCGACGGCGCGATCGGCTTCCTCGGCGGCGTGCTGGGCGGCATCGCGGGCCTGTCCGGAGCCCTGCCGACGGCCTGGAGCCTCGTGCGCGGCTGGGATCCGCGCACCCAGCGGGCGGTCTACCAGTCCTTCACCCTGGTGATGCAGGTCTGGGCCCTGACGATCCTCCTCTATCTCGATCCGCTGCCGCCCGAACTCGTCGGCGACCTCGCCCTGGCGCTGCCGGTGGTGCTGGTGAGCGTGCTCGCCGGGCTCTCGCTGTTCGCCCGGATCGACCAGCGCCGCTTCCGCACGCTCGTCCTCGCGCTGCTCGCCGCGATCGGCCTGACCACGACCGCCCTGGCGCTGCCCGGCCTGCTGCAGAACTGAGCGCGGCCGGTGGGGCGTCAGCTGCCCGCCTTGTCGTGGACGCCCGCGAAGAACAGGTCCTTCCAGCTCTCCGGCCGGCGACGGATCGTGCCGGTGCGGGCCATGAAGTCGGCGACCTTTCCGACCGCCCGGGGCGTCGCCGTGAAGGAGACCTGCGGGTCCTTCAGGATCTCGGTGATCAGCCCGACATCGCTCCCGTCGCGGGCGAG
Source organism: Methylobacterium sp. Leaf361 (assembly GCF_001424445.1). Taxonomy (NCBI): domain Bacteria; kingdom Pseudomonadati; phylum Pseudomonadota; class Alphaproteobacteria; order Hyphomicrobiales; family Methylobacteriaceae; genus Methylobacterium; species Methylobacterium sp. Leaf361. The sequence goes on along the minus strand of NZ_LMPY01000034.1, from coordinate 217,402 downwards.
CCGCACGTAGGCGCGCGCCGCCTCCGACGGATCGGCCGTGATCGCGGCGAGCGCGTCGTCGAAGGCGGCGCCGAAGGCCGCGACGACACGGGGATTGGCGCCCGCGAAGGCCGAGGACGCCCAGACGACGTTGAAGGTCGAGGGTTCGCCCAGCACGTCGAAGCTGTTCAGCACCGTGCGGATGCCGGGCCGGCGCAGCTCCAGCTCCTGGATCGGCGCGGCGGTGAAGTGGGCCGTCACCTCGCTGCCCCCGAGGAGCGCCGCCATGCCGTCGGGATGGGAGAGGGTGACGGTGAGCCGGTCGAGGTCGTTGCGGCGGCCTGCGCCGAGCTCCTTCTCGGCGGCCATCTGCAGGAACATCGCCTGGACCGAGACCTTCACGGCGGGGAGCGCGATCTTGTCCCGGTCGGTGAAGTCGGCGAGCCGGTGCACCTTCGGATTGCTGGTGTTCATCAGGAGCGGCATGCTGTTCATCGCCGCCACGCCCTTCACCGCCATGGCGGTGCCCTCGGTCTTCGACCAGAGCAGCACGAGGGGCGGCACGCCGCCGGCCGCGAACTGGATCGTCCCGGAGAGCAGGGCGTCGTTCATCGCGGCCCCGCCCGCGAGGGTGAGGTAGCGCACCTGGAGCCCCGCCACGCCGCGGGCGGCCGCGGCCTTCTGGAGCAGGCCCTGCTCCTCCATCAGCATCAGCGGCAGGTGGCCGAGGCTCGGCTGGCGGGCGATCGCCACCGCGCCGACCTCGTCGGCCCGCCCCGGGACGGGACTCGCCAGGAACGCCGCGGCCCCGGCCAGAACGTCGCGTCTGCGCATGAGATCTTCTCCCTGAGCCCAAGGTCCGCGACCGTCGCGCCGACGCACGTGGCGGGCGCGACCTGCTCCCTCTCCCGAGCGGGAGAGGGTTGGGGTGAGGGATGAGAAGGTTCAGGATTAAGCCCGCCCTCGAACCGCCTACGCGGTGCGCCTCGTCCGGATAGGTCTCATCCCTCACCCTGTCCCTCTCCCGCCCGGGAGAGGGGACCCGCGCCTCATTCGGCAAGACGGCGTCGCCGTCATGTATCGTGCTCGCCCCCTCAGCCAGGGCGGCGGATCACCGGCGCCGCCACGCTCTCGATCATCACGTTGATGCAGGCCGGCAGGCCGCTGGCCTGGGCCGCCTCCAGCGCCGCCGGAAGTTCGGCCGCCTCGGTCACCAGCGCCCCGAAGCCGCCGAGGGCCTGGACGACCGTGTCGTAGCGGGTCGGGAGCAGGTCGCAGTGGCGCGTCCGATCGGGGCCGTAGCTGCGCAGCTGGATCTGGTGCTCGGCGTTCCAGCGCGCGTCGTTGCCGACGACCGCGATGAACGGGATCCGATAGCGCACGGCGGTGTCGAACTCGGCCATGTGGAAGCCGAAGGTGCCGTCGCCCAGCACCGCGACCACCGGGGCGCCGGGCCGCTCCAGTGCGGCGGCGATCGCGAAGGGGATCGACGCGCCGATCGTGCCCGAGACGCCGTTGATCAGCCGGCGCCCGCCGCGGACCAGGGCCTGCGGCCATTGCCCGATCTCGCCGCCGTCGCAGATCAGCGTGCCGTCGGGGTGGCGTTCCAGGAAGGCGTCGACCGCCCGGCACAGCTCCACCGGGTGCAGGCGCTGACCCGTCCCGTGGAAATCCGCCCAGGCGGGCGGCCGGTAGGCGAGGGCGGCCCGCGCCTCCCGGTGCCAGGCCTCCCGGCGGGGGAGGGCGGTGGCGCGCGCGGTCAGCGCCGCCAGCACCGGCCGCGGATCGGCGAGGCCCGAGACGGCGAGGCGGTCGGCCGGCGCGCGGGCCAACAGCGCCGGATCGGGATCGACGACGGCGAAGCGGCAGTCGGGCGCGAGGGCGGGCGCCGCGCCGAAGCGCAGGGTGAAGTCGAGCGGCTTGCCGAGGAGCACGAGGAGATCGGTCCGCGCCAGGACCTCGGCGAAGGCGCCGAGCGCCGGATCGTTGATCCCGCGCGGGCTCTCCATGCCGACGACCGGCAGGCCGAGAGTTTCTTCCAGCGTTGCCATGGCAGCCCGGCCGGAGGCGTCGCACAGCGCCGGGCCGCAGGCGATCAGCGGCCGTTCCGCCCCCGCGAGGGCAGCGAGGAGATCGGCCACGAGATCCGGCGCCGGCTCGGCGATCCGGATGGCGGCCGCGGCCCGGTCCGGGATCCGCACCGAGGCGGCGGGGACGGCCGTCTCTAGCAGGTCGACCGGCAGGCTCAGATGGACCGGGCCGGGCCGCCCCTCCCGGGCGATCCGGAAGGCCCGGGCGAGGTCCGGCCCGAGGGCGGCGACCGACCCGGCGGTCCAGGCGGCCTTGGTCATCGGCCGGGCGATGTCGGCCTGGGCCAGTTCCTGGAAGGCGCCGCGCCCGAGCTCCGACAGGCCCGCATGGCCGGAGAGCAGCAGCACGGGCGACTCGGCCGCGAGCGCCGTGGTGAGCGCCGCCGCGCCGTTGGTGTGGCCCTGCCCACCGGTCACCAGGGCGACGCCGACCTCGCCGGTCAGCCGGCCCCAGGCGTCGGCCATGTGGACGCAGGCCGCCTCCTGGCGGGTGTGGACGAGGCTGATCCCGGTCTCCAGCAGGGCGTCGAAGACCGGCATGATGTGGTTGCCCGACAGGGTGAAGATCCGGGTGACGCCGAGCGCCTCCAGGGTCCGGGCCACGATGTCGGCGCCGCGCAGGGTCTGCATGGATGGTCTTCCCTCAGGCGGCGGCGTCGAGGAGGGAGCCGCCGGGCCGCACATGCGTGAAGTGCACCGGCTCCATCGCGAGGTCGAGCGCCCCGCCGCGCTGGCGCACCACCGTGTAGTGCGAGGTCGCGAGATCCGAGGCCTCCGGGAAATCCTCGCGGAAATGGGCGCCGCGGCTGTCGGTGCGGGCGAGCGCCGCCCGGGCGACCGCCTGGGAGACCAGCACGAGGTTCTCGAGGTTCAGCCGGTCCATCCAGGTGAGCGCGTAGCGGCGGTCGCCGTCCGGCGCGCCGGCTTGGGCGACCGCGTCGGAGAGCCGGTCGAGGGTGGCGAGCGCCCGGGTGAGGCCGGCCGCGTCCCGCAGGATGCCGACATCGGCCCACATCGCCTCGTAGAGCGCCTCGCGGATCTCCGGCAGCGACACCGCCGGCCGGCCGAGCGGGCCGTAGGCGCGGGCGAGGCCCGCCTCGATGGCGGCGGGATCCGGCTCGGCGAGGCGGCCCTCGCGCGTCACGGCCCGCGCCATGGACTGGCCGGCGAGCCCCCCGAACACCGTGGAGTTCGCAACGCCGTTGCCGCCCAGCCGGTTCGCCCCGTGGACGCCGCCGGTATCCTCGCCGGCAGCGTAAAGGCGCGGCAGCGCGGTGGTGCAGTCGACCGCGAACTGGAGGCCGCCCATCATGTAGTGGGCGGTGGGGATGACCTCGACGAGCCCGCCCGCGAGGTCGAAGCCGCAATCGGCGCAGCGCTCGACCATGCCCTTGAACCGGCGGCGCACGTCCTCGGGGCCGAGATGGCTCATCTGGATGTGCACGCCCCCGCTCGGCGTGGCGAAGCCGTCGCGCAGCCGCCGCATGATCGAGCGGCTGACCACGTCCCGGGTCGCGCGCTCGGCCCGCGGATCGTAGGCCTCCATGAAGCGCTGGCCGGTGGAGTCGAGGAGCCAGCCGCCGGCCCCGCGCAGGCCCTCCTCCAGCACCGTCCCGGTCATGCGGGTGCCGGCGCCGGCGAGCAGCCCGGTCGGGTGGAACTGCACCATCTCCATGTCGCGCAACGGCAGTCCGGCGCGCAAAGCCATGGCGAGACCGTCGCAGGACTTGTCGCCCGACGGCGTGTGGTACTTGTACATGGTCGGCCCGCCGCCGGTGGCGAGCAGCACGGCCTTCGCCCGCACCAGTTTCGGCTCGCCGGTGCGCATGTCGAGCATCAGCACGCCCGCCAGCCCCGATCCGTCCCGGGCCGGGATCAGTTCCAGGGCGCGGTGGTCCTCCAGGCGGCGCACGTCCCGGCGCCAGACCTGCTCGGACAGGCGGTTGATGATCTCGATGCCGGTGAGGTCGCCCTTGTGCACCGTCCGGTCGAAGGTCTGGCCGGCGAAGGCCTTCTGGTGGACGCTGCCGTCCGGGTTGCGGTCGAAGAAGCAGCCGAGCTCGGTCTCCAGCTCGCGGATCCGCACCTGCGCCTCGGTGACGAGCGTCCAGGCCAGCGCCTGGTCGTTCAGCCACTTGCCGCCCTCGATCGTGTCCATGAAGTGCCGCTCGACCGAGTCGCCCGGCGCCAGCGCCACGTTGTAGCCGCCCTGGACCATGCGGGTGCAGCCGCATTTCCCCAGCAGACCCTTCACCGCGACGGTGACGTCGAGGTCCGGCGCGATCTTCTTGGCGTGAAGCGCGGCGAACAGCCCGGCCCCGCCGGAGCCGAGGATCAGGATGTCGGTCTCGACCTGTTCGGGGCTCATCGGGCGTCCTCGAGGGAGGCGATGACGGCGTCGCGCCGGGCGGCCACGTCGCGCTGCACGTCGGCGAAGAGCGAGCCGCCGTGCGAATCCATGCCGACCAGCAGCGGCCCGAAATCGCGGATCGCGAACTGCCACAGGCTCTCGGGATGGAGATCGTCGAGGTCGACGTCCACGATGGTCTCGATCCAGGTGGTCTCCAGCGCCGCCGCGCCGCCGACGATCGCCAGGTAGGCGCCGCCGCGCCGCGCGAAGGCGTCGAGGGTCGCCGGCCCCATGCCGCCCTTGCCGACGATGAGGCGCACGCCCTCGCGCTCCATCAGCGCGTCGGTGAAGCGCTCCATGCGCATCGACGTGGTGGTGCCGATGCAGAACGGCGCGAAGCCGACCGGCGCCTCGTTGGAGACCGGGACGCGGTGGACGTTCGGCGCGGTGTGGATCACCGCGTGGCCGTCGAGGTCGAGCCGGGTGCGGCGGTCCCGGTCGAACATGTGGATCAGGGTCGCGTCGCGGATGCCGAACAGCCAGCGCCGCAGGGTGACGGTGTCGCCGATCCGGAGCGCCCGGATCTCGGCCTCAGTGGCCGGCATGTCGAGGACGTGGTGGGCCACGGTCTGCTCCTCAATCGAACGCGATGCCGCCGGGCGTGAGCGTCGCGCGGGCGCGACGGGCCGAGTGGCACTGGATGTTCACCGCGACCGGGTTCTGGGTGATGTGGGTCGCGGCGAGCTCGACATGGACGGCGAAGCTCGTGGACCGGCCGCCGAGCCCCTGCGGGCCGATGCCGAGCTCGTTCACCGCCCGCGACAGCTCGGCCTCGATCCGGGCGCCTTCGGGATCGGCGCAGACCGAGCGCAGCGGCCGGGTCGCCGCCACCTTGGCGAGGTGCATGCACAGGTCGGAGGTGCCCCCGAGCCCGACGCCCACGATGGTCGGCGGGCAGACCCGGCCGCCGAGCTCGATCACCCGGTCGATGACGAAGCGCTTGGCCGCGCCGATCCCGTCCGAGGGCAGCAGCATCTGTAGGAACGAGCCGTTCTCGGAGCCGGAGCCCTTCGGGATCATCTCCACTGCCACGGTCTCGGGCCGATCGTCGAAGTCGACGTGGATGATCGGCACGCGGATGCCGCAGGAGGTCTGCTCGTTCCTGCGGGTGATCGGGTGGACCACCGAGGAGCGCAGGGAGAAGTCCTTGGTCGCCCGCTCGCAGCCGCGCCGGATCGCGGCCTTGAGCGCGGCGCCGTCGAAGCGCACGTCGGCGCCGATCACGACGTTGTAGATCGGGATGCCGGTATCCTGGCAGAGGATATTCTTCGTGCGCTCCGCGACCGCGACGTTCTCCACCATCGTGTCGAGGATGGCGCGGCCGGTGGCGCTGGTCTCGGCCCGCTGCAGGTCGGCGAAGCCCGCCTTGATGTCGGGCGGCAGGATCTTCAGGGCGCGGACGTAGAGGTCGCGGCAGACCTCCTCGAATTCGCGGATGTCGAGATCCATGGCGGGTCTCCGCTGGTGACGGACGGGGATCAGGCCCCGCTGAGGAGGAACAGCAGGCCGACCGCGAACGCGGCCGCGAGGCAGCCCGCCACGACGCGGGCATCGCGCTCGCGGAAGCGCAGCCACTCGATGGCGAGCACCCGCAGGCCGAGCGCCATGTGGACGGCCAGCGCGCAGACGAGGCCCCACTCGGCCGTGCGGACGAGGCCGTTATGGGTGAGGCCGAGGAAGCTCTCCAGCCGGTCGGCACCCTGGAGCGCGGTGCCGAGCGCGATGAAGTGCATCGGCAGGAACAGCGCCAGGGCGATCCCCGAGAGCCGGTGGATCAGCGCGGCGGCGAAGCCGGGCCGGCGCAGGGACGCGCGGGTGATGCCGGTCCGCCCGGCCGTGCCCGGGGCGGTCCTCATGCCGCGTACACCGCGAGTGCCGCCCGCAGGCCCAGCCCGGCGAGCAGGGCCGAGAGGGCGATCATGGCGACGTCGAGGGAGCGGCCGCGCCAGCCGGTCCACTCGCGCAGGACGCTGCGCAGGCCGATCGGCGCGTGGATCGCGGCGGCCAGAACGAAGACCGCGTAGAACAGCAGGAAGGCGAGGTTGCCCTGCGTCCGGCCCAGGATCTCGCCGGCCGTGAGCCCGCCGCGCACCGCGTAGAGGATCGTGCCGAGATGGACCGCGACCGTGACCGCCAGGATCGCCGCTGTGCCGCGCTGGGCGAGGTACAGGAGCGGGCTCATCCGCGCCTCCAGAACCGGCGCAGCGCCGCCTTGCCGGTCTCGCGCTTGAGGCCCGCGATCGAGAAGGTCGGGCTCAGGCCCTTCGGACAGTGCTCGGTGCAGCTCATGTGGCTGTGGCAGGAGTGGCAGCCGGCATCGCCCGCCACTGCGGCGAGCCGATCCCGGTCGCGGTCGCGCACGTCGTTGACGAGCGTCCAGGCCCGGTTGAGGGCCGCGGGCCCGAGGTAGTCGGGGTTCCACGTCACCAGATCGCAGGCCGCGTAGCAGACGCCGCAATTGATGCACTCGATGCCGGCATCGACCTCCCGGCGCGCGGCGGATTCCGGTGCCACGACCGCGAAATCCTCGGGCGGGTTCTCGCCCGGCTCGAAGAAGCCGTGGGCCCGGCGCCACTTCTCGAAGAAGGGCTCCATGTCGACCGCGAGGTCCTTCACCACCGGCAGGTTGCGCAGGGGCTCGAGCGTCAGCACCCCGTCCGGCGCCACGGCGGCGACCCGGGTGCGGCAGGTCCAGCGCGGGCGCCCGTTCACCGTCATGCCGCAGGAGCCGCACATGCCGACCCGGCAGGCGAACCGGTAGGCGAGGGTCGGGTCCTGGTCGCGCTGGATCTCGGTGACGACGTCGAGCACCGTCTGGTTGGCCCGGCGCGGCACCGCGTAGTCCGCGACGGTCTCGCCGCGCCGGACATGCACCCGCAGCGTCTCGCCTGCGTCCGGGTCGACGGCCGCGTGGCCGACGGGAGCCGTCACCGGTTGGCCTCCTTCGGGGCGCCGGCAGCGGTCGGATCGGGGAAGAACAGCTCGCTCTCGCTGTCGGCCTTGGCCGAGACCAGCCCGGCCCGGTTCATGTACGCGAGGTAGGCGAGCATCCGCTCGGGCTTGGTGGTCCAGGCGTTCTGCGGCGCGCGGATGATGGCCACGGCCTCCTCGGGCGAGATTTTCGCTCCCTCGGCCTTGATCCACAGGGCGGCGGCCCGGGCCGGGTCGTCGCGGATCAGCGCGAGGCTCTCCTCCAGCGCCGCCCGGAAGGCCGCCGTGACCTTGGGGTTCTCGGTGACGAAGCGGCTGGTCGCCCAGACGAGGTTGAAGGTGTGGGGGCCGCCCATCACGTCGTAGCTGTCGAGCACCTTGCGGGCGCGCGGGTCCTTCAGTTCCATCTCTTGGAAGGGCGGAGAGCCGAAATGGGCGGTGATCTCGGAGCGGCCGCCCATCATGGCGGTCTGCGCGTCCGGATGCCCCATCGAGACGGTGAGCGGGTCGAGCTTGGCCTGCTGGCCCGGCCCGAAGGCCTTCTCGGCGGCCATCTGCAGGGTGATGGCCTGGATCGAGGTCTTGGCGGTCGGCAGGGCGATCTTGTCCTGGGGCCCGAAATCCGTGATCGCCTTCACCGCCGGGTTGATGGTGACCAGCCAGAGCGGCATCGCGTTCAGCGCCGCCACGCCCTTGACCTTGAGATTGCCCTGCGTCCGGCCCCAGATCGTCAGGAACGGGCCGACGCCGCCGGAGGCGAGGTCGAGGTTCCCGGAGAGCAGGGCCTCGTTCATCCCCGAGCCGCCGGTGAAGCGCAGCCACTCGGCCTTGACGTCGAGCCCGCGCTGCTTGGCCTGCTTCTCGAGCAGGCCCTCCTCCTCCATCACGGTGAGCGGCAGGTAGGAGATCCCGAACTGCTTGGCGAGCCGCACGGTCGAGACCTCGGCCCGGGCGGCGCCGAGCGCCCCCCATAGGACCGCGACCGTCCCGACGAGCCGGATGATGCTCCGTGCCGTCATGGCGCTCCTCACCTGTCCGCGCGCCGATCTTGCGAAGTCCGCGACCTCGTCGGCGTCGGATCGAGGATACGCCCCCGGGAAGCTCTGTCAATATTCATGTGTCATATATATGACCTGAGTACCGAGCCCCCGGTGGCTGCACCGAGATGTCCCGTGCGAGAGGGGACCGGCGGCGGATGGGCGGAGTTCGACCGGCTCTCGCGGACGCTCTCGTCGGGATGATCGTCGACTTGGCACGCGTCAGAGTCGGCCCTTGTCTCGGGCTACCCGCCCCGCTGCGGGCGTCGGCGCAGATTTAAGGTCATTTATAAGACTTGCGCGCAGGCAGCGCCGCTGCCGGCCGCCGCGACGTTGCTCACGCGAGGGCCGGCCGGAATGCGGCCCGCGGCCGGCACCGCGCAACCCGACCCGCGGCGGAAGCCGGATCCGCCCGCGTCAGTCTTCCAGTGGCCGAAACCCGCTCGACGCGGGCTCCGCCGCCACGGCGCAGGTGTGGTCCTGCACGACCTCGCCGTTGGAGGCCTTGCCGAAGCGGCTGGTCACCAGACCGTCCAGGAGCACGAAGCCCGGCTTCGCGCCCGGAAACTCGGCGCCCACGACAGCCAGGGCGTGCTCGCCCATGGCCGAGCGCGCCCCGTCGTCGCGCGCCAGCAGGTCGAACGGGTCCGCGGTGCCGAGATCCTCGCCGAGCACGCGCATCGCCCTGTACGGGCGACCGACCAGCGGCTCCGCGAGAGGGGCCCAGCGATCCCCGATCGTGGGTGCGAGGCGGCAGAGGGTGTCGCGGACATCCTGGCGGACGCAGTCGATGTGGATGTGCAGCTGCCCCTGAGTCCGCCTTAGCTGCGAATTCACCGCGAGACTGACGTCCCGCCGGTCGAGCGGATGGCCGAGACGCTCCTCCACGAAGGTTCGGGCGCGCCACGCCTTGGCGAAGTAGTTCGTCGTGCCGGGCTGGAGGAGCACGGGGCTCTCGATGCCGGTGATGCGCGCCGTCGGGATCAGGAGGAACTGCGCCCGCCCGCGAAGGTCTTTGAGGATGGCGTATCCCTTCTCGACCCCGCCCTCCAGGTCGACGAGGCTGCACGGTGCGGGGCCCTGTCCGCGCAACGCGTGGGGGACGCACGCGCCGTGCACGATCGCCCACAGGGCTCCGCCCTTCCCGAGGAGGTTGGGCACGAGGGCGACGGCCAGCCAGACGGCCGTCGCCGCGAGGACGAGCAGGATGCCCAGCGATCGCCGCGACAGCCCGGTCCTCGCGCGCCCCGTCGAGCCGCGCGGTGACACGGTGCCCGGCCGGCCGCGGACGGCGTCACGCACCTGACGGGTGAGCCCGACCGCGGCTCTGCGCAAATCCATGACGTGACCCGGTAGCCCGTTGCCGCGAAGCGCCGGGGCCGCCGACGCCGGAACCGTCTTACAGATCGCCCGCCGCCTGAGCGATCTCTGTCCCGCTACGGATGCAACGCCGGACGGATCGTGCGGAACGCGGGCGCCGCCGTGGGGGCCGGCACCGGGCGCGGTGACGCGGCCGCGCTTTTCGCGCTCCGGAACCCGCGCGGCCCCTTCTCGGACACCTATCCGATGGGCCATGCCTTGAGAGGCCTCGTCATCGGCGCCGGACTGGGACATGCCTGTCCGCACCCCGATGCCGTCGGCGGCCGCAACCGATCCGGCGGCGCGCCGCCGGGAACGCGGCGCGAACGACAGGGGTGGGACGACGCGCGCGAGGACCTGCTCGACGCGCGCTCCGGGAGCCGGGAGCCCGGCGACCGCTGAGACAGACCGGACGGCCGGGGCGACCCGGGCCGCCCACGCGAGGAGACGACCATGACCGACGAACCGCACGGCTTCGACCGCGGCCTGACCAATTACGGCGACCGCGACTTCGCCCGGTACCTGCGCCGCTCCTTCGCGCGCTCGATGGGCATCTCGGTCGGCCTGCTGAACAAGCCGGTGGTCGGCATCGCCATGACGCCGTCGGGCTTCAACAACTGCCACCGGGGCATGCCCGAGCTGGTGGAGGCGGTCTCCCGCGGCGTGCTGGCGGCCGGCGCCCTGCCGCGGCCGTTCCCGACCGTGTCGCTCGGCGAGGTTTTCCTCAACCCGACCAGCATGATGTACCGCAACCTCATGGCCATGGACACCGAGGAGATGATCGGGGCCCAGCCCATGGACGCGGTGGTGCTGATCGGCGGCTGCGACAAGACCGTGCCGGCCCAGCTCATGGGCGCGGCCTCCGCCGACCTGCCGGCGATCCAGCTCGTCACCGGCCCGATGTCGACCGGCCGCCACCGGGGCCAGCGGCTCGGCGCCTGCACGGATTGCCGGGGCTTCTGGGCCAAGTACCGGGCCGGCACCGTCGACGCCGAGGAGATCGCCGAGGTCGAGGGTCGGCTCTCCGTCACGGCCGGCACCTGCGCGGTGATGGGCACGGCCTCGACCATGGCGTGCATCGCGGAGGCGCTCGGCATGTCGCTGCCGGGCACCGCCGCGATCCCGGCGGTGCATTCCGACCGGCTGGTGGCCGCCGAGGAGACCGGCCGCGCGGCGGTGCGGCTGATCGAGACGCGGATCCGGCCCTCCCAGGTGATCACGCAGAAGTCGGTCGAGAACGCGATCCGCGTGCTGATGGCGGTGTCGGGCTCGACCAACGCCATCGTGCACCTCACCGCCATCGCCGGGCGGCTCGGCATCCGGATCTCGCCCGAGCGCTTCAACCAGATCTCCGACGAGACGCCGGTGCTGGTCGACCTGAAGCCCGTGGGGCAGGGCTACATGGAGGATTTCCACGCCGCCGGCGGCATGGGCGCGCTCCTGCGCGAGCTGCGCCCGCTCCTCCATCTCGACACCGTGGACGTGGAGGGCCGGACGCTCGCCGAGCGCCTGGACGAGCCGGAGTCCTGGGTCGACCGCGCGGTCATCCGCACCGCGGCGGATCCCGTGTCGCCGGTTGGCGGCCTGGTGGCCCTGTCCGGCAGCCTCGCGCCCGACGGGGCGATCTTCAAGCGCGCGGCGGCGACGCCCGACCTGTTCGAGTCGGAGGGCCGGGCGGTGGTGTTCACCGGCCTGGAGGACCTGTCGGCGCGCATCGACGACCCCGCGCTCGACGTGGCGCCCGGTGACATCCTCGTCCTGCAGAATGCCGGCCCGCACGCGGCCGGCATGCCGGAGGCGGGCTACCTGCCGATCCCCAAGAAGCTGGCGCAGGCGGGCGTGAAGGACATGGTGCGCATCTCCGACGCGCGGATGTCGGGCACGGCCTTCGGGTCGATCGTCCTCCACGTGGCCCCGGAGGCCGCGGTGGGCGGACCGCTGGCCGCGGTGCGCGACGGCGACCGCATCCGCCTGTCGATCCGGGACAAGCGCGTCGATCTCCTGGTCGCGGAGGACGAGATCGCCCGCCGGCTCGCCGACCACCGGCCGCCGCCGGTCCCGGCCCGGGGCTACAAGGCGCTCTACCGGCGCAGCGTCACGCAGGCTCCGGAGGGTTGCGACTTCGACTTCCTCGCCAAGGCGGAGGGCTGACGGCCCGCAACCCTCCGTCCGGACGCGCCGGACGGCCGTGACGGACACCGTCGATCCGAAACCCGCGGCCCGCCCGGCGGGCCGCGCGCGCCGTCGCGGCATCTGGGGCCGTCGCATCGCCCGTCCCCGTCCCGGCGGTGAGGCGGCCCGAGCCGGGTGCCGCCTCGGACCGGCTCAGCCCGGGATCGTGGAGCGCGCCGCCTCGAGCAGTTCACCGGCCAGGGCCTCGTCGTCGACGCCCCGGGCCAGCACCACCGCCCCCACCATGGTCGACAGCGCGATCAGGGCGCGCTGCCGGCGGCGTTCCTTCGACGCTCTGGGCAGCCTGTCCGCGATGAGACCGGCGAGCCCCTTGACCCCCTGGGTGAACCGCGCCCGCAGGGCGCTTCCGGGCGGCTCACGCCCGACGTCGTTCACCAGCGCCGCGACGGGGCAGCCTCTCCCCGGCGTGCGGACATGCCCCAGGGAGAGGTAATTCTCGATGAAGGCGTCGAGGTTGGCCCGGTACTCGGCGCTGATCGCCGCGTCGAACGCCTCCGCAGCGAGGGCATCCTTGCTGGCGAACTGACCGTAGAAGCCGCCATGGGTCAGGCCCGCGGCCGCCATGATGTCGACGACGCCGATACCGTGCAGGCCGCGCTCCCGGAACAGGGCCGAGGCGACCTCGACCACGCGCTGGCGGTTCAGCTTGGCTTGCTCCTGCGAGACCCTCGGCATCGTACCGTCCTCCGCTCCGCCTCCTCACATAGATGCGAGATGTCATTTATTGAAGGGACGGCGAGCCGCGGATGCCCGAGGCCGGGCGGAGAGCGGCGTCGCGGTCGCGCCGCGGCGGCCGTTCAGGGCTGCCGACCGGCCCGCGCGAGGGGGCGAAGCGCGGGCCGGTCGGCGCACCGCGCGCCCGGGACCCGAGCGCGCGATCGCGGGATGCCCCGAGCTGGGCATCGGTGGGGGGCGGCCGGGTCAGGGCTCGACCGGAACGGGCACCGGTGCGGGGCCGGGTGCGGTCCGCGTCGCGCGCGCGTCCCGCGCCACCCGGAACCAGAGTGCGTAGAGCGCCGGCAGGAACAGCAGGGTCAGCAGGGTCCCGACGCCGACGCCGCCGATGAGCACGTAGGCCAGCGCCCCCCAGAACACCGAGTGGGTCAGCGGGACGAAGGCGAGCATCGCGGCAGCGGCCGTCAGGATCACCGGTCGGGCCCGCCGCACCGTCGACTCGACGATGGCCTCGTAGTCCGACAGGCCCGCCGCCCGGTCGTGGTGGATCTGGTCCACCAGGATCAGCGTGTTGCGCATCAGGATGCCGGACAGCGCGATCAGGCCGAGGATCGCGTTGAAGCCGAAGGGCTGGTGGAAGACGAGCAGCGTCGGGACCGCCCCGACGAGGCCGAGCGGCGCGGTCGCGAACACCATGACCATCGTGGTGAACGAGCGGACCTGCAGCATGATGACCGTCAGGGTCACGATCAGCATCAGCGGGAAGACCGTGACGAGCGCCTTCATCGCCTTCTCGCTCTCCTCCACCGAGCCGGCCGTGTCGATGCGGTAGCCGGGCGGCAGCCTCGCCTTGATGGCCGCGAGTTCGGGGACGATCTGCGCGTGGATGTCCGGCGGCTGCTTGCCGTCGATCACGTCGCCCTGCACGCGGATGTAGGTCTCGCGGTTGTAGCGCTTGAGCACCGCGTCCTCGTTGCGGCTCTCCAGGTGCGCGACCTGGGAGAGCGGCACCTGCCGCCCGTCCCGCGTGGCCAGCGTCAGGTCGCCGATGTCGCCGAGCGAGCGGCGCTCGGGGCCGGGGCTGCGCAGGAGCACGTCCACGGAGCGGAGGTTCTCGCGGACCTGGGTCGCGGGCGTGCCGTTGAGGTAGCTCTGCAACTGCTGGCCGGCCTCCTTCGGCGTCAGGCCGATCAGGCGCAGGCGCTCCTGGTCGAGGGCGAGGTGCAGGGTCGGCGTCCTGTCGCCCCAGTCGAGGTGGACGAGGCGCATGTTGGGGTTGGCCATCATGACGTCGCGCACCTCCGCGGCGATGCCCCGGATGACGGTGAGGTCGGGCCCGACCACCCGGAAGGCGACGGGGAAGCGCACCGGCGGCCCGAACACGATCTGCAGCACCCGCACCCGCGCCTCGGGGAAGCGGCCGTCGTCCACGAGACGGCGCACCTTGCCGCGCAGCACGTCGCGGGCGTGGGAATCGGCGGTCTGGACGACGATCTGCGCGAAGGCGGGGTCCGGCAGCTCCGGGTCGAACGAGAGCACGAAGCGCGGCATGCCCTGGCCGATATAGCTCGTGATCTCGCCCGCCTCGGGCAGCGCGCGCACGGCCGCCTCGACCTTCCGGACGCTGGCCTCGGTGGTCGCGAAGGCGGACCCGGTCGGCAGCGTCACCTCGACGATGAGCTCGGAGCGCTCCGAGTTCGGGAAGAACTGCTTCTCGACCTTGCCCATGCCGACGACGGCCGCGGCGAACAGCGCCACGGTGATGCCTGCGGCCATCCACTTGTGGTCGACCGAGAGCCGCACGACCCGGCGCAGGCGCTGGTAGTTCCGCGTGGCGTAGATCGCGGCGTGGCCGCCCTCGACCGTCTCGATGTTCGGCAGGAGCTTGACGCCGAGGTAGGGCGTGAAGGTCACGGCCACGACCCACGAGACGATCAGCGAGAAGGCCACCACCCAGAAGATGTTGCCGGCATACTCGCCCGCCGTGGAGGCGGCGAAGCCCACCGGCAGGAAGCCCGCGATGGTGACGAGCGTGCCGGTCAGCATCGGCGCGGCGGTGGCGCTCCAGGCATGGGTCGCCGCCGAGACCCGGTCGGCGCCCTCCTCCATGCGCACCACCATCATCTCGATGGCGATGATGGCGTCGTCGACGAGGAGGCCCAGTGAGATGATGAGCGCGCCGAGCGTGATGCGGTCGAAGTCGCGGCCGGTGATCATCATCACCACGAACACGGCCGAGAGGGTGAGCGGCACCGCCAGCGCCACCACGATGCCGACCCGGAAGCCGAGCGCCACGAGGCTGACGAAGATCACCACCGAGAGCGCTGTGAAGAACTTCACCATGAACTCGTGGATGGCGTCGTCGATCACCCTCGCCTGGTCGGTGATCTTCGTGAAGGTGATGCCGGTCGGGAGATCGCGATGGATCGCGACCTCCTCGGCGTTCAGCGCCTCGCCCAGGCTGAGTCCGTTGAAGCCCGGCTTCATCACGAGGCCGAGCACCAGGGCCGGCGCGCCGTCGTTGCGGATCGCGAAGGTCTTCGGGTCCTCGTAGCCGCGTTTCACCTCGGCGATGTCGCCGAGCTTGAGGCTGCGGTCGCCGGCCGCCACCGGCAGGTCGCGGATCGCGTCGAGGCCGTCGATGGCGCCGTCGAGGCGCAGGTAGACCCGCGGGCCGTCGGCCTCGACGAAGCCGGCCGGCGTCACGTCGTTCTGGTTGGCGAGCGCCGCCAGCAGCTGCTGGCCGGTGATGCCCAGGGTCGCGAGGCGCTGGTAGGAGACTTCGACGAAGATCTTCTGCGCCTGCTCGCCGAGGATGTTGATCTTCTCGACGCCGGGCACGCGCAGCAGGCGCTGGCGCATCTCCTCGGCGCGGAGCACGAGATGCCGGTGCGGCAGCCCCTGGGCCTGGAGCGCGTAGAGGGCGAAGTAGACGTCCGAGAACTCGTCGTTGAACAGCGGCCCGAGCACGCCGCGCGGCAGGCCGGAGGCCTGGTCGGAGAGCTTCTTGCGCGCTTGGTAGAATTCCGACTGGAGCCGGGCCGGCGGCATGCTGTCCTTGAAGAAGACCTTCATCAGCATCAGGCCGGGGCGGACGGTCGTCTCGACGCGGTCGTAGTAGACGAGCTCCTGGAGCCGCTTCTCCAGCGGGTCGGCGACCTGCCGCTGCATCTCGTCGGTGGTCGCGCCGGGCCAGGCGGCCGAGACCGCCATGGTCTTGACCGTGAAGGTCGGGTCCTCGGCGCGCCCGAGCTTCTCGAAGGCGAAGATCCCGGCCGCGGTGACGGCGAGCAGGAGGAACAGCGTGACGGCGCGCTCGCGCACCGCCAGGGCCGAGAGGTTGAAGCCGGAGGCGTTCATCGACCGGCCTCCACGACGCTGGCGTCGGCCTGACGGACCTTCTCGCCCGCTCTCAGCAGATGGGCGCCGAGCGCGACGATCCGGTCACCGGGCGTCAGGCCCGAGGCGACTTCCGCGGTCTCCTCCGACAGGCGCGCGACGGTGACGGGCTGCGCCGCGACGGTCTGGGTCTCGGCGTCGTAGCGCCAGACGGCCGAGCCGCCGCCCTGGTCGAACAGGGCCCCCAGCGGCACGGACACCGAAGCCCGCGCCTGCCCCTGGGCAGGGATCAGCTGGAGCGTCACGGTCGCCCCGAGGGGCGCGGCCTCGCCCCCGCCCGACAGGATGTAGCGGGCGCGGTAGGTGCGGGTCGCCGGATCGGCCGTGGCCGACAATTCCCGGAGCTTGGCCGGGTAGGTCGTCTCGCCCTCGGCGTAGAGGGTGGCCGACGCCGTGCCCTTCGCGCGTTGCCGGCTCCCCTCCGGCAGGAACACCTCCGCCTCGCGCGCGCCGTCGCGGGCGAGCTTCACCACCGTCTGCCCGGCGGCGACGACCTGGCCCGGCTCGGTCGGCACCTCCATCACGACCCCGTCGGCATCGGCCTGGAGCTCGGAATAGCCGGCCTGGTTGGCGATCTGGCTCGCCTGCGCCTCGGCGTTGGCGAACTGGGCGATGGCCGCGTCGGCGGCCGCCTTGTTCTGGTCGTAGGTCTGCTTGGAGGTCCACCCGTCGCCGACGAGCTTGCGGCTGCGCTCCTCGTCGGCCCTGGCCTTGATCATCTGCGCGCGGGCCGCCTCGACCGAGGCGCGGGCCGCGTTGAGCGCCAGGGTGAAGTCGGTCCGGTCGAGCCGCATCAGGGGCTGGCCGAGGCGCACGTGGTCGCCCGGGTCGACGAGGCGCTCGAAGATCTTGCCGCCGACCCGGAAGCCGAGGTTGCTCTCGGTGCGCGCCCGGATCACGCCGGTGTAGCGCGCCACCGCCGCCGAGGCGGGCGCGACCGCAACGGTCTGCACCAGCGGCGGCTCCGGCGTGACGGCGGTCTCGGCCGGCGAGCATGCCGCGAGTGCCAAACCGGCGAACCCGATCACCCATCGCGCGTCCATCACCGAGCCCCGTCGCAGCCGATCGCCCAAAATAATTATGACCATCATTTATTCTGGCGCGATACCGCCGTCAATGGCGGCCGCGCCCGGCGTCGGCCGAGGCCTGACGCGCGCCGTCCCCTCCGGCTCCGATCCGGCGGCCGTCCGATCCCCCTTGAAGAGAGCGGGGTCTGCCGGCATCTCACGATCATGCCCGATGTCGCGCTCGACGAAGCCAGCCTCGCCCGCTTTCTCGATGCCTTCTACGGGCGCGTGCGCGGCGATGCGCTGATCGGACCCGTCTTCGCGGCCGCGATCCCCGACCCGGACTGGCCGCGGCACATGGAGACCGTCCGGGCGTTCTGGTCCTCGGTCCTCTTCAAGTCAGGCCGCTACAAGGGCAACCCGTTCGGCAAGCATCTCGCGCTGGGCCGCCTCGAGCCCGAGCACTTCGCGCGGTGGCTCGACCTGTTCGGGGAGACGGCCTCCGCCCATTTCCCGCCCGAACCTGCCGCCCTCCTGATCGAGCGCGCGCACCGCATCGGTGACAGCCTGAAGGCGGGCCTGTTCTTCCGGCCAGACGTGCTGCCCGTGCCCGCGGCGGGATCGGCCGCGCCGTGACCCGCGGAGAAGGCGCACGCGTGAGACGCGCGCGGAGCCGCGACCGGCGGGACGGCCCGAGATCCCGGGGGGGGCGGGTCCGGAGCCCTCAGAGCGCGGCCGGACTCGTGCGCGCCCGACGGCAGTGGATCAGCCACAGCACGATCGCCACGTTGACGGCGTTCCAGGCCAGCCCGTTGACGAACGCCGCACGGTAGGAGCCGGTGGCGTCGAAGATCGCCCCCGTGAGCCAGCCGCCGAGCGCCATGCCGGCCAGCGTCGCCATCAGCACCGCACCGATCCGCGCCCCGGCCTCCTCGGCCGGGAGGTACTCGCGCACGATGATCGC
The DNA here is from genome assembly GCF_001424445.1 of Methylobacterium sp. Leaf361. NCBI lineage: Bacteria > Pseudomonadati > Pseudomonadota > Alphaproteobacteria > Hyphomicrobiales > Methylobacteriaceae > Methylobacterium > Methylobacterium sp. Leaf361. The sequence continues at coordinate 199,358 of NZ_LMPY01000034.1, read as the reverse complement.
GTAGGCCGGCACGATGCCGCCCTGGAACAGGCCGAACAGGGCCGAGATCACGTAGAGCGAGGTCAGGTCGTCGAACGCGAGGTAGAGCGCGAGCGCCGCCGCCTGCAGCAGCGTACCGGCCAGCAGCGTCGCGAGACCGCCGATCCGGTCGGCGACGAAGCCCGACGCGACCCGGCTGACGATGCCGAAACCGAGCATCAGCGACAGCATCTGCGCGCCGCGGGCGACGCCGTACCCGAGATCGCTGCAGTACGCCACGATGTGGACCTGCGGCATCGCCATCGCCACGCAGCACGCGGTGCCGGCCACGACGAGGAGGCCCTGCAGCGCCGCGGGCGACAGCGTCGTCACGGCCTGCGGACCGGCCGCGCGCGTCGCCGAAGCCCGTGGCGGTCGGCCCCGCATCGCCAGCGCGAGGGGCAGCATGGCGACGAGGCAGAACAGGCCGATTCCGACCTGCGTCGCGCGCCAGCCGTACGCGTGGACCGCGCGCTCCACCACCGGTGGCCAGAGCGTGCCCGCGAGGTAATTGCCGGACGCGCACAGCGCGACGGCGAGCCCTCGCCGGCGCGAGAACCAGCGCGACACGTCGGCCATCAGCGGTCCGAAGGCGACCGAGCTGCCGAGCGCCCCGACGAGCACGCCGTGCACGAGGGCGAACTGCCAGAGGTTCGTCGCGAGGGCGCTGAGCCCGTAGCCGAGGGCCAGGCAGACGGTGCCGAGGAGCAGCGGGGGCACGATGCCGATGCGGTCCGCGAGCCGGCCCATCAGGAGGCCGCCGACCGCGAAGCCGACCATCGTGAGGGTGTAGGGCAGGGCGGCCGCTGCCCGATCGACCCCGAACTCGGCCTGAACCGCGGGCAGCACGACGACGACCGACCACATGCCGACGCCTCCGACCGTGCCGAGCGCCGTCGCCGCGGCGAGCCGACGCCAGGCGCGGCCCGAATCGGCAATCCCATCCTCAGCCATTCCGGCGCATATCGATCTCCGTCCGTGCGGCGCGTTTCACACGAATGCGCCTTCGTCGCCAGCACCGGGCCCGCCCGTCGGCGCGGGGCTTCGGGACACCGCTCGCTCGCCGACGCGCGCCTCACCCGGCCCTGCCGCGGCGCGCGATCGGTGCTAGAGGTGCCGCCGCGCTCGCCGGCGATGCCGGCTCGGGCCGGGGCGACCATCGGTCGGCCGATGTCGGGCCTCGATGGCGCCCGTCCACCGACCACCCGTACGAGAGGGCTGACGCCACGATGCGAATGATCGTTTATGCCGATGGCGGTTGCGACCCGAACCCCGGGCCGGGGGGGTGGGGCGTCGTCATCGCGGCCCCGGACGGCACGATCGAGCTGTGCGGCGGGGAGCCCGGCACCACGACCAACAACCGGATGGAACTGACGGCCGCGATCAAGGGCCTCGAGCATTTCCCCGCCGGGGCCGCGATCGAGATGCGGTGCGACAGCCAGTACGTCGTCAAGTCGGTGACCGAGTGGATGCGCGGCTGGAAGGCGCGGGGCTGGCGCTCGACGACGGGTGACGTGAAGAACGTCGATCTCATGAAGCGCCTCGACGAACTGAACGCGGCGCGCGACGTGAAGTGGACCTGGGTCCGGGGGCATGCCGGCGACCGCCTCAACGAACGCGCCGACGCGCTCGTCCACAGGGGGCGTCGCGAAGCGAAGCTCGGCAAGCTCGAGTCGCGGAGCAGCGCCGCGCCCGTACCGGCCCCGACCGCCGCACCGGCGCCGTCGAGCCGGGGCGCCGACCTGCGGATCGACCTCGCGCTCGGCCTCCAGGTCGCTCGGGCCGCGAAGGCGGCGGGTGTCACGCCCGACGCACTCGTCGACGATGCGATCCGGTTCTACCTGGAGATCGGGCCGAGCGAGGTCGCACGCCTGCGATCAGGCCGGGCCTAGCGGGCGAGGCCGCGCGCGGCGACGCCGGGTCGCCGCTCCGCGATCTCCGGGACGGGGCTCGGCCTACTCGCAGACCTCGATCCGCCGAACGTGCTCGTACCCGTACGGATCGATGTACGCGCGGCGCTCGAAGTGGCAGGCGCCGTACGGGTCGGGCGCGGCGTAGACGGGGCGACCCGGGTAGTACCCGCTGTTGGCGGACGCGATGGCGCTGCCGGCCACGACGCCGCCGAGGATGCCCAGCGCCACGGCGCCGCCGACGCCGATGCCGCGCGCCTGAGCGGCCGGCGGGGTGGCGCAGAGTGCCAGAGCGACCAGCGCGGCCGCACCGCCGGTCCGCAGAAACGTTTGACGCATGGTGTCCTCCCATTCCTCGATGCGGACACCATGAGCCCGCGACCGCCGGATCTCGGTGCTGATCGGCACCCCGAGTTCAGGGCCCGCCGCGCGCGACGCGGTGCCGGGCGATCCGGCGCTGTCATCGATCCTGTTCGGAGCTGTGGTAGCTACCCGGACCGGCCGCGCGGCCTTGTGGACCGCGCGGCGCTCGTGAACGGGACCGCCATGCGCTTCTCTGCCCTCGTCGTCGGTTTGTGCCTGACCTCCTTCCCGATCGGTGCGGCACTGGCACAACCGGCCCCGAAGCCCGCGCCCACGACCGCGCCGGATCCGGCCCTGCTGAAGGTTGCCCGGGAGACCGTCGCGCAGATGCAGGGTGATCGCGCCGCGACGCTCGGCTCGATGGCGGCCCCCATGATCGGCATGATGCAGCAGATCGGGATCAAGGAGCCCGACAAGGCGCAGGTGCTGGTGCAGGAGGTCGTCATGCCGACGCTCACGGCGCACTACGACGAGCTGCTCGACATCCAGGCGCGCGGTTTCGCCACCGTGCTGAACAAGGACGAGTTGCAGGCCATCGCCGCCTTCTACGCGACCCCCGCCGGGAAGCGCCTCGCGGCGGCCCAGCCGCAGCTCGCTCAGATCCAGCTCGCGGGCATGCAGCAATGGATCCAGTCGGTGATGCCCGAGATGCAGGGCAAGCTGACGACGGCCATCCAGGCCCACGGCTGGGCGCCGGGCGGATCGGCGAAGCCGCGTTGAGCCTCCCCGGGCCGCGACGCCTTCCGAGCGGAGCGGCGCCCTGCTTCGAAGGCGTCGATAGGCCGGACACGATGCGGGGCGCCGGGACAGCGTGCCCGGACGCTCGGTCAGCGCGGCGGGCCTGAACGGTCAGCCGATGGCCCAGAACAGCGGCAGCGCGCCCGCGAGGAACAGGGCCGAGGAGACGAGCACGGCGAGGCGCTCGCGATGGTGCAGGACGAAGGCGTGCGGGCTGGCGAACATGGCTGGGTCGGATCGGTGGTGAGGGCATCACGCTCGCTCCTGAACCTTGACGGATCGAGGGCGCTTCGCGCTGTCCACAGGTGATGGCCGATCTCTGTCGCTGCCGCGCCACATCCTTTTGGATGTGCTCGGGCGCACCTCCCGGACGGCTCTTCTGGCATATTGAATTCAGCAGGCCGTCTTTCCCCCCTCGGCGGCCCGATCCAGCGGCGCAGCGACCCCACGGGTCGCTGCGCCGTTGTCGTTGTGGCTCGGGCGCGGCGCGAGCGCCCCGGCCCGGTGCCGCGCTGGGACGCCTCGGCCGCGGCGATGCGCGATTGGCGAGGGATTCGGATCGGGAACCGCGACACCGTGAAGGTCCGGATCGGACCGGTGGTCGCCCGCCGTCAGGGCCCGATGCGCCGCACGGGCGGCGCATCCTCCCGGGTCTCCTGCGCTGAGGGCGTCCAGAGGATGGACCGGTCGACGGCGCGGATGTCGCGATGGCCGCACAGGGCCATCGTCATGTCGAGTTCCGTGCGGATGATCTCCAGGGAGCGGGCGACGCCGGCCTGCCCGTAGGCGCCGAGCCCGTAGAGGAAGGCGCGGCCGATGAACACGCCCTTCGCGCCCAGGGCGACGGCCTTCAGCACGTCCTGGCCCGAGCGGATCCCGCCGTCCATCAGCACCTCGACGCGCCGGCCGACCGCGTCCGCGATTCCGGGAAGCGCGGCGATGGACGAGGGGGCGCCGTCGAGCTGCCGCCCGCCATGGTTCGAGACGATGAGCGCGTCGGCCCCGGTCGCGGTCGCCCTCTCGGCGTCCTCGACGTCCAGGATGCCCTTCAGGATCAGGGGACCCTGCCACCGGTCGCGGATCCGCCGCACGTCGTCCCAGTCCAGGCGCGGGTCGAACTGGTCCGCCGTCCAGGCCGAGATGGAGCGGGTATCCCGCACGCCGTCCACGTGCCCCACGATGTTGCGGAAGGTCCGGCGCTGCGTGCGCAGCATGGACCAGCACCAGCGGGGCTTGGTCAGGAGATCGAGAACCGTGCCCGGCGTCAGCCGCGGCGGGGCCGACAGGCCGTTGCGGATGTCCTTGTGGCGCTGCCCGAGGATCTGGAGGTCCAGCGTCAGGACCAGGGCCGAGCAGCCTGCCGCCTTCGCGCGGTCGATGAGGCGATCGTTGAAGCTGCGGTCGCGCATGAAGTAGAGCTGAAACCAGAACGGCTTGCTGACGTTCTCCGCGACGTCCTCGATGCTGCAGATGCTCATCGTCGACAGCGTGAACGGCACCCCCGCCGCCTCCGCCGCCCGTGCCGCCAGGATCTCGCCGTCGGCGTGCTGCATGCCCGTGAGCCCCGTCGGCGCCAGGGCGACGGGCATCGCGACGGCCTGACCGGCCATCGTCGTGGCGAGGGTACGGTCGGTCATGTCGACCGCGACGCGCTGGCGGAGCTTGATGCCGGCGAACTCGGCCTCGTTCGCGCGGTAGGTCGACTCCGTCCACGAACCGGAATCGCAGTAATCGTAGAACATCCGCGGCACCCGCCGCTTGGCGACCCGCCGCAGATCCTCGACCGTCGTGATGATGGGCGCCATGGGAGGTTCGGCCTCGCGACTGGATGACGGGGCCGGTCGCGGTTGAGGCGGGCTCGCGCCCGCTCGTACGCCGCGCGCTTCAGGCCGCGATGCCCCGTGCTGGAAGCTCGACGGTGCAACGGTTCGCTGGAAAACGGAAGCGCCTCCTCGCCGAATGCGCCGGTCGCGTCAGGCCTCTCCCGCGCGTACACCGATCCTATAGCGCCTGTTGCGCTCGCCCGCGCCGCAGAGGAACGCCGGATCTCTGCCTGATAGTACACATTCCGGATCGCGCCTGTTCGGATCTTCGCGTTCCGAGCGCGCGTCAGGACAGAGTGTATGCGAGCGGTATCTCGCCGTCATCGTCTTCGCCTTCGCCGCACCGCAGCGAAAGCGGTCGAGTGACGATCCGAGAGCTTCTTCTCATCGAAGCTGAGCGTCGAAGGTTTGCAGGATAGACATCGGCGCGCGGAATAGGGACCATCGTCGCCAACGCCGGGCCTGAGCATCGGCGGTGGGACGGATACGCCAATGAGGACGACGCGCCGCGTTTTCTTGACGGGGGCCGCATCCGCAGTCGCGGGCGGCCTGGCGCCGGGGGTGATCCGCTCGGCCTGCGCTCAGGGCGCCGGGTCGACCGTCCGGATCGGCATGGTGCTCCCGGTGACGGGGCCCGGCGCGGATGCCGGCCGCTACGCGCTCGCCGGGGCCAAGATCGCCCTGGAGACGGTCAACAAGGCCGGCGGCGTGCTCGGCAAGCCCCTGGAGATCGTCACGGAGGACGATCAGACCACCAATCCCGGCGCGGTCTTCGCCTTCTCGAAACTGGCGTCGCAGGGCGACCTCGTCGGGTTCCTCGGCTCGATCCGCTCGACCCAGAACCACGCGATGGCGCCCGACATCCTGAAGACGGGGAAACCCGTCTGTTTCGGCGGCACCGACCCGGTCCTGACGCAGCTCGGCAATCCCTGGCTGTTCCGCTTCCGCCCCAACGACACCTTCTCGGCCCGGGTGATCGCCGAGCACGGCGTCAACGGGCTGGGCAAGAAGAAGTGGGCGATCATCCACTCCACCGACGCCTTCGGCACCAGCGGCGCCAAGGCGCTGACCGAGAGCCTCGCCAAGGGCGGTGCCACGGTCGCCCTCGACCAGGGCTACACCAACCAGAGCCAGGACTTCACGCCGGTCGTGCTGGCGATCCGTCAGTCGGGCGCCGACGTGATCGGCTCGTACTTCACCTTCGAGAACGACATCGGCATCTTCGCCCGGCAGCTGCGCCAGCTCGGCGTCACCGCGCCCTGGGTCGGCTCGCCCTCGATCACCAACGTCACCGCCCTGAAGCTCGCCGGGCCGTCCCTCTACGGCACCTACGGCGTGGCCGACTACGCCGAGGAGTCGGGCGACGCCGCGCGCGCCTACGGCAAGGCCTACCGCGCCGCGATGAAGATCGCGCCCGACAACCAGTCCTCCTGGACCTTCGACGCGGTCACGGTGCTGGCCAAGGCGATCAACGCGGCGGGCAAGACCGACCCGCAGGCGGTCCGCGAGGCGATCCTGGCGGTGCGCGGCCACGAGGGCGCCGAGGGAACCTACAACTTCGACAAGAACGGCGACGGCCTGCACGGCTACAACGTCGTGCGCAACGACAAGGGCAACATCGTCTTCGACCGGCGGATCGACTTCTACCAAGGGTGAGCCGGCCGACGTGTTCGGGGTGCGTGAACGACATCCGGAGAAGGAGGCGAGAGTGCGGACCGCATGGACCTGATCCTGCAGCTCCTCTTCACCGGGATCGGCATCGGCTCCGTCTACGCCCTGGTGGCGCTCGGCTTCGTGCTGATCTTCCGCGCCACCAACGTGGTGAACTTCGCGCAGGGCGAGTTCTCGATGGTGGCGGCCTTCCTGATGGTGGTCTTCGCCGTCGACCTCCAGTGGCCCTACTGGCTCTCCCTCCTCCTGACGCTCGGCGGGATGGCGCTGCTCGGCGCCCTGTTCAATCTCGGCGTCTACTACCCTCTGCGGCACCGCAGCTACCTGCCGGTGATCATCTCGACCATCGGCGCCTCGATCTTCCTGGCGAACACGACGCTCGCCCTCTACGGGCCGCAGCCCCAGGTGCTCCCGCCCGTCTTCGAGACGCAAGGGTTCCTGCTCGGGCCGGTCTTCCTCGACAGCCAGTACCTGCTGATCATCGCGGTGACGGCGGCCCTGGTGGCGTTCCAGTACTGGTTCTTCGAGCACACTCTGGTCGGCAAGAAGCTTCAGGCGACGTCCCAGGACAAAGAGATGGCCGCCCTCCTGGGCATCCCGGTGGCCGGCATGATCATGCTGACCTTCGTGTACAGCGCGGTGCTCGGCGGCATCGCCGGCATCCTGGTGGCGCCGGTGCTGTTCGTGTCGATCCAGATGGGGGCCACGATCGCCCTCAAGGCCTTCGCGGCGACGATCATCGGCGGCTTCGGCGACGTCACCGGGGCGATCATCGGCGGCCTCGCGCTCGGCATCATCGAGACCTTCGGGGCGGCCTACATCTCGGTCCCCTACAAGGACGCCTTCGCGTTCCTGGTGCTGGTGGTGTTCCTGGTCGTGCGCCCGCAGGGCCTGTTCGGCGAGCGCGTGGCGGAGAAGGCATGAGCGGTCGCCCCTCCACCGTCGCCGGCCCGGCCGCAGCGGCTCCCGCGCCCCCGCCCCGCCGCCTGCCCCTCGGGAGCCTCGCCTACGCGGTCCTGGCCGCCGCCCTGGTGACGCTGGCCGCCACGACGCCGCTCAGCGGCTACGCCCTTAACATCCTGATGCAGGCGGCGACCTACGCCATCGCGGTGATCGGCCTCACCGTGGTGCTCGGCCTGTGCGGGCAGATCAACCTCGCCCAGGCCGCCTTCTTCGGGATCGGTGCCTACGCGGTCGGGCTCGGAACGGTCGACGGGGGCCTGAACTTCTGGATCTGCCTGCTCACCGGCCTCGGTCTCGCGGTCGTGCTGGGCGCCGCGCTCGGCGCCTCCACGCTGCGGCTCGGCGGCCACTACCTCGCCATGGTGACGATCTCGTTCCAGCAGATCCTCACCCTGGTCCTCACCAACTGGATCCCGGTCACGCACGGGCCCGACGGCGTGCCGAACATCCGCCGCCCGGTCCTGTTCGCGGACGGGCAGAGCTACCTCGCCCTGTGCGTGCTGGTGCTGGCCGTCGTCGGCTGGCTCGTCTGGCACATGCCGCGGACGCGGCTCGGGCGCGCCATGCGGGCGGTGCGCGACAACGAGCTCGCGGCGGGGGTCTCGGGCATCGACATCTACCGCACCAAGGTCGCGGCCTTCGCCCTCGGGGCGCTGCTGGCGGGGCTCGGCGGCGGGCTGTTCGCCGGCAGCTTCACCTATATCAGCCCGGACCAGTTCGCCTTCGCCGAGTCGATCGTCTTCCTGACGATGGCGCTGCTCGGCGGCGTCGGCTCGCCGGTGGGCGCCGTGATCGGCACGGCCCTGCTGATCCTGATCCCGGAATGGCTCCGCTTCCTCAAGGAGATCCCCGGGCTCTACCTCGCGATCTACGGGCTCGCGGTGATCCTGATCGTGGTGTTCATGCCCGACGGGATCTGGGGCTTCCTCGGCGACCAGGTCCGGCGCCTGCGCCGCGCCCGCCCGATCCCGCCGCCCGCCGCCGAACTGATTCTGAGCCAGGGCGAGGCGTCCGCCGCGCCGATGCTGGAGGTGTCGGACCTGTCCAAGCACTTCGGCGGCCTCAAGGCCGTGGACGCGGTGAGCTTCACGGTGGCGCGGGGCGGCATCCACGCGCTGATCGGCCCGAACGGGTCCGGCAAGACCACGACGCTGAACGTCCTGTCCGGCCTCTACAGCCCCACGGGGGGCACCGTGCGGCTGGCGGGGCAGGACGTCACGCGCCTGTCCCCGCACCGGCGGGCGGCGGCCGGGATCGGCCGCACCTTCCAGAACATCCGCCTGTTCCGCTCCATGAGCGCCCTGGAGAACGTCGTCATCGGCGCCGAGCGCCCCAACAACCCGCTCGGCGCGCGCGACCGGGCGGGGCTAGAGGCCCGCGCCCGGGCGGCTCTGGCCTTCGTGGGGCTGGAGGGGCGGGCGCAGGAGCCGATCTCCGGCTTCTCGTACGGCCACCAGCGCCTGATCGAGATCGCGCGGGCGCTGGCCGGCAACCCCGTGCTGCTGCTCCTCGACGAGCCCGCCGCGGGGCTCAATTCGAGCGAGAAGAATGCCCTCACGGTGCTCCTGCGCCGGATGGCCGCCAAGGGCCTGACCATCCTGATCATCGACCACGACATGACGCTGGTGAGCGACGTGGCGAGCCACATCACCGTGCTGAACTTCGGCCGCCGCATCGCCGACGGCGTCACGGCGACCGTGCTGCGCGAGCCGGCGGTGATCCAGGCCTATCTCGGCGAGGACGCCGCCGCCGGTCCGGCGGCGAGCCTCAAGACCGACCTCGCCCCGGCCTGACCCCAGCGATGACGACGCCCGCCACGCCACTCCTCGAGATCCGCGACCTGGTCGTCCGCTACGGCGAGATCGAGGCGGTGCGCGGCCTGTCCTTCTCGGTCGGAGCCGGGGAGGTGGTGACGCTGCTGGGGTCCAACGGCGCCGGCAAGTCGACGACCCTCAAGGCGATCTCCGGGCTGGTGCGGCCCGCCGCCGGCACGATCCTGCTGGAGGGGCGGCCGCTGGAGGGCCTGAAGCCCGAGGCGATCGTGCGGCTCGGCGTCGCCCACGTCCCGGAGGGGCGCCGGGTCTTCCCGGGGCTCACGGTGCGCGAGAACATCATGCTGGGCGCGTCCAACCGCGCCGGCCTCGGCAAGCGGGCGCTGCGCGACGAGGTCGAGGCGATGTTCGACCTCTTCCCGGACATCCGCCGGTTCGGCGACGCCCTGGGCTGGACGCTGTCGGGCGGCCAGCTCCAGATGGTGGCCCTCGCGCGCGGCCTGATGGCCAAGCCCCGCATCCTGCTCCTCGACGAGCCCTCGCTCGGCTTGGCCCCCGTGATCGTCCAGGCGGTGTTCGCGATCATCGCCGAGGTGCGGCGCCGCGGGACCACCGTGCTGCTGGTGGAGCAGAACGCCCGGATGGGGCTCTCGGTCGCCGATCGGGGCTACGTGCTGGAGACGGGCCGGCTCGTCCTGCAGGGCGCCCCCGACGCCCTCTGGGCCAACGACGAGATCCGGTCGGCCTATCTCGGCGGACGGACGAGGCCCGAACTCGCGGGCTGACCGCACCGGGCCTCGTCGGCGACTTCGTCGCTCGCGCGGTGCAGCGCGCGCAACCACCGCCGGACGGAATGGCGTCCGCGACGCGGCGGTCCGGCAGCGGTCGGACGCGCCTCGGCCCGCGAGCCCGCCAGCGTCACGACCGGCGCGTCTCCGCGGCCCCCGGCGGTACCGTCGCGACCGTGAGGCCCGAGACCGCCGACTGTCCGGCGGCCTCGGGCCGATAAGCCTATGCGCTCTGGGTGGCGGGCGCGCGCGCGGGCAGCACCCAGTTGGGCCTGATGAAGTGGCAGGTATATCCGTCGGGACGCCGTTCCAGGTAGTCCTGATGCTCCGGCTCGGCCTCCCAGAACGGGCCGGCCGGCGCCACTTCGGTCACGACCTTGCCCGGCCACAGGCCGGAAGCGTCGACGTCGGCGATGGTCTCCTCGGCGACGCGGCGCTGGCCCTCGTCGGTGTAGAAGATGGCCGAACGATAGCTCGGGCCCCTGTCGTTGCCCTGGCGGTTCGGCGTCGTCGGGTCGTGGATCTGAAAGAAGAATTCCAGCATGCGCCGGAAACTCGTCCGCGCCGGGTCGTAGATGATCTCGATGGCCTCGGCATGGGTGCCGTGGTTGCGGTAGGTCGCGTTCGGCACGTCGCCGCCCGTGTAGCCGACGCGGGTCGACACGACGCCCTCCTGGCGCCGGATGAGGTCCTGCATGCCCCAGAAGCAACCACCGGCCAGCACCGCCCTCTCGGTTTCCATCGTCGCTCCTCCTGAGCCGTTCCACTGATCGCGCAGATATAGGGATCCCGAGGCGCTTCGCGCTGCGGCCTCGTAGCTTGCCATGCCTGCGATGCCTGCACGAGCACGCGCGGGGTTCCGAGAAGACGTTCGCTGCCGGGCGAACGTCTCCGAAGCGGTCTGTCAGCTCCGCACGAGCGGCTTGTTGACCTTGAAATTCTTCCGTGCCGGTTCGGCCTTGCGGGGATCCGGCTTGTCGGCGAGGAGCCGCTTCACGCGCTCGTTGAAGTCCTCGGGCGTGACGCCCTGCGCTTTGCCGGTCTTGAGTTCGCGTGCCATCTCGGCCTCCGCTTCGTGGCCCAGAGCACGGAATTGCGCGGAGGGATCGCACGCATATGGGCACGCGGCGGCCGCGGCGCCACCGATGTCCGGCCAGGATCGCTGCGTGCACGCGATGGACCGGCGGGCCGGGATGGGTTACGGTGGCTGCGAGGTTGATGACCGGTTCGTAATAACGCTTCAGGACCCGGGGGCGGTACCCGGCGCCTCCACCAGAAGCATCTTGCCCCGGATACCGCGCGGGGACGAGGGCGAGCGTCCGGCGTTGCGGATCGCGCGCTGCCAGGGTGCTTCTGCTGGGGGTGAAACAGGTTCGACTGGGCGGTAAAGGGATCGCGAGTTCTGCCCTGCCTCGGCAGGGTAAGATGCGGCTTTCGGTAAGGACTCGACCGGCTCGGCGCGGGCAACCCTCGTTCCGGGCACCTGACCAAAACTCTAAATGCCAACGACAACGTCGGCATGGAGATGCGCCTCGCGGCGTAATCTTCCGGGGCGTGGGTACGCCTAGCAACAGAACCCGAGGCTTCGGCCTCGGGACCCGCCTTTATCGTCTGCCCGTTGTTCAGTTCGGGGTCGCGTCCGGGCAGATCGGAGACTTGCTTGAACGAGCCCGAACAGGGCAGCGCGGAGGCCGTCTACATCTCGGCCATGGTCGGCGAGATGATGCGGCGCGTCCTGGAGGACGCTCTCGCCGAACTCGCGAGAACCCGTGGTGCGGCCTTCCTGGAAATCTTCGTGGCGCGCGAGCTGGCTCGCTGCGCCGACCTGTTCCGCGAGCGGCCCGGCGACACGCCGGAGACGACGGACATGTTGCGGGCCTGGTTCGCCATGGAGGGCGGTGAGGCGCTGCGCGCCGTGGTCGATCGCGCCAGCGTCGAGGCGGCGCGCGACTGAGGCACTCCGTGGATGTGCCTGCCGCCGGGCGCGGGCCCTTCCAGGCGGTCCGCGCACGGCGACAGTCCCCGGCGAACTGCTCGCCATCTTCCTGGGCTAAGCTCCGTCTCGGGAATGTTGAGACCGCGTTCCCGGCCGAGGACAAGGGAATCGGGGCGACAGGTCTTCAGGTTCTTTCTCGCCGGGGAGGAGCAGGGAAGAGTGGAACCGCCGCGGCGAGGGGCCCGCGCACTTCGCCCGGGAATGCCGGTGCGACCGCCGGTCAAACCAGCCGAGCGCGGCAGGCCTTCCGTCATCCCTGATCTTGTACCCGCCGCACCGTCGATCAGCGAGAACCCGATCTGCCTCCGCGGCCACGGAGCGCCCGCGCGCCTCGGCGACGGACAGGCTGCAACCTACACATCTGTCGCCGAGAAGCTGGCGCTCGCGCTCATCACGAGCTTGCCCGCTTCGTCGTAGGCTTGAGCGGTGAACGCGTTCACCTCGGTGCGATAGCCCTCATCGCGCAGGATGTCGGTCAGCAGCCGGCGAAGGGTGTCGCGCAGCGCGTCCCGACCGGAAAGTTGCACGCCTTCGTCGTCCTTGACCGTGATGTGATCGGATGTGACGATGAAATATCGCGGCATCGGGCTCTCCGCCGACTGGACATGGCAGCGCGCATCACGCGGTCACCGGCCGCCGAGCCCACAATCGTCTACGCTCGCACAAACGCGGCGCGCGGGCACTCACTTGGATCAATCGCCGCGGCGCGGAACGACCGGCTCTCTCGGTGAAGATCGTTCGCTCCGGAGCGCCCTGTCCGCCGTGCCGGATTGACGGGAACCGTCATCCGAGGCGGCAGTTCTGTGCCGGTACCGACCTGTACAGCCCGCACCGGTCGCGGCGCACGTGAGTTCCGTCAGGCTGTAGCCAAAATCATCCGTCCGCGATCGGAATTATAGTTCGCTAATCGAGTTGCCTAGTGCCGATACAAAACATATAGTGCCGCGTCGGCGGGGGAGCCAATGCCTGAAATGGCCGGTATCGGTGTCGCGCGCGCCCGCGTCGGCCGACGGACTTGGTCCGTTCACGGAGCGGCCAAACGCAACTCGGCCATCATCCAGGCCGGTCTCGCCCGGATCGTCGAGGACGAGATCCTGCCGCGTCTGGCGCTCGCGCATCGGGCGGATCCGCCGTCGCCCGCGTCGACGACGCGATCACCGACGCCTGAGCGCGTCGCCTCTCTCGCTCAAGCGCTGATGGAGGGCGAACCGCACGCCGAGTGGGTGCGCGCGCTCCTGGAAGAGGGCTTGTCGCTGGATGCCCTGCTGCTCGACCTGTTCGCACCCGCGGCGCGGTATCTGGGCGAGCTCTGGGAAGACGATGCCGCCGACTTCCTCGACGTGGCGCTCGCGCTCGGTCGCCTCCAGAACCTGACCCGCGCCCTGTGTGCGGATCTGGAGGGCGTGGACGTGACGGCGAACGGTCGCCGCGTCCTGCTGATGCCTTGTCCCGGTGAGACCCATCTCTTCAGCCTCGCGCTCGTGGCGAGCTTCTTCCGCGAGGCGGGGTGGGACGTGGTCCTGACCAACGGAGCGGACGAGGACCCCGCCAGCTTGGTCCGCGCCGAACAGTTCGATCTGGTCGGCATCTCGCTGTCCTGCGACATCCTCCTGCCGGTGATGGCGGTGTCCGTGGCGAAACTGCGCGCCGCGTCGTGCAACCCGGACCTGCGCGTCATCGTCGGCGGGCCGCTCTTCGTGCGGGAGCCTGCCAGCGCCCGTGTCGTCGGCGCGGACGCCGTCGCCGCGGACGCGCAATCGGCCGTCCGGATCGCGGAGGCCACCCTCGCGCGATGACGCCGTGCGGCCAGACGCCGGATTCGGCGACTCGCTGCTGCGCGGATCCCTTCTCATCCGGACGGTGTTAGACGTGTCGCGGTAGAGAGGCAGAGATCCAGAATTTGCACGAGTTCGACGAGCAATTGGCGCGTGAATTCGTCCGCGGCCTCGTACAGTCGGCCGTCGCGCGCGGTCTCGATCCGGCCATCCGGCTCGATCAGTTCCGGGCGTTGCAGCAAGCGGTCGTCGCTCTATCGCGAGACGCTGACGTGGTTCGAACCAGCGAGCAGATCATCCGGGCGATCGACTGCGCTCTCCAGGAACTGACCGCGGTGAGATCGTAGTCTGATCGGACGGTTTCCGCGGCGACGCGCGGGCCAGGGCCGGTCGCGAGCGACCAGCGATGCCGCGTCCGACGGTCCGTTTCGGCACCCGTCCCTCGGGCCCGCGGTGACGGTTCGTTGCGGACACCCGGCAAGTGCCCTATCGGCCGCGGTGATGCCCGACCGATCCCTCCGTGCCGTCTGGTCCGACAGCCTCATGGCCGAGGTCGGCGCCCGCCTTCCCCTCTTCGACGACCTGTCCCCGGACACGATCCGGCGTCTGTCGGCCGAGGGCTTCGGGCGCGGCCTGCTGACGGCGTCCCTGCGCGCCCGCCTGCGGAAGGCCGGCTTCCCGGATCTCGGTCATCTGGCCCAGTCTTCTCCGGTCGCGATCGCCGCGATCAGGAAGTTCGGTCCCATCCGCGTCGAGCGCGTCCGGCACTTCATCCTCGACGTGCTGGCGCGCTGGCTCCCGGGCGCGCGGGAGATGCACACACCCGAGGCCACGCGGGCGCGGCGGCTCGGCCGGCTGCGCGGGCTGCCGGCCGGATGCCTGCCCCTCGCGGCGGGTCAGATCGCAGCGCTCCGCCTCGCGGACGCCTCCTGTGCGGACATCGCCACGTGTTCGCGTCTCGGGCTCCTCCGGACAGGCGCCGTGACATCCGGTGACGTGGACCACGTCGTCGCCACGCTCACCCACCTCGCTCGGGCGTCCGATCCGGTGCCTCCGCGTCCCCTGGAGGAGGCCGGGGCGGCACCGTCGTGCGACGCCGCGAGCGCGGCGGCCCGCCGCGCCGCCCTGCTGGCGGAGCAGGATCGTGAATGGGACGAGGCCGCACCGATCGCGCGCCGGCCTCAAACCTGACGACCCGTCCGGATCCGGAATCGATTTCTCGCGGCGAGACCTAGCAGGGCCGCGCCCTGCCGCGGTTCGATCCGACGCGGCGCTGTTCCTGTCCTCGAGGCAGTTCCGCGCATCCTCGAAGACGTCGCGATCGGCCCCTCGGATTGGAGTCGTCACCGGCAACCCTTGCGCCGCCGTATCTGCGCACCATCTACAGACCATCCAACCGGATGGCGTATGGATGGTTCACATGGCCGACAAGGTGCACGATCTGCGACCCAGGCTGCCGGACAGCGAGAAGATCACGCTCAACCTCGGTTTCGTCGACCTCGGCCATATCGACCTGATGGTGCGCGACGGCTTCTACGCCAACCGTGCCGATTTCATCCGCACCGCCGTGCGCAATCAGATCGAGCGCCAGGGCGAGGCCGTCAGGCAATCGGTCAGCCGGAAGCAGCTCAGCCTGGGCCTGACGCACTACACGAAGCAGGCGCTCGAGGCGGCGCGCGACGCGGGCGCGCCGCTGCACATCCAGGTGCTCGGGCTGGCCAGCATCGCCCTCGACGTCACGCCCGAACTGGCGCGCGCCGCCATCGCCTCGGTCGAGGTGCTCGGCGCCTTCCAGGCCAGTCCCGCGGTCAAGGCGGCGCTCGCCGACCGGACGAGCTGACGGCTCCACCTCTCCCCGCCGCCGCGCCCGCTTCCCGCTCAGCCAGGACCCGTCCGATGGATCACGCCACGAAGACCGCCTTCACGCGCTTCGCGTTCCCGAAGGTCGACCCGGCCCGTGCCGCCCGCGCCGCGGAGGCGATGGCCAGGCTTCAGGAGCGTCAGGCCGCAGCCTTCAGGCTGTGGTCGGGGGCGGCCCGGAGCGCCACCGAGACGGGTGCGCCGAGCGCGGACGCGGCCGACATCCTCGACATGGTCGCGCCCTCCGCTCCCGGCGAAGCCTGGGTCGCGCCGGAGACGGCCGGAGAACGTCCGGGCCGCCATCCCCACGCCGGATCCGCGGGCGACATCGCCGGCACCGTGATGCGCACCGTCCAGGAGGCGCTGGCGAAGGCCGGCATCGGCACGGATCGCGACGGGCGGGACGGCGCGACGCCGGCCGCGCCCCGGCTTCCGGAGGGGGCACGCTTCGAGGCCCGCACGTTCACCGGCGCGGCCGGGACCCGAAACTACAAGGTCTACGTACCGAGCGGCTACACCGGCCAGGCCCTGCCCGTCGTGGTGATGCTGCACGGCTGCACGCAGAACCCGGACGACTTCGCCGCAGGCACGCGGATGAACGCGGTCGCGGAGGCGCGCAGCGTCCTGGTGGTCTATCCGGAGCAGCCGCGCTCGGCCAACATGCAGCGGTGCTGGAACTGGTACGAGCCCGGTGACCAGCAGCGGGAGGGCGGCGAGCCCGCCCTGATCGCCGGCATCGTCCGGCAGGTGATCGCGGAGTTCTCGGCCGATGACAGGCGGGTCTACGCGGCGGGCCTGTCGGCGGGCGGGGCTGCCGCCGCGATCCTGGCGATGACCCACCCCGACCTGTTCGCGGCGATCGGCGTCCATTCCGGCCTGGCCTGCGGCTCCGCGCGGGACGTGCCCTCGGCCTTCGCGGCCATGAAGGGGGACGGCGCGCGCGCGACGGGACAACGCCACGCCGTGCCGCTGATCGTGTTCCACGGCGACCGCGACCGCACGGTGCACGCGGCCAACGGCGATCGCGTGGCCGCTCAGGGGCCGTCGGACCCGGAACTCCGCACAGCGGTGACCCGGGGCCGGACACCGGACGGGGTGGACTACACCCGCACCGTCCGTTCGGACGCGTCCGGCCGCGCCATCGTGGAGCAGTGGGTTCTGCACGGAGCCGGGCACGCGTGGTCGGGCGGCAGCCCGGCCGGCTCGTTCACCGACCCGCGCGGACCGGACGCGAGCCAGGAGATGATCCGCTTCTTCCTGGAGCACGCGCGCGCGGCCGGTGCCCGATCCTGAGCGCTGACGGCCCGTCGGGCGCATCGGCCCGGCCGACTCACGGGACCGACCGTCTTCGATCGCAACCGGTCGGCGCGCTCGCGCCCGTCCCGATCATCCAACGGGCGCTGGGCGCATGTCTCGAGCGGGCCCGCCGCGTCGCGCGCCGGGCGCGACGCCCGTCCGGTCAGGGCTATCTTTGTCGGCCGTGAGAGCGCAGAGTGTTGCCATCACCGGATCGGTTGATCCAGGCTCCGGTGGCTGAGGGTCCATGCCCCCGCCTGCAACGGACAGGCGCGCGTGGCAGACCTCATCACGTTTCCCGCCAAGCCGCGCTCACGACACGCGCGCCGCGCCTATCAGGTCCACCGGCTCGCCCCGACCGGTGGCGTGCTCACGACTTGCGTCATCACAGCGCGCAACGACGGCGACGCCAGGCGGCAGGCAGCGGGTCTGATCGCGGGGCATCATGCCGAACTCTGGGCAAGCGACCGCCTCGTTGCCGTCTTCGGCCTGTTCGAGACCCCGGTCGCGACCGCGATCCGGTTGCTTCCAGACCAGCCGACGCCCGAACGGTGAGGACGACGTCGTCGGGGCTGTCACCGTATCCAGGAGCGAGATCATGGCAGCGGAACAGAAGCGCGGAAATCGCGAAGCCAAGAAGCCGAAGAAGTCTGTGCCCAAGACCAACGCGTCGGCGCCCTCCGTCAAGGGCTCCGTCGCGGTGGCCACGAAGCCGCCCCGGAAGGTCTGACGCGATGCTCGCGCGTCACGGCCAAGCCGCGTGGTAGAGCCCGGCCAACCCCGGCCGTGCCCGGTGATGCGAAAGCTGACCAGGTTGGTCGTCCGTATGGCGCAGCGACCCGGCCTCCTCGAGAGCGGGCGGCTGATCGATCAGCTCACGGATCTGGAAACCGAGGGCCTGGCCCGGAATATTTCGTGGCGCTCCATCGAGACGATCAGGGCCACTCGATTGAAGCTGCGCGTCGAGGGCCTGATGCCGACGTCGTCTCTGCCGCTCGCTCCCTGATGGATGTGCGCATGACTGATCGTGAGACGTGCTTGGAGGCTCTGGGAGCGCTCATCGTCCGGGCGGACCCGGCCGATCTCGCGGCCGCCCAAGATATCCTGCTGCGACTCGTCCTGCGTGAGGACGGTGCGGAGCGACGCGCGGCGGCCCTCGACGGGCTCCGTGCCGAACTCGCGTGCGCGACGCGGGCGGGCTCCCGCTCGCGCGAGCAGGAAGCCTTTCACACGGTCCTCCTCGCGATGATCGAGCGGACCCGCGACATGGCCGGTGCCACGACGGCGTGACGCGCCGCCGCTGGCCGAGCGACCGCGGGAGCGCGACCCGGTCCTCCGAGGCACGAATGTCCCGCGCCTCCCGTCAGATGCCGATGCTCGCCGCCCCGGCGGCGGCCGCCTGCGGAACGGTGGCGCCGTTCCGCAACGCCATCGCTATGGCGATCGACATGGTGTCGATGGCGAGCGCGCGATCCTGCCCGTAATCGTAGGAGCTGTTTCTCCCGGAACTCAGCCGCGCGTAGTAGGCGTCGGGGAATTCCCGATCGATCCGCGTTCTGAGGAGCTGAGCTGCCGCGGCGTAGTTGGCTTCGAAATCCCGGCCCTTGCTCGCCGATGCCCCCTCGAAGGTCCCGGCTTCCTTTCGCTTGGCGATCGCATCGGACCTGCGCTCCTGCGCGCTGCCAAGAAAAAACTGGATCGTTCTGGAGATCAGCCACCGGACGATGGTCATCGGAATCTCCTGAGCGGGCGGCGAATGCGTGCCCGTGCGGACACATAGCACATCGCGTCGCGCCCTGATCTTAAAAATACGACTTCGGAGACAATTAGGAGCCCCGGCCTACCGCCGCGGTATGCCGGGACGGGGGCCGGACGCCGCGCACCCACCGAGTCGTCGCGCGTCCCGGCACCCGGCCGTGCCCGCACAGCCGACGGTCACGGCGGAGAGATCTGCGGACCCGGATGCACCAGGGTCGTGTCGTGTTCGGTCGCCTGCCACACGGGCCAGGAGCCCTCGCGCACGAACATGGCGAACGCCTCGATCACGTGCGGCCGGTCGAAGGCGTGCACGCCCTCGACTGCACGCCCGACGATGCAGACCGCATCTGCCACATCGGCCGCGGGCGAGCGGATATCCAGTGAGAACATCACGCCCGATCGATCGGGCCTGAGCGCGTCGGGCAGGACGTCGATCTTGCGCCAGAGGCAGTACCACCGGGCACAGGCCTCTGGGCGCTCGCTGTAGATCCCGCAGCCCGTTCCGGTGTTGTGCCGGCACACGATCCCTGCCGGCTTGTCGAGGGCAGGGATCGCCAGAGCACGGCAGCACACCGTGCAGGAACCGCATGACCGGCCGGGGACGGTGCGCTCGGGAACGCGCGGGGCATCCCGGCTCGGGACGCCGCGGGCTCGTGCTTCGCTTGCGATCGGTCTGTCCTCGATTGCCGTCGTGCGGCGGCGATGGTGCTGATCTCGGAGAGGCGAGGGGGCTGCGCAACCGTCGGTTGCTGCACAGCCCGCGGAGCCGCATCGCCCTCATACCGTGTCGGCGGCCGCTGTTCACGTCCCCCGTCCGGGATGCCGCTCCGCGATCGGGCCGGACCGAGAGGGCGGCGGGTGCTGCGCGCCAGGAACGGCGTCTTCCCGGCGCGTGCCGGGCGCTTCGACGACGGGCCGTGCCAAGCGGCGTCCGATCCCGCAGGCGGGTGGCTCAGGCGGCCGGGCGCCGCGCGTGCCGCCACGCCGCGATCGCGCTCCGTCTCGCCTCGAAAGCCGTGCGCAACCGCGTGCCCGGTGCGCCCTGACGCTCCGCGCCGAAGCCGTGGAGCAGGACCGCATCGGGTCCGAAGACGCGACGCATCTCGGCGCGCCAGAGGCGGTCCGCGACGGCGAGCGTCGTCTCGGTTTCCGCGAAGCGTTCGATGTTCATGGCAGACGTCCTCCGCTCACCGCCGCCTGCCACAACGCGCTGTCCTGCCCGGAGGTCCAACGCGGCCGTGACCCCGGTCGGGGCCGCAGATCGGCTCGGGGAATCGGCGCGGCTGGAAGACCTCGTGGGTTACGAGGGTCGCACTTCGGCTTCTCCGCGCGATCCCGCGGTGTGGCCGGGCCAGGGGGCCGTCGTGTCAGAGCGCCCGCGCGAGGCCCGCTTCCAGATCGAGTGCGCTGGCGGTCTGCTGAGAGAGGCGGACGCCCGTCGGCTCGACCTCCGCATCGGCTTTCACCGCGCGGCGCACGATGGCCAGCGCCTCGTCCTCCGAGGTGGTAATCGCGGCGTAGAACATGACCAATCGGCCCGACAGCTCCGCGTCGTCGGGCCGCGTCACCTTGAGGATGAAGGCCGTCTGATTGGGTTCGATCATCGCCGCATCGGCCGGGTGGATGTCCTTCGTCGTCGTCATGGATCGCAAAGGCCTCGATCTCGGTCCATCCGGAGGCCTTCCGCCGGGCCGTTGCACTATGGCGGATGCGCGTCACGGGACGTCGCGTCGTCCCCCGCGCGCCCGAGACGGTTCAGGCGGGCGTGAGTTCGCCTTCCCGCACGGCGCGCTCGCCGCTCGCGGACTTGATGCGGTAAGTCGGCTCGCCGGAACGATCGTCCGGCGTCAGGCGGACCACCTCGAAGAGGCCGTCGACGGTGCTCTTACTGCCAGCGTAGCTGATCCCCAGCTGCCGGACATGCTGGCCGATCTTGAACTTGTGAGACATGGGTCGTCCTCCGGAGTGATGGCGCGCGCGGGCTGGGTTCGACCTAGCGGCGTGCTAGCGACGTGCACGCGCCTTGCGGGCCGCGAATCGCGCGTCGCGTGCCGCCTTCTGTTCGGCGGCGCGGGCAACCTGCTGCTCCGCCTTCTCGGCGGCCAGACGGTCTGACTCGGCCTCGGCGCGGGCCTGCGCGGCCTGGACCTCAGCCTCACGCTCGATCTCGGCGGCCAGACGAACGGCTTCCCGTTCGGTCGCCCGCAGGTCCCGGGCCTGGACGACCGCGCGCCGCGCGGCTTGCCGCGCGAGGACGACCGGATCATCGGCCGCCGGGCGTGCCCGGAACCGGGCCAGTGTGGCCTGCCGCGCTCTGGCCGTCTCCGCGAGACGATCGACGAGGTGATCGGTTTTCAAAGGCTTCACGAACTCTCCGTGGGCGCACCGGACGTCAGCCCCCGGTGGCGAGACATGGATGAAGCCGCTCCGCGGTAGGAACGGCTTCGAAGCGCGTCACGAGTGGACGCGTGAGACTCAGGCCGCCTGAAGGCTGCCGGCCGACTGCTTGCCGGTCCTCCGGTCGGTCTCCATCTCGTAGGAGACCTTCTGGCCCTCGTTCAGGCCTTGCATGCCGGCGCGCTCGACGGCCGAGATGTGGACGAACACGTCCTTGCCGCCGTCATCCGGCTGGATGAAGCCGAAGCCCTTGGTGTCGTTGAACCATTTAACGGTGCCGATGGTCATAGGTATTCCATGTCAGTGAAGGCAAATAGATAGGGCGGGCGCATGGATCACACGCGCCCGGTCGCCGGATGTCGAAAATGGGAGAGATGCAGAACGCTCGCCCTGTTGAGGCGATACGGCCGGATACCTGGCCAAAAATCGATTTCGTATCTGTACGCCATCGACGTGTCGATGACAAGTACATTGAGAAATTGCGAGTTTCACGCCGATTTGTGCGGCGATTATTTATCCTGAAACTTCGCGTGGCGTTTCCCGTGAACGGCTCGGACGAAGCGGCTTGCCGGTTCCCGTGCGGTCCCGCGTTCGGCCGCCCGATCTCCGGCAGTGTCGACGGCCGGTCGCGCGTGATGAGGAGGGCCGCGCCAGCGGGGCGGACAAGCGGCGGCAATGTCGGCTCCGACCCGTGATGCCGTCCGCGCCACGGCGCGGATGCGGCGACGTGAACACCTGGCCGCGGGGCGTCACGGCTCTCTCTACACGCGCACGCAATCCACGGTTCGCGCGCAGTCTCTCGGAGCCGGCGCGCCGTCAGATCCGGAAGCGCGCTACGATGACCCAGGATCTGCCGGACTTTCCCCCGGAGGCGTTCGCCAAGCACGACCGCGATCCCGATCCCGCCTTCTACGCGCAACCGCGCTTCGTGACCCATATCGATGCCGCCGCGGTGGCGGCGGTCACCGACCTCTACAGGGCGATCGTGCCGGCGGGCGGCGACGTCCTCGACCTGATGTCGAGCTGGGTCAGCCACCTGCCGGACGAGGTCGCGTATGCCAGCGTCACCGGTCACGGCCTGAACGCCGCCGAACTCGCCGCCAACCCGCGCCTGACCCGGCATTTCGTGCAGGACCTCAACGCCGAGCCGCGCCTGCCGCTCGACACGGCCTGCGTCGACGCCGCGCTGATCTGCGTCTCGGTCCAGTATCTCCAGCGCCCCGTCTCCGTCCTGTCCGAGGTCGCGCGCGTGCTGCGCCCCGGTGCCCCGGCGGTGATCAGCTTCTCGAACCGCTGCTTCCCGACCAAGGCGGTGGCCATCTGGAGTGCCCTCGACGGTGGGGGACATGCCCAGCTCGTCGGCCTGTACCTCCAGCGCGCCGGCTTCGCCCGCGTCGAGCGGCGCGTCCTCAAGCCCTCGGGAGGTCCCGGCGACCCCGTGACGGCGGTGGTCGGCTGGACCGCCGCGGCCTGATCGGTCCGGATTCGGCCGTCACCGGGACCGCGCCCGGTCTCTCAGGCCGGCGCGCGCGCCGGGAACCAGTTGCCGTGGAAGCCCGGGGGGATCCGGTGCCCGAGGCGGATCCGGGCGAGGGGAGGGGCGTCGAACGCCCGCGCGTCGAGGACGGTGAAGTCGGTCACGTCGCCGGCGGTGTCGATCACGAGCCCGACGAGCCAGCCCTCGTCCTCATCGGCCCCGGTCCGCGCCGGCACGAAGACGAACTCCCCCGGGACGTGACCGGGACCGAAGTCGTGCATGTGGCGCGCGCCCGTCTCGAGGTCGTGCTTGTAGAGCTGCGTCGCACCGGCGAGCTGCGTGTTGCCGTCGGCCGGCACGCTGACCGTGTAGACGTAGCGGTGGCGCTGCCCGAGGCGCCGCTCATCGATGCGGGGGAATTCCTGCGCCGCCGCGTCGATCACGCGCCGCTCGACCCGACCCGTCGACGGGTCGATGATCCAGCGCTCGAGCCGGCCCGGCGCGTCGAGCCCGCCGCCGGCCGAGGCGAACACCGTCCCGTAGGCGACGACATCGAGGATCACCCGCCCGTCCGCGTCGTCGTAGGCGTTGGCGGTGTGGAACACGAAGCAGGGCTCGACGGCGCACCAGACGATGTCGGCGCCGTCGCCCTGACGCGGGAGGAGGCCGACACGGGCCCCGTGGCCGGGGTTCCAGCGGAACGGGAAGCGGTACCCGGCGAGCAGGGCCCGGAACGAGAACGTGACCGGCAGGTCCAGCACGATCACGAAGCGCGCCGTGATCGCGCAATCGTGGATGCAGGGGCCGTGCGCGACCGCGACCGGCACATCGCGCACGACCCGCCCGCTCGGGGCGAGGACGACGTGGCGCACGCTGTCCCAGACGCGGCCGTCGTACGCGACGGCGTGCGTCTCGCCGGTCAGCGGGTCGCGGTGCGGGTGCCCGCTGAAGGAGCCGGCCAGCGTCCCGTCGAACGGGTTGTAGCGCTGCGCCTCCAGGGTGGGCGAGAGTTCGACCGGGAAGCTGCCGGCCTCCACCACCGCGAAGATCCGGTCGCCGATCGCGACGACGTTGGTGTTGACGGTGTCGTTGCCGCCCCGCCGCGGCCCGGGCGCCGCGGGCCGCTCGAGCGCCGCGGCGGCCGTGCGCGAGCCGATCCAGCGGTTGCGATACCACAGCGCCCTGCCGCCCTCGAGCGCGAGACCGTGCACCATGCCGTCGCCGAGGAACCAGTCGTGGCCCCGCGTCGCCGCGCGGACGGGGTTCGCCCCCATCTTGAGATAGAGGCCGTCGAGGCCGGGCGGGATCGTCCCGGTGACCGGCAGGTTCTCCAGCGTCAGCTCCGCGCGCATCGGCGCGTGGACACCGACGACGAAGGGATTCGCCGCCCCGGGCAGCCGCAGCCGGTTGCAGGCCGCCACCAGGCCGACGCCGAACTCGGCGGCCGCGCGGAAGGCCGACTGGACTCGATTCGGCATCGGCAGCGTTTCCAGGATGGGGCGGCGGGCAGGAGCGACATCGACGCGAGGCCGTCCGGATCCTCGCCACCGGAGGCCGCCGCACGCGCTTCACGGCGCAGTATAGCCGAAAGCGGTGAGGCGGCGTGCTGCCGGATGCCGCTGCGACCGGAGGCGGCGCGCGTGACGCATGCGGGTGGTCTCGCGACGGTCCGCCTCCGCGCGGTGATCCAGGGTCGCGGACGTTGCCGGCGCGCCTGTTCCCGACCCGAGGCCGGCTCTCGCGATGTCCGCTCCGCGTCGTTCCGACCTGCCGGCCCGCGGGATCGGGCCCATGGCCGTGCCTTGCCGCGACCCGCGATGAATCGGCATCGTCCGAGGGGCCGGTCTCGCTGCGCGCTGGATCGAACAGCGGCCGGGTGACGTTCCTCATGGCCTACATCGCCCAGACAGGAGGAACGCTCATGCGAATTCGCTATCTGCTGCCGCTCGTCGGCTTGCTCGCGCTCACGGCCTGCAAGGACGAGAAGAAGGCCGAGACCCCCCCGCCGCCTCCGCCTCCCGCCGGCACGGCGCCGGCGAACCCTGCGCCTCCGGCCACGACGACGAACCCGGCTCCCGCCAACAAGCCGTAGCCGAGGCGCCTCGAAGGTGGCGGGCCCTGTGACGCATTCCAGGCCCACAGGGCCCGCCCATCGCGACCGGGGCCGACGCCGCTGCCGCCGGCGATGCCGCCGGTCTGGGCGCGCAGCCGAAGCGAAGCTCCGCGACGGGGACGGGGCAGTTCCGTTCCGCACCGCGATCCGGCGCAGCGTCAGCACCGCCTGCTCCGCGCTCGTCTTCCGACCGCGCCGCATGTCCGGCTCCCTCGGTCGAAGCCGATCCTCTCGCTCGCACCGGCCAGGACGGGTCCAAGTCGGTCGGGTCCAGGTCGGTCGGGTCCAAGTCGGTCGGGTTCAGGTCGGCCGGGTCGAGCGGGCCGATCGGGTCAGGGCGGCTCCGGTCAGAGCGAGGCGAGGGCGACACCGCCCAGGGCCGTGAGCGCGACGACGATCCACGGCGCCACCCGACCGACCGTCAGCAGCACGAACGCCAGCACGGCCACGGCGAAATCGCGCGGGTTGCCGACCGCGCTGCTCCAGACGGGATCGTAGAGCGCGGAACCGAGGATTCCGACCACCGCCGCGTTGGTCCCGCGCATCGCAGCCTGGGCCAGCGGACGCGTCCGGAACGCGTCCCAGTAGGGCAGCGTGCCGTAGACCAGGAGCACGCCCGGCAGGAAGATCGCGACCAACGCGATGGCCGCGCCGACCACGCCGTGGGGCGACGGCCCCGCGACCGCGCCGAGGTAGGCCGCGAACGTGAACAGCGGGCCGGGCACGGCCTGGGCGGCGCCGTACCCGGCGAGGAAGGTGCCGGGGCCGACCCAGCCCGGCGCGACCACCTCGGCCTGCAGCAGCGGCAGCACCACGTGGCCGCCGCCGAACACCAGGGAGCCGGAGCGGTAGAAGGCGTCGAACAGCGCCAGGCCCTGGGATGGCAGGCCGGCGACGAGCAGATGGGGCACGACGAGGAGCAGGGCGAAGGCGACCAGCGCCGCGGCGCCGGCCCGCCGGGACACTGGGACCGCGAGGTGCCCCGCCTGCGCCTGCGGTGCCGCCCGGCAGAGGACGAGCCCGGCGAGGGCACCGAGGGCGATGGCGCCGAGCTGCCCGACCGAGCCCGCGACGAACACTGTGAGGAACAGGGCCGCCACCGCGATGCCGGCGCGCGGCCGGTCCGGTGCCAGGGAGCGGGCCATCCCCCAGACCGCCTGCGCGACGACCGCCACGGCGACGAGCTTGAGACCGTGGATCACGCCGTCGGCGACCGGACCCGACAGGGCCGCGGCGCCGTAGGCGAAGGCCAAGAGCAGCAGGGCCGAGGGCAGCGTGAACCCCGCCCAGGCGGCGAGCCCGCCCAGGAGGCCGCCGCCGCGGAGCACGCCGAGCGAGAACCCGACCTGGCTGGAGGCGGGCCCGGGCAGGAACTGACACAGCGCCACCAGGTCGGCATAGCCGCGCTCGTCCAGCCACCGGCGCCGGGTGACCAGCTCGTCGCGGAAGTAGCCCAGGTGCGCGATGGGGCCGCCGAACGCGGTCAATCCGAGCTTGAGGAAGGCGCGGAAGACCTCTCCCACGGAACCGGGCGCGCGTGCGGACGCGGACTCGGGCCGCCCGGGCTCAGCGGACGATGAGGCGTCGGTCATGGGCGGCCTGGGTCCGGGCGTGTCGCGAAGGGGCGGGCGTGGCTGGCGTCCAACGACCGGCCCCGGGCACCTCGGGGTCGAGCCGCGTCCGGATGCCGTCCGGGAAGAACACCGCCGGGCGTATTACCAAGCTTACCACCTGGCCTACCAGCAGGCGCACCAGGATGACCCAACCGGTTTCCGCGGTTCGCGGGCGGCCGTGCCGGGAGCGCGTCCGTCACGTCCTCGCGAACAGGCGGAGCGGCGCTGGGGCGCTCGCGGGACTGATCCGCTCCGCTCGTGGCGGGCGAGGCCGGGCGCGGGACGAACGGCGCAGGATACCATCCCGGCCGGGCGGGATGGCACCGGACGAGTCTCGGCCTGCGATGGGCGCGAAACTGGGCAAACCTCGGGCCTTGACCTTCCAACGGTGGGAAGCCCCATCTCGTTCGGACGCCGTCGGGAGGAGAGCCACATGGTCCGCTTCGAGGTCGGGAAGACGGGGCGCGGCGGCTGCGCCGGGTCCGTGACCCGCGCCGTGCAGGCCGTCGCGCCCGGCGCCCGGATCGAGGTCGACATAGAGGTCGACCTGGCGACGAAGCGCGTCACCGCGGCCTTCTTCCCGGCCGAGCCCGTGCTCGCGGCGGCCCCAGGGGACGCCGCAGCGACCGGAATCGCACGTCGGCATCCACGTCCCGGCCGCGGACATGGTCCCGCCGCCAGAACCGGTGTAATCCCGTACCCATGAGCCCGGACCGGCAGATCCTGCGCCTGATGGCGGCGATGATCCTCGCGATCATCGCCTACGTCGCGCCGTCCGCCGCCCAGGCCCACGAGGGCCATGCCCACCACGGCCACCGCGCGGCCGCGGCGCAGCCGAGGGCGGTCGCCCCGGTCGCCGCGTCCGTACCGGTGACGCCCGCCGCCCGGTCGGCGGCGCCGGCATGGTCCAAGGTCGCCCGCGCCACCGTCGCGGCGGCGCGCGTCGAGCCGACCGAGGACGGGTGCTGTCGTCCGGGCCGCGAGACCCGCTGCTGCGGGACGATGGCCTGCTGCGCCACCGGCGTCCTCGGGGGGCCCCCTGGCCTGTCGCCGGACCTGTTCGGCGCCGTCACGCTGGTCCCGGGCGACGTCGCCGGCCGCACCGGCCTCGGCCCCGAGGCCCTGCCCGAGCCCCCACGAACCCGCGCGTGAGATGAGGCGCGCCCGAGGCGCGCGACGCCCGAGGTGCGCCCGCCAGTGGCCGCGCCCGGCATCCCCATCGCGAGGATACCGTTTCCATGTCGACCCGTCTTGCCGCCGCCCTCGGCGCGGTGGCGCTGCTCGCCGCCGTCCCGGCGGGGCCCGCCCGCGCCCACGAGGGCCACGACCACGGCGCCGCCCAGCCCCCCGTCTCGAAGACCATCGCCCCGCGCGGCGAGGCCTTCTCCGACGCCTTCGAGCTGGTCGCCATCCCGCGCGACGGCACCCTGACCCTGTTCCTCGACCGCTTCCGGACGAACGAGCCGGTGACCGGCGCGACGATCGAGGTCGAGACCCCCGAGGGCCCGAGGACCGCCAGCGCCACGCCCGGGGGCGGCTACACGCTGCCGGCCCCGTGGCTGTCGAGGCACAGCCGGCACGACCTCGTCGCGACGGTCACCGCCGGCGACGCGGTCGACGTGCTGCCGGTCACGGTGACCGTGCCGGCCGATGCCGGCGCCGCAATTCCCGCCGAGCCGGCCGCGGCACGGGCGGCGCTCGCGCGCGTCTCGGAGGTCGCCCGCGGCGTCCGCCAGCGCCTCGGCGCCGGGGACCCGATCCTGGTCGGCGCGGTCGCCGTCGCCTTCCTGCTCGGCGTCCTCGTCACCGCCCTCGCGCGGGGCCGCCGCGGCGTCCCGACGGCGGCGCTGATCGCCGTCGGCATCACCCTCGTTCTGGGCACCGCCGCCTTCGCGCACGGCGACGACGACCGCGAAGCCCCCCCCGTGCAGGGGGCCGCGCTGACCGGGACGCGCCCGGCCGCGCCGTCCGCGTCGGATCTCGCGCAGCGCCTGCCCGACGGATCCGTCTTCGTGCCGAAGCCCACCCAGCGCCTGCTCGCCCTGCGCACGACGGTGACCGAGCGGGACAGCTTCCACCGCTCGGTCGAGCTGCCCGGCCGCATCATCCCGGACCCGAACGCCAGCGGCGTCGTGCAGTCCTCGGTCGGCGGTCGCCTGTCGCCTCCGCCCTCGGGACTGTTCCCGCGCCTCGGCACGCGGGTGCGCAAGGGCGAGGTCCTGGCCACGGTCACACCGCCGATCCAGGCCGTCGACGTCTCCGACATGCGCCAGACGCAAGGGGATCTCGACCAGCAGATCTCCATCGTCGAGCGCCGGGTCGACCGCTACAGGCGGCTCGCCCTGACCGGCGCCGTGGCCCAGACCCAGCTCGACGACGCCCTGGCCGAGCTCAAGGGCCTGCAGGACCGACGGACGGCCCTCGACAGGATCAGGCGTGAGCCGGAACCGCTCGTCGCGCCGGTCGACGGCGTCGTCGCGCAGGCCGCGGCGGTGGCCGGTCAGATGGCCACCCCCGGGCAGATGGTCTTCCAGGTCGTCGACCCGGGCCGCCTCTGGGTCGAGGCTCTGAGCTTCGACGCCCTCGCGGCGGCGCAGGACGCCACGGCACGGCTCGCCGACGGCCGGACCCTCAAGCTCGCCTACCAGGGTTCGGGCCTCGCCGACCGCAACCAGGCCATTCCGGTGCAGTTCGCCGTCCAGGGCGACGCCTCGGGCCTGCGGGTCGGGCAGTTCGTCACCGTGCTCGCCGGGACCGACACCGAGCAGGCCGGGCTGGCGCTGCCGCGCGCGGCGGTCGTGCGCGCGGGGAACGGGCAGGACGTCGTCTACGAGCACACCACCGCCGAGCGCTTCGAGGCACGGCCGGTCCGCGTCGAGCCCCTCGACGGCGGCCGGGTGCTGGTGGCGGAGGGGGTCGGGCCCGGCACGCGGGTCGTGACGCAGGGCGCCGAACTCCTCGACCAGGTCCGCTGAGGAATCCGCCGATGTTCACCGTCCTCGTCGGACAATCGGTCCGCAACCGCCTGCTCGTCCTCGCGCTCGCCGCGGTGCTCGTGCTCTACGGCGCCTTCACCGCCACCAAGCTGCCCGTCGACGTCTTCCCCGACCTCAACAAGCCCACCGTCACCATCATGACGGAGGCCGAGGGCTACGCGCCCCAGGAGGTCGAGCAGCTCGTCACCTACCCCATCGAGACCCGGATGAACGGTCTGCCGGGCGTCACCCGGGTGCGCTCGGTCTCGGGCGTGGGGCTGTCCATTACCTACGTCGAGTTCGACTGGGGCACGGACATCTACCGGAACCGGCAGCAGGTCGCGGAGCGCCTCGCCCTGGTGCAGGACCAGCTGCCCCGGGGCGTGACCCCGGTCATGGGCCCGATCTCCTCGATCATGGGCCAGATCCTGCTGGTGGCGGTCACGGGCGACACCGCGACCCCCATGCAGGTGCGCGAGGTCGCCGACTTCACGATCCGGCCGCGGCTGCTGACCATCCCGGGCGTCGCGCAGGTCATCCCCATCGGCGGCGAGGTGCGCCAGTTCCGGGTCAGCCCGAACCCGGCCGCCATGCGCGCGCTCGCCGTCACGAACGCGCAGCTCGAGGCGGCGCTCGCCCGGTTCGGCACCAATGCCGGCGGCGGATTCACCGACCAGAACGCGCGCGAGTACCTGATCCGGAACATCGGCCGGACCATGAGCCTCGACGACCTGCGCAGCCTGGTGGTCGCGACGATCAACGACGCGCCCGTCCACCTGAGGCAGGTCGCCGAGGTCTCGTTCGCCGCGAAGGTGAAGCGTGGCGACGCCGGCTACATGGCGCGACCCGCGGTCATCGTCTCGGTCGAGAAGCAGCCGGACGTCGACACGGTGCGGCTCACCCGCAGCATCGAGACCGCCCTGAAGGAGATGGGCCCGACCCTGCCGTCCGGCATCAGGGCCGACCGAGTCCTGTTCCGCCAGGCCGATTTCATCGAGACCTCGATCCGCAACGTCGCGCGCGTCCTCGTCGAGGCCGTGCTGGTGGTGGCGGTGGTGCTGTTCGCCTTCCTGCTGAACGTGCGGACGACGGCCATCTCGCTGCTGGCCATCCCGGTCTCGGTGCTGACGACCGCGGCGGTGTTCCACCTGTTCGGGCTGTCCATCAACACGATGACGCTCGGGGGGCTGGCCATCGCCATCGGCGAGCTCGTCGACGACGCGGTGGTGGACGTGGAGAACATCTACCGACGGCTCGGCGACAACCGGCGGGCGGCCAACCCGAGAGGCGTGCTCCAGGTGGTGGTGGAGGCCTCGAACGAGGTCCGCTCGGGCATCGTCTACGCGACGCTCATCATCATCCTCGTGTTCGTGCCGCTCTTCGCCCTGTCGGGCATCGAGGGACGCCTCTTCGCCCCGCTGGGCGAGGCCTACATCATCTCCATCCTGGCGAGCCTGCTCACCTCCATCACTCTGACCCCGGCGCTGGCGTCCCTACTGCTGCCCGGCCTGAAGACGCTGGAGGAGCACGACAGCCGTCTCCTGAAGCGGCTCAAACGCGGCAACGCCGCCCTGCTGCGGGTCGCATTCCGGCACCAGGGCCTGCTCGTCGGCACGGTCGCGGTCGCGGTGGTCGCCGCCGGCGTGGCGGCCTGGACCCTGCCGCGGGCCTTCCTGCCGCCGTTCAACGAGGGCTCGTTCACGGTCAACATGACCTTCAACCCGGGCATCTCGCTCGCCGAGAGCAACCGGGTCGGGCTGATCGCCGAGAAGCTGCTGCTCGACATCCCGGGCGTGAGGACGGTGGGCCGCCGCACCGGCCGGGCCGAACTCGACGAGCACGCCGAGGGCGTCCATGCCTCCGAGATCGAGGTGGCCCTCGACGCGGGTGCCGAGCGCCCGAAGGAGGCGCTGGTCGCCGACATCCGCGGACGCCTCGCGGCCCTGCCGGTCGCCGTCAACGTCGGCCAGCCGATCTCGCACCGGCTCGACCACATGCTCTCGGGCGTGCGCGCCGAGATCGCGCTCAAGGTGTACGGGGAGGATCTCGACGCCCTGCGGCGGGTCGCGAACGCCCTGCGCGACCGGATGGCGGCGATCCCCGGCCTCGCCGACCTGCAGGTGGAGCGCCAGGTCCGCATCCCGCAGCTCGAGGTCCGCGTCGACTACACGCGGGCGGCCCTCTACGGGGTGCAGCCCGCGGCCGTGATCGAGCAGATCAGCCGCCTCTCGAACGGGCGCGTGGTCTCGACGGTGGTCGACGGCGTGCGCCGCTTCGACGTGGTGCTGCGCCTGTCCGAGGACCGCCGGACCACCGCGGGCCTGGGCGACCTCCTTCTGGAGACGCCCTCGGGCTGGGTGCCGGCGCGCCAGGTGGCCGACATCCGCGAGACGGACGGGCCGAACCAGATCCTGCGCGAGAACGCCCGGCGCCGCATCGTGGTGCAGGCCAACACCGACGGCGGGCGCGACATGGCCACCGTCGTGGCGGCCATCCGCGAGGCGGTGGCGAAGGAGCCGCTGCCACCGGGCTTCTTCACCAGCCTGGAGGGGACCTTCCAGGCGCAGGAGGAGGCCAGCCGGACCATCGCGGTGCTCTCCGCGGTGTCCCTGGCGCTCGTCTTCGCCATCCTGTTCAGCCGCTACAGGTCGGCGGCGCTCGCCCTGATCATCATGGGCAACGTGCCCCTGGCGCTGATCGGCTCGGTGGTCGCCCTGTGGCTGGCCGGGCAGCCGCTGTCGGTGGCGTCGATGATCGGCTTCATCACGCTGACCGGCATCGCGGCGCGCAACGGCATCCTGAAGATCAGCCACTACCTGAACCTGTCGCTGCACGAGGGCGTGCCGTTCGGGCCCGACCTCGTGGTGCGCGGCAGCCTGGAGCGGCTCACCCCGGTGCTGATGACGGCGCTCGCCGCCGGCGTCGCGCTGGTGCCGCTGCTCTACGACCCGGCGAGCCCGGGCAAGGAAATCCTGCACCCGGTGGCGGTGACGATCTTCGGCGGCCTCGTCAGCGCGACGCTGCTCGACACCGTCCTGACCCCCGTCCTGTTCCTGCGCTTCGGCCGCGCGCCCCTGGAGCGGCTGCGCGCCCTCCACGCCGACACGCCGGCCCACCCATCCCCGGACGGCGCGCGCCCGCGCCCGGCCGAGGCCTACTGACCCGCACAACCCAACTGATCCGCACAACCCAGGAGAACCGGGATGATTCTACCGAGACTGGCCCTGATCGCCGCCCTCCTCGCCGCGTCCGCCGTCTGCGCCCACGAGACCGCCGGCCAGCACGGCGGCCGTGTGACGGATGCCGGCAGATTCCACGTCGAGCTCGTCGCCAAGGGCGAGGCCGTCGACGTGTTCCTGTCCGACGAGGGCCAGAAGCCGGTCCCGGCCGCCGGCTTCAAGGGCACCGCCATCCTCGTCGTCGGCGGCAAGCCGACCCGCGTGCCGCTCGAGCCCGCCGACGGCAACCGCATGACCGGCAAGGCCGCGACCGCGCTCGGCGCGAGCCCCAAGGGCGCGGTGCAGCTCACCGGCCCGGACGGCGCGACCGCCAGCGGCAAGTTCAACTGACCCCACCGGGAGAGAACGATCCATGACGCACCTCCGCACCCTTCTCGCCGCCGCCCTGCTGTCGACCGGGCTGGCCGGGGCGGCCCTGGCGCAGGGCATGCACGACCACGGCTCCATGTCCGGCAAGGACATGGGCTCGATGAAGCCGAACCCGAAGGACGACGCCGCGACCAAGGCGTTCAAGGCCGCCGACACGGCGATGATGAAGGACATGGACGTCCCCTACACCGGCGATGCCGACGTCGACTTCCGCAGGCACATGATCCCGCACCACAGGGGCGCGGTCGCCATGGCCAAGGTCGCGCTGACGCACGCCAAGGATCCGGCCACCAAGGCGATGGCGCAGAAGATCATCGACGATCAGGAGAAGGAGATCTCCGACATGGAGGCGTGGCTGAAGCGGCACGGCCAGTAGCCGCCCGCGCCGGGACCGGAGACCGGGGCGGTCCCGACCCGCCCCGATGGAGGTGCCTCACCCCGCGCCGGAGCGGGGCGAGGCGCCCCCGCGCCTGACGCGGGCGCCGTTCCCGGTGAGGCGCGGGACAAGATGCCCGGTCCCGCCCTGGCGGCGCGACCGGGCCCCGGCCGAGCGTCGACAGCCCGCGATCCCGGCCGCTTGACAGCGCGTTCGTTCTGGTCTGTTATTTCTGTCATGACAGAAATAACAGACATGCCGAGTCCCCTGCCGGCCGCGGTCGAGCGCTTCGTGCTGCACTGGGGCGATCTGGGCGGCCAGTGGGGCGTCAACCGCTCGGTCGCGCAGATCCACGCGCTCCTCTACCTCTCCGAGCGCCCTCTCGCCGCCGAGGACATCGCCGGCATGCTCGGCATCGCGCGGTCGAACGTCTCGAATTCCCTGCGCGAGCTGCTCGGCTGGAACCTGATCCGCCGCGTGCCCGTGATGGGCGAGCGCCGCGACCACTTCGCCGCCGAGACGGACCTCTGGGAGATGGTCACGCGCATCGCCGCCGGCCGCAAGGAGCGCGAGATCGATCCCGCCATCGCGGCCCTGCGCGCCTGCGTCGCCGAAGCGGACGCGGACCCGGCGCTCGGGGCGGTCGCCAAGCGGCGCCTGCGCGCGATGCTCGACTTCACCGAGTCGATGGAGCGCTGGTACGGCCAGATGCTCAACGTGCCCCGGGGCACGCTGGCCAAGCTCATCCGGCTGGGCGGCCGGATCGTGAAGTTCCTGCCGGCCAAGGCTGAGTGACGATCCGAGGGTCGTCTTCAGGGAGCCGGACCGATCGAGGGGCCCAGGTGACCGCGATGGGACATGTCCGTCGAGCCGATGCGGGGCCGTCCCGCGCGTTCTCCCCCGCCCGGTCGCTCACCGAGCCGGGCGACCTGCTGGACCTGCGCTTCCGGGCCCTGATCCCGGAACGCGCGTGGGCGAGCCTGTCGCCGGCCGTGCGCCGCCGCTTCGGGAAGCGGCTCGCGCAGGGGGCGAGCGCGGTCTATGTCGGCCACGTCGTCGCGATGGACGTCAGCCGCTTCGGCTGGCTCGTCGCGCAGGCGACGCGGCTGGTCGGCGGCCCGCTGCCTCTGGAACGCCAGACCGGCCGCGCCGGCGTCGTCACCGTCACCGAGGACCCGGATGGCGGCGGTCAGGTCTGGACGCGGCTGTACGCCCGCGCCTCCGGCTTCCCGCAGGTGATCCACTCGGCCAAGCGCTTCGCCGGTCCCACCGGCCTGGAGGAGCATGTCGGCGCCGGCGTCGGCATGAGCCTCACGGTGGCGGTCGAGGACGGGGCGCTGACGTTTCGCAGCCACCGCTACTTCATCGCCTGCCTGGGGCGCCGCCTGCACCTGCCGGGCTGGCTCACCCCCGGTGCGCTCACCGTCACCCACGCCGATGCCGGCGGGGACGCGACGCCGGGCGCCTTCCGCTTCATCCTCGACATCGCCCACCCCTGGTTCGGGCGGCTGATCCACCAGGAAGCGGTCTTCCAGGACGCCGAGCCGGCGGGGCAGGGAGAGGCGGCGTGAGCACGGTCCTGGTCTTCGGCGGGTACGGCGGCTTCGGGGCTCGCCTGTCGCGGCGGCTCGCGGCGGCCGGTCACGACGTGGTCGTCGCCGGCCGCCGCCTGGCGCGGGCCGAGGCGTTCTGCGCGGCCCATCCCCCGTGCCGTCCCCTTCAGGCCGACCGCAATGGTGCCGTCGCGCCCCTGCTGGAACGCGTCCGTCCCGACCTCGTGATCGATGCGGCCGGCCCCTTCCAGGGCAGCGGCTACGATCTGCCCCGGGCCTGTATCGCCGCGGCGATCCCGTACCTCGATCTCGCGGACGGCCGGGCGTTCGTGACCGGCATCGGCCAGCTCGACGCCGCCGCACGCGCGGCCGGCGTCGCGATCCTCTCCGGTGCATCGAGCGTCCCCGCCCTGTCCGGTGCCGTCGCCCGTCGCCTGGCGCAGGGGATGGAGGCGGTCACCGCCGTGGAGATCGCGATCAGCGCCTCGAACCGCGCGACCGCCGGGACGTCGGTCGCCGCGGCCATCCTGAGCTATGTGGGCCGGCCGATCCGGCTCTGGCGCGGACAGCGCTGGTCGGCGGCTGTCGGCTGGCAGGCGTTGCGGCGCGAGCGCTTCGCCCTGTCCGACGGCGCGTCCCTCGGCCGCCGCTGGCTGGCCCTGGCGGACGTCCCGGACCTCGACCTCCTGCCCGATCGGCTTCCGGGCCGGCCGGCGGTCAGCTTCAGGGCCGGGACCGAACTCGCGGTGCAGACGATCGG
This sequence comes from Methylobacterium sp. Leaf361, assembly GCF_001424445.1. Lineage (NCBI taxonomy): Bacteria > Pseudomonadati > Pseudomonadota > Alphaproteobacteria > Hyphomicrobiales > Methylobacteriaceae > Methylobacterium > Methylobacterium sp. Leaf361. The sequence continues at coordinate 163,755 of NZ_LMPY01000034.1, read as the reverse complement.
CCTCTGGTGCGCGAGCTGGCCGGTGCGCTGGGGCTGGATCCCCTCCCTGCAGGGGCTCGCGCGCGGGCTTCTCCTGGCGCAGCGGCTGACCGCGCGCTGGGGCTCGGATCGGTCCGGCATGGTCGTCCGGATGTTCGGCACGGCCGCAGGGCGCCGCGTCGAACGGCGCTGGACCCTCCTGGCGGCCGACGGTCATGGCCCGGAGATCCCGGTGCTGCCGGCGGCGATCCTGGCCGAGCGGATCCTGGAGGGTGCGATCGCGCCCGGGGCGCGCGACGCCGGGACCGCGCTCGACCTGTCCGATTTCGAGCCGAGCTTCGCGCGCCTGTCGATCCGCCACGACGTGCGGGAGTCGGGACAGGCCGATGCGCTCTACGCGCGCGTCCTGGGTCCGCGCTTCGCCGAACTCGCGCCGCGCGTCGCGGCCCTGCACGGCGTGCTGCGCGAGGCGGGGGCGCACGGCCGCGCCGTCGTGCGACGGGGCCGCCACCCTGTCGCGCGCGGCCTCGCGGCGCTCCTCGGATTGCCGGTCGCGGGCGCGCACGATCTCCACGTCGGCTTCAGCGAGACGCGCGGGGTGGAGCGCTGGACGCGCGCGTTCTCCGGTCGCCGGTTCACGAGCGCGTTCTCCGAGGAGCGCGGCTGCGTCGTGGAGCGGTTCGGCCCGCTCCGCTTCAGGTTCGACCTCGCGCCGGAGGGCGGCGGCCTGCGCATGGTGCTGCGCGGCTGGTCCGTCGCGCGGCTGCCCCTGCCGCTGGCGCTCACACCCCGCACCGCCGCCCGCGAGTGGGAGGAGGCGGGGTTGTTCCGCTTCGACGTCTCGATCGCCCTGCCACGCGTCGGGCTGGTGGTGCATTACCGCGGCTGGCTCGACACGGACGATCGCGCGGGCCGTCGATCCGGCTTGGTCCCGGGCGCAGAGCCGACCGCGCCGCCTCGGAGCGGACATCCGGCACAGGGCCCATCCCGGCCACCCGGCGGGGATCCCGGGCCGGTAACGGCCCTGCCGATCGCGTCATCCCGCGCCCCGTCCCGCAGCGGGCATGGTCCCGAGCCGCGTCACGGGCGGGTCTGAGCCGAGGCACCGCCATCGGCCGCGCGACCCTTCAGATTCGCGGCCGCCGCGGCATAGCCGCCACCGGCACCGTCGATGAAATGCATGTGCCCGCTGCCGGGGACCGGAGGGCTGATGCAGGTCAACTGCGCAGCCGACTGGCGCTGCAGGCCGAAATGGCAGATCCCCTGCGCCTCCGCGCCGGCGAGCTCCGCCTCGAGTCGATCGGCGAAGGCGCGGGTGCAATCCAGCGTCATCCGCAGCGCGTCATCGTACTTGCGGAAATCTGTGTTGCCCACGATCTCGCGCCGCAGAACGGCGGGATCGAACGCGCCGACCCGCACGCCCGTGCGGTAGATCAGGTATTCCGGTATCGATCGCGCCGCGAGGCGGAGCTTGGCCCAGGAGCGGCTCCTGCGAGAGCCCGGCATCGCCCGCAGTTCGAGGTCCAGTCCCGCCCACGGTCCGCGCATCTCCGGTCCCGCGTCCTGCATCGGACGCGCGACCTCGGCGCTGATCTCGAGCCTCTGCAGGACCTCCTGCACGAGTTGCCGGAAGGCCGGCGCGTCGCCGCTGTGCTGGGGCACGAGCATGAGCGAGAGCATCAGCTCGTGCCGGGGACGGATCTCCTGCCAGCGGCAGGAGAGGCCGGTCAGGTCGGGCTGGGTGCCGGCCTCGGCCGGTGCGATAGCGTGGTCGCCGGCCTTCATGGCCGCCTCTGCCCAGGGCAGCCCACCTCCGCTGAACATGGCATAGGAAACGTGGGCGCTGGGCGCGTAGCGCGCCACGCGCACGTCGAGCGCGCGATCGCGCACGGCCGAGACCGGCACGAGAGCGGTGCGCAGCTCCAGTTGCAGCGCCTCGCGGACCCAGCTGGCCGTCGCCGCCAGCGCGTCTCTCGCGGCGTCTGCGTCGTCCGGGGCGACGGCGAAACTGGCCCCGTCGCCGCCGAAGACGAAGGGGAATTCGCGCCGGCCGAGTGCGTTGGAGACCGCCGTGATGATGGCTGCGCCGGCCGCATTCACCGCCTTGTAGCGGCCAAGCCCGATCTGCTGCCGAGAGCCGACGACATCGGCCACGCCGAGCCACCAATCCGCGGGCAGGGGCCGGTAGAGGCCTGGATCCATGAGGCTGGAGAAGGCGGTGAACCGGGGCAGGCGGTCGTAGAAATCCGGGGCCGCGCGGCGTGTCGGCGGTTCGCGTTCCTGACCTGCACCCATCGATGTCCCCACCGCCATCGCCCTGCTCCTCGGCGCAGCGCCAGGGCGCCGTGACGCGCCCGGATCGCGTCACCGATACCATCCTCGGTGAGACAACCCTCACCACGCTCTCGTGCCGCCCTCAAGCGAGGGCGGCACGAGAGGTCCGAATTCGCGGCCGCTACGAGCTGTCGCTCGATCCGCGGCCGATGCGGCTCGGATCACGAGAGTCGGGCGGCATCCCCGGGACGGATGGGGCTGGGGTCGCCGTCACGAATCCCGTCGTCGGAGCGAGGGGTTGCGGGATGGAGTCGGTCAGCCGGCCGCCGCCGCGCGTGCAGCGGCGGCCGATCGCGTGACGGAAACGCGATCCGTCGAAGATGGTCGCTCAGCTAGCCGCACACGCGCTCATGGCCGAAGAAGACAGGATTGTAGATCGCGCGGCAGTCGCCGAAGTTCGGGCCGAGGAAGGAGCTGTTCGCGGGATAGCCCCAGCTGAACCCGCCGAAGCGCCGACGGAATCCACGGTGGTAGAAATGGCGATGGTGACCGAACCCGCCGTGCCTGAAGCCTCCGTGCCCGAACCCGCGATGGCCGAAGCCTCCGTGTCCGAAACCGCCACGGCCAAACCCGCGGGCGTCGGCACTGGCGGCACCACCGGCCAATGTCGCGGCCGCGAGACCCGCCACCATCAACATCTTCGTCGAGATCATCTTCATCGTGCGTCTCCCTGTTGGGGTGAAGGCACTCTGCCGCCGACCGATGGCCGGTCGCTGTGATCCCGGTCACAGAAGCCCGGACGCGGGGCTCGACGCGGGATCCCTCGCGGGGGCTCGGGTGCGCGCTTCGACCGAACTTCGACCGGTTGGGACGACCGCGAACTCGGACGCCGCGGCGGGCAGGCGGTCCGCGCCGTTGGCCGCGCGCGTGCGATCGCTCTACGCGCGCTGCCCCATCACGAGCGTGACCGGCTGGCCCGCACAGGTCTCGACCGCGGTGAAGGCGCGTGCGCGGAGTTCAGCCTCCATGTCCGCGCCTTCCCACAGATGTCCGCCGCTGCGGGCCAGCCGCAGGGCAGCGAGCGCGGCGGCCGCGGGATCCGCCGGCGGAGCGTAGAGTCCGACCACCAGATACCCCCGCGGCTCGAGGGCAGCCGTGAGCCGATCGAGCGCTGTTCGGGCCGCGTCCCGGGAGAGGAAGGGTGCCGGAAGCCACGTCAGCGAGTAGCCTGCCGAATCGTCGAACCGCGTCACATCCTGCAGACGGAGTTCGATACGGCCGTGAAAGGGGCTCGCCGCCACGTTCGCGCGCGCCAAGGCCAGGGCCGGCTCCCAGATGTCCAGGCCAACGACCCGCAGCGAGGGCCAGTGTGCCGCGGCCTCCAGCGCGATGCCGCCCACGCCGGTGCCGACATCCAGGAAGCGCCCGGTGAGTGCGGCCGCGAGCGACGGGCGCTCGGTCGACAAGGCCGCCAGGCGCCGCACGACGCTGCGCGACGCTTGGCCTTGAGCCTGCAACATCGCGGGATCGCGAACCTGCCAGACCGGCTGCCGCTCCGGGTGATCCAGCAGATCCCGCGCCTCCTCGAGCGCGTGGGTGACGGATGCCAGGAGCGCGGACACCTGCTCGGGTTCGAGCTCACCGAGGCCGCCCGGGATGACGGCGGCGACCACGTCGCGCAGTCGGCGCGCCACCTCGGGATCGACCGCCCGCGCGCCTTCCCGCGCGTCTTCCTTCGCGTCTTGCCGCAATCGCAGGGCCGCACCGATCGCGGCCAGGCCTCGCGCCGCGTTTCCCATCGCGCGCAGCGTGTGTTCAATCGTGTCGATAGCCATCCGCGACCGCCGAAGTGATGATCGCCACGACGCGCCGTGGCACCCGAACAGGACGGCCCGGCATCCTCGGAAAGAGGCCGGGCAAGGATCCGCGGTGTCTTTCCCGGCCGTGAGCCCGTGGATCACCCACCCGGGCGCTCCTCGACAGCGGCTCAGGGGATCTCAGCGCTTCCGGCCGTCACACGCGGCCTGATCGGGCCGTCCGCGACGCGCGGTGCGTCGCGATTCCGGGGACGGGATCGACGCCCGGCTCGGCCGGTGCGATGTCCGCGCGACGGGGCGTCCTGAGCGAGCCCTCCGGTCCGCCGATCGTGCTCGCTGCGGCGACGGGCGTTACAGGCCGTTCGCCCGCTTCAGCATCTCGGCGGCCCGTTCGCCGATCACCGCGCACGGCGCCTGGGTGTTGCCGGTGGTCACGCGGGGCAGGATCGAGGCGTCGGCGACCCGCAGGCCGTCGATGCCGTAGACCCGGAGCGCCCCGTCCACGACCGCCAGCGCGTCGCGGCCCATCCGGGCGGTGCAGCTCTGGTGCCAGTAGGTGACGGCGGCATCGCGGATGTAGTTCGCCATCGCCGCGCCGGACAGCGGACCCGGCATGGCCTCCGCGCGCACGTACGGGCGGAACGCCGGCGCGTTGCCGAGGGCGCGGCAGAGGTCGACGCAGGCCGCGGCCGCCGTCACGTCGGCCGGGTGGGACAGGAAGTTCGCCTCGATGACCGGCGGCGTCGCCATGTCGGCGCTGCGCAGCCGCAGGCGGCCGCGGCTGGCGGGCTGCGCGAGGCCGGCGAACATCGTCCAGCCGTGGGCCGGAACGCCGCGCGCCGCGGTCTGCTCGCTCGGAACCGGAAACTCGACCTGGCAGAACAGCAGGTCCGGCGCCGAGAGGCCGGGCCGGCTCGTCCAGTACAGGGTCGCCTCGCTGCCGCTGTTCCGCGGCGCGATCGGGTCGGCATATTCCCAGGTGCAGCCGAAGGACACGTGGTCCTGAAGGTTCTGTCCGACGCCGGGCAGGTGCTGCACCGACGGGATGCCGAGCGCCCCGAGCTCGTCCCGGTCGCCGATCCCCGAGAGCATCAGCACCTTGGGTGTGTGGATCGCCCCCATCGACAGGACGGTCTCGGCACGCGCGCCGACCGTCCGGACCGCGCCCGCGTGGACGAACTCGACCCCCGTGGCGCGGCGGCCGTCGAAGGTCACGCGGCGGACGAGCGCGTCCGTGAGGACGGTCAGGTTGGGGCGGTCGAGCCAGGGATGGACGTAGGCGCGGAACAGCGAGACGCGCCGGCCGTCGCGGACCAGCATGTCGGTGATCGCCGCGCCGCCGGGCCCCTCCATCATGCGCCCGTTGGGGTTGTCGAAGGTCGGGATGCCGAGGTCCCGCGCGGCGTCGAGCAGGGCGTGGGCCACGGGGCTGGGATCGGAGGCGGGCTGCACCCAGACCGGACCGCCGCTTCCGCGATGCGCCGGATCGGGGGCGCCGCGCCAGTTCTCGATGCGCCGGTAGATGTCGAGGACGCTGTCGTAGCCCCAGGCCGCGTCGCCGGCCTCGGCGGCGAAGGCGTCCCAGTCGCACCGGTGGCCGCGCGCCCAGACCATCACGTTGACGCTGGAGCCGCCGCCGAGGCCCTTGCCCATCGCCATGGAGAGCGTGCGTCCGTTCAGGTGGGCATTCGGCTCCGCGCGAAAGCCCCAGTCCCGCGCCCCGCCGAGATTGGTCGGCCAGAGGGCGGGATCGAGCACGGCCTCGGCGTCGTCCGAGCCGCCCGCCTCGAGCAGGAGCACCTGCACCTCGGGGTTCTCCGCCAGCCGCCGCGCGACGACCGACCCGGAGGCGCCCGCGCCGCAGACGACGAAGTCGTAGGCCGGTTTCAGGTCGGCGGTCAGCCGGGCCTGGTTCTCCCCCGCCCGCCGCGCGAAATCGGCCCGGTCGAGGGCGTCTGAAATGCTCATGATCTGGAAGGTCTCACCTGTAGCAGCGGATCGGAACGATCTCGGTCAATCGAGGATCGGGCAGAAAACTCCGACGCTCACGTCTCCGCGCTCCAGCAATCGCCTCGTCGGGATTGCCGGAACATCAGTGGCGCCGCGATCGGGCTGCCGCGCGAAGCGGCGCGCACCCGGCGTTCGACGCGCGGATCGATAACGCAATGCTTCTGTTGCAGGTGGATTTCGGCGCGTGACCGCGCGCGTTACATGGGACACGGTTTCTCGTCCGCGCCACAAGCCGGCGAGCGGGCAGGTCGGATCGGCGGATCGAGCGGCAGGACACGCGAAAGCGGCGAGGCTCGCACCCCGCCGCTCGCGTCAGTCTCGTTGTCCGTTACCGGGTGGCCGCCGGCATCCTGCCGGGTTCACAGGCCCATCAGCACGCCGGCCGAGCCGACGACGGTCATCATGAGGCCGCCCAGGAAGGCGCCGATCATCGCGTAGGAGAAGGCCTTCAGCATCGTGTCCCCGACCTCAGCAGCGGTTGCCGCCGGCGGTCTGGCCGTACTGCTTGACCGGGAAGTTCTGCTGGTTGGCATTGCCCTCCGCGGCCGAGCTCTGCGGGCAGGTCCAGGGGTCGCGGTCGTAGCGGCCGCCGAACGGGGCGCCGAACGAGCCCGTGGTTTCGACATCGTAGGGCGTGGAGCCAGTCCAGGCAGGACGATCGTAGGCCATGGCGGACGAGATCGGAGCTACGGCGAGCATGAGAGCGGTGATGGTAGCGGCGATACGGGTCTTCATAGGCTAATTCTTGCTCCTTTACGCAGTGCAGTCCGAGACTTACGGCCCATTTCATCTTGCGTGACACTGATATGGGGGCGATTGTCTCGGAGCGACGTGCCGCTGCGCACGCGGCGTCCGGGATTAATCGCGCTGGCGGCGCAGCTGTGACCGCGCGTGACCAAGCTGTCTTCGCCGCCGGCGTCGCGGCCGCCCGGCAGACTGCGCTCACGAAGGCCCGCTCATTGAACCAGACGCGTGCTTCAGGTCTTCCCTCCATGCCGAGGCGATCCATCTCCGCCGAGGCATGGAGGAGCTCTATGCGCATTCTCGTTCTCGCCGCGCTCGCAGGTGTCGGCCTCGGCGTCCTGGCCGTCCCCGCCTCGGCTGTTCCCGCGGGCCCCGCGACCGGCCTCTCGTCGCCGTCCGACATGCTCACCGACGTCCGGATGAGGCGCCATCACGTGCGGCGACATTCGATGTCGCGGGTCCAGCGGCGCTATCCGGGTGCGAGCTTCGTCCGGAACAAGACCCCCGGCTCTGCGGGCGGCAGCAGCCGGGGTAACGGCGTTACCGGCAGCTACGCCGCGCCCAGCGGACGGTAGGCCCCCACGCTCGCGCAACGCGGCCGGACCGGCCGGCCGCGGCGGGCCCCGCGCGCGCCATAGCCGTCACCAAATTCCTGCGCGCGCGCGGGACCGGGGGCGGCAGACGGCGCAGGCGGGATGAACCCCCGCGGCCGGCGATCCCGCCGATTTCCGGTTCGTGCCGGCGCCCGACGCCCGTGCGGGCGGATGGTGGCGGATGCGTCGGGCTCTCAGCGCGCCAGTCTCGCGGGGAGCACCGTCGGCGCCGGGCTCGACGCGTTCGACGCCGCGAACGACGCGACGAAACCGGCGAGGGAGCGCACATTGTCCGGCTGCCGCGGGTCCCGAGCAACCGCGGCTGCCTCGCGTTCCAGCCGAAGGTTACACGCCTTTGTCGGAAGTCCGATATCCGGCGTGCAGGCGTCGTGGCGGGCGCAGGCTGCGTCGAGGGCGTCGATAGGCGGCAGAGGCGCGTTGTTGCCGGGGCCGCAATAGTTGCCGTGGATGAGGAACTTCGGCCCGCCATTGGCGGCCGGCTGTGCCAGGGACGGCGTGGCCCACGCGGCGGCGAGGCAGACGGGGGCGACGAGGCCTATGACGGTGCGAGTCAACATGGTGGAGACCCTCCAGCACCTGCGCCGCACAAATCCCATCGGCGATGACGGTGCGAGACACGATTAAGCACCACACATCACGGCGCGACGTGCTCCGGAGCACCACCCCTATTTGGATGACGTCCTACCCGCATCGCGGAGATCGGCATCACGGAGGTCGGGCCCCGCCGCACTCTCCCCCTCTGCCTCCTCTGCCGATCGCGTGTCGGCACCTCTGTCGTTCAGACACGCCTCGCTCGGCGCGAAGAGGCGGGGCATCGGGCTGCCGACTGTGGTAGACATCACCGCATGCTCGCTGGCGATCCAGCGTCTCACGGCCTTCAGGGAGAGTCTCAGTGGCGCGTCCGGACCTCGGCACGAAGCGTATCTGCCCGACGACGGGGAAGAAGTTCTACGATCTCGGCAAGAATCCCGTGATCTCGCCCTACTCGGGCGAGGTCGTGCCGATCGCTGCCGCGACATCGTATTCCAGGGGGAGCGCTCCCGTCGTCGCGCGCAAAGAGGCGCCGAGCGACGAAGAGGACGAGACGGAGGGCCCCGAACTCGTCTCGCTGGACGAGGTCGAGGCCGAGGAGGCCGAGAAGGACACGGACAGCAACGCTGAGGATGACGACGCGCTCGACATCGAGGACGACGGGGAGCAGGTCGACGACGACAACCTCGTCGTCGATGAGGACGATGACGACACCAGCGATCTCGTCGAGGTCAACGACGACGATGACGACCAGTAGGCCCGCACGCCGCCGCCGGTCGTCCGGCGGACAGGCGCGGGTGGCCGCAATCTCAGTCGCTGTTTGATCGGGTGGTGGGGCGGCTCATGAGCAGGGCCGCCCGCACCGCCATGCGGCGCGACGGCTCGTCGGACTCGGTGTCGACCACGATCGCGGGCGCGAAGGGGTGGGCCGCGACGGCCGCCGCGAGATCGAGCACGTGGTCCGGACCGATGGCGTGATCCTGGGTGGTCGGTTCTGCCAGGTAGGCGTCGACAGCGGCGCCGACATCTTCGATGGCGATACGCTCGGCGGTCACCAGATCCCAGAGCGTGGCCTCAACTGACATCCGCGGCGTATCGCACCTCGCGCGAGAGCATGCAACAATGTAACAACGGCTGGCTCGCGGCGCCGGCAGGCCAGCGCGTCCGCGGGATCAGGGCCCGTCGCGCAGGGGACCGATGCAGGCCGCAACCGGGTGGCCGGCCGGCGCGAAGTGATCCAGGAGCCGGTCCCCGGACCACAGCTCGGCCAACAATCCCTCGGCCAGCCTGTCGGCCTGATGCCTGGCCTCCGCGTCGTCGCGGGCTCGGATGAGGACCGTGCCGCGGTCGCTGCCGTCCGCGCCGAACCGGTGCAACCGGTAGGCCGAGCCGGAGCCTCGGCGTTTCCCGGGGAAATCGATGAGGTCGGCCATCGCGGGCTCACGGCTCCGTAGGAGGGGGCACGCGTCCCCCAAGCCGCCGGAACCTGAAGTCTGGCCGATCCGGCGACGGATCGAGTGTAAGAGGGCCGGGACGCGAAGGATAGAGTGCGAAGGACGCCCGCTCGCTGCCGAGGCAAGGCTGTCCAGGCCGGAACGCGGCCCAGATCGATGTTCAGGAAGGGTCAGACCGTCGGGCCGGCGGCGGTCGCGATCCACACCACGTGCCGCGGGCCGCTGCGCCCGTTCGCGTGGGGGCGAACCTCTTCGACGGCGAAACCCGAGCGCTGGAGGCGCGCCTTGAACTTGCGGTCGGGATTGGCCGACCAGACGCCGAGCACGCCGCCCGGCCGCAGCGCCCGCCGCGCCGATTCCAACCCGTGCTTGCCGTAGAGGCGATCGTTCTCCGGGCGCACGAACCCTTCCGGTCCGTTGTCGACATCGAGCAGGATCGCGTCCCAGGCGGCCGGGCCGCACCGGATAAGTTGCTCGACATCGGCTTCGCGCAGATCGACGCGGGCGTCGTCGAGGCAGCCGGCGAAGACGCCCGCGAGCGGTCCGCGCGCCCAAGCCGCGACCGTCGGTACCAGTTCGGCGACCGTGACGCGCGCCTCGGGCTCGAGGTTGCGCAGGGCCGCGCGCAGGGTGAACCCCATTCCGAGGCCGCCGACGAGCACCCGCGCCGCGCCCCGCCCGCGCACCCGGCCGCAAGCGAGGATCGCCAGCGCCTCCTCGGAGGCCCCGCGGGTGCTGTTCATCAGCTCGATCGTGTCGGCGACGATGGAGAACTCGTGGCCCCGCTGCATCAGGTGCAACGGGGTCCCGCCGGGAACGAGGCCGGTGTCGATGTGCATCCAAGATGTCACAGGCGTCCCTCTGTGGGCCGGCGCCATGGATATTCCGGCAGACGGGAAGGATGGGTTATGAGACGCGCTCCTGACCGCGCGTCGCGCCTGCAAGACGCAGGGGCCGCGACCGCGTTCGCCTCGTCCGAGAAGCCGGCATACCCCTCATGGCCAAGCGTACCAAGTCTCTGCCGAAGGTGCAGGGGTTCGTGCTGTTCGACGTCACCTACGCCGACGGCAGCCGCGCCTCGAATCGGCGCGTGCCGGCCGAGATCCTGGGCGGCCTCGACGGCGATGAGCCGGCACGCACTCTCATCACCGAGCAGGAAGAGGAGATCGCCCGCAAGTCGGGGAGACCGATGCGGGAGATCGAGAGCCTGACGCGGTCACCTGCCCCGAGCTCGAAGCCCGATCTGTGACGAGCGGCCCCGATACAGGCCACTCGTCGCGCGGTGCTCAGCCAGCCTTCAGGTTGGCGGCGCTCTCCTTGCCGCTGCGGCGGTCCGCCTCGACGTCATAGGAGATCTTCTGACCCTCGTTGAGGGAGCGAAGGCCCGCACGCTCGACGGCCGAGATGTGAACGAACACGTCCTTGCCGCCATCGTCGGGCTGGATGAAACCGTAGCCCTTGGTCTCGTTGAACCACTTCACGGTGCCTGTAGCCATGGCTGTATCCTGGTCGTCACCGGCTCGCCAACGTGGCGGGCCGTGACGCCTGAACGAGCCGCCGCGGCCGCCTGTTCCAAGGGCACTCGCGATCAGGAGCCTCGGCTGAGACCCCCGCGCCCTCATCCGCCGACCTCAGGCCGAACGGTCCTGGGCCAGGCTCTGCCGAGCCGGCCAGCGCGGGCACCGGCCCGCTCCGCGGCGCGATCAGGGTCGCTCCGTGCGGGGCCAGACGCCGCCTTCCGTCACGATGATGTCCATGGGGACGTCGTGCGCCTGCGGGTGGATCGTCGCGAGCCGCGCGAGCTCGAAGCCGACGCCGATGACCCGCGGCTTCGTCGACCTGGACGCGATGGTCCGGTCATAGAAGCCGCCGCCGTATCCCAGGCGGTACCCTGCCTGATCGAAGCCGACGAGCGGCGCGATCAGGACGTCCGGGTCGACAATCTCGCCCTCTGCGGGAACGGGTATATTCCAGACGCCGCGGATCATGCGCTCGCCCGGCGACCAGACCCGGAACTGGAGCGGGCGCGCCTTCTCGACGACGACCGGAAGCGCCAGTCGCGCCCCGCTTCCGCGCAGCTCCGTCAGGAGGGATCTGGGATCGAACTCGCCCCTGAAGGGCCAGTAGAGACCGATCGATAGGCCCGATGCCGAAGGTAGAGCGGCTCGGAGACCCTGCTCGATCCGCTCGCTCCGGGCGGCGCGGTCCTGGGCGGAGATGCCGACCCGCCGCGCGATGAGCGCGGCGCGGGTCTCCTTTCGCCACTGCCGCACGCTCGGCCAGTCGGATGCGGCGCTCTCAGGACCGCAGGGTTCGGAAGGCCGAGGCTCCGCCGCCGGGCTGACGAAGTCGGGGCCGAGCTCGTGCATGAAGCAGGGTGGAGAGCTGTACGCGCCGAACGCGGAGTGTTCGGGCGCCGCGGGTTCCGGGGGCGTCTCAGGCCGCTCGGTTGAATGCCCGACCACGATGATCTCCCTCGCGACGGTGGACCCGCACAGTCCTGGGTGACCTCGGCCAAACGCGCGCTCGGCACCTCCGGTTCGGTGAAGCGGATCGCGACGTCCCGCGCCGTTCCGACCCGGCCGGCCATCGTCCCTGGCCGGTCTCCGAGCGGCACGATGGCGAATGCCGGCGAGATCCGCCGCCCACCCTCGCGGGTGCCCGGGACGGGCAGGCGCGCGCGTCGACGGCGGTCCGGCGCTTCGACCCGGGGATCCCCGGTCAGCGCGTCACGGGCGCGCTGGCGCTCGGGAAGAACAGCTGCTCGCCGCCGACCTTGTAGCCCGCGATCGCCTGCTGCCCCTCCGGTGAGACGAGCCAGTCGATGAAGGCCTGTCCCTGCTTCGCCTTCACGCCGGGGTGCCTGTCGGGATCCACCAGCATCGCGCCGTAGGGGTTGAACAGGCTCCGGTCCCCCTGGACCAGGATGACCAGGTCGGCGCGGTTCTTGAACGCGAGCCAGGTCCCCCGGTCGGCGAGGATGTAGGCGCCGAGGGCCGAGGCCGTGTTGAGCGCGGGCCCCATGCCCTGGCCGACATCCCGGTACCAGGGGCCGCGCACGGCCGCGAGATCGACGCCCGCCTCCTTCCAGCTGCGCAGCTCGGCGCTGTGGGTGCCCGAGCGGTCCCCGCGCGACACGAACGCCGCCTTGCTGGCCGCCAGCTTGGCGAAGGCCTCGCGCACGCCCAGGCCGCGCACGCCGGCCGGATCGGAGGCCGGGCCGATCAGCACGAAATCGTTGTACATCACGTCGTACCGCCGCTTCGCGAAGCCCTCGGCGAGGAACTTGTCCTCGGCCGGACGGTCGTGGACCAGGACCACGTCGGCATCGCCGCGGCGCGCCGCGTCGAGCGCCTGTCCCGTGCCCAGGGCGACGACCTTCACGTCGATCCCGGACGTCTCCCGGAAGAGCGGGAGGATGTGCTTGAACAGGCCGGACTGCTCGGTCGAGGTCGTCGAGGCGACGACGATCGACACCGGTTCGGCCTCGGCCGGCGGCAGGACGCCGGCCGCGCTCAGGAACGCGGCCAGTCCCAGGGTCAGGAGGCGGCGACGAAAGGCGTCCACGGCAATTCCCCAGCGAGGTAGGCCCGCGCCTCGGACGTCCGGGGCGAGAACAGGATCTGTCGGGACGGACCATGCTCGACGGCGCGGCCCGAGGCCAGCACGATCACCGCGTCGGCGAGGCGCGCCACCTGCCCGAGATTGTGTGAGACGAGCACGACCGTGGTGCCCGCCCGCGCCATCGCGGACACCAATCCCTCGACGATCTCGGTCGAGGCCGGGTCGAGGTTCGCGGTCGGCTCGTCGAGGAGGAGCAGGCCGGGGCCGACCGCCCAGGCGCGGGCCAGCGCCAGCCGCTGCTGCTCGCCGCCCGAGAGCCGCGTCGCCGGATCGCGGGCGCGCTCGGAGAGGCGGACGCGGGCCAGCGCCTCCTCCACCCGCGCGGCCCGCGCAGGACGGGGCAGGTCTCCGAGAGCCAGCGCGACGTTCGCGGCCGCGGTCGCGCGGATCAGCGCCGGCCGCTGGAACACGAAGGCCCGCCGGTGCGGGGCGACCTGCACCGTGCCACCGTCGGGTCGCAGGAGCCCGTCGACGACCCTCAGGGTGACGCTCTTGCCCGCCCCGTTCGGGCCGATGACGGCCGTGACGCTGCCCGCAGCGACCTCCAGGCAGAGACGGTCGAGCACCGTCCGACCGTCGAGGACCAGGGTCACGTCCTCGAGGCGGATGGCCGGTGTCGCGCTCATCCGTACACCCGCGCGGCGTGCCGGCGGAGCAGGGCCACGGCGACGTTCACCACCAGAACGAGGCCGATCAGCACGAGGCCGAGCGCCAGGGCGAGGCTGAGATCGCCCTTCTGGGTCTCCAGGGAGATCGCCGTCGTCATCGTGCGGGTATACCCGTCGATGTTCCCGCCGACGACGAGGACCGCGCCGATCTCCGAGATCGCCCGGCCGAACGCGGCGAGCGCGGCGGTCACGAGGGAGAAGCGCACGTCGTAGATCATCGCCGCGGCCTGACGCGGTGCTGAGAGGCCGAGGGAGCGCAGCTGCTCCCCGAGATGCACCCGGGCGTCGGCGACGACCTGCTGCGTCAGGGCGGCGACGAGCGGGGTCGCGAGCGTCGCCTGCGCGGCGATCATCGCGGCGGGGGTGAACAGCAGGCCGAGCGGTCCGAGCGGACCGGAGCGGGACAGGACGAGGTAGAGCGCGAGGCCGACGAGCACCGGCGGCAGCCCCATGAAGGCGTTGAGCAGGCCGACCGCGGCGCCGCGTCCGGGGAAGCGGGCGACGGCCAGGAACGCACCCAGGGGTATACCGAGCACGAGACCGATGCCGACGGCGGTGAGGCTGACACGCAGCGACAGCCACGCGATCGCCAGCACGTCCCGATCCAGGCTGAACAGGCGGGAGAGGATGTCCTGAAGCGTCTGCATCATGCGCCCGGGCCGGTCCTCGGGAATCGGACGAGGCGGATGGCGAGATCAGCCGTCGAGGCCGACCTCGTGACGCAGGTTCGGCGGAATGGACCTGTCATGCCTGTCAGCGGAGCGCGTGCGGATAGGCGGCGAGCATATCGCCCGGGGCGACCGTTGTCGTGTCGGCGGGTCGGCCGCCGCGCCGGCCCTTGATCATCGAACCCGGATGGCGCATCGCCGCCACGATGATCCGGAATGCGTCCTCGGCGCTGATCCCGCTTCGGGAGGCGGCGATCCTGCTCAGCGGCGCGGCGGCTCCCGTCGAACCCGCGACCGTCCCGCTTGCAGCGGCGCTCGGACGCGTCGCCGCGCGAGCGGTCGTCGCGCACGCCGCCGTGCCCGCGGGCCCGACGGCGATGCGGGACGGCTTCGCGGTCGAGGCCGCCGCGGTGGGCGGCGCGTCGGCCTACGCGCCGATCTTCCCGGCGCGACCGCCACCCTGGGTCGAGGCTGGACAGCCGCTGCCGTCGGGCACCGATGCCGTCCTGCCCCCGGAGGGATTCGCGGACGGCATGGTCATCGCGGACATCGCCCCGCGGGAGGGCGTGCGCGGAGCGGGGGAGGACGTCGCCGCCAACGCGCGGCTGATCGAGGCCGGCACCCGGATCGAGCCACTCCACCTGCTCGTCCTGGAGGCGGCCGGCCTGGAGGCGGTCGACGTCCGTCAGCCGCGCTTGCGCGTCGTCACCGCCGGGACGTCCAGCCTCGATACCGTGTCGCCCCTGCTCGGGCGTCTGATCGCGCGGGCGGGCGGGGCGACCGAGGCGGTTCGCGCCCGGGGAGTCGAGGAGATCGCCGAGGCCATCCGCGGCGGCACGGCGGACGCGGTGCTGGTGGTCGGGGGCAGCGGTTTCGGCCGCTCGGACCACAGCGCGGCGGCCCTCGCCCGCGCCGGAGACGTCCGCGCGCACGGCATCGCCCTGCGGCCCGGGGAGACCACCGCGGTCGGCTCCGCGGCCGGCAGGCCGGTCCTCCTGGTGCCCGGGCCTCCCGAGGCGGCGCTCGCCGCGTTCCTGGCCCTCGGCCGTCCGCTCATCGCGCGGCTCGCCGGCGCGCGGGAGCGCTCGCCGCGGCGGCACGCCCTCCTCCGGAAGATCGTCTCGTCGATCGGTCTGTCCGAGGTCGTCTTCGTCCGGAGCGGGTCGGACGGCGTGGAGCCGCTGGGCGGAGCCGGCCTTCCGCTCGGTCGGTTGGTGCAGGCGGACGGCAGCGTCGTGGTCGAGCCGGAGAGCGAAGGCTTCCGGGCCGGCGAGGAGGTAGAGGTTTGGGCCCTGTGAGCGCCGACGCGGACCGTGACGGGGCGGCGGATTTCGTCGCGCGCCTCGCCGCGGCCTCGAGCCAGGAGCAGTTCCTCCGGGTGATGAGCCGGGACGACGCGCTCGCGCGATTCCGGGCGGCGGTCCCGCACGCGCGCCTGCCGTCCGAGACGGTGTCGTTGGACGACGCGCTCGGGCGCGTTCTGGCCCGCGACGTCGCCTCGCCCATGGACGTCCCGCCCTTCGACCGGTCCCTGGTCGACGGTTTCGCCCTGCGCGCGACCGACACGGAAGGCGCCGGGCCGGCGAGCCCGCGGCGTCTCACGCTGAACCGCGAGATCCTCGCCTGCGGCGTCGCGCCGGCCATCGTCGTCCAGCCGGGTACGGCGACGCCGATCGCCACCGGCGGCGTGATCCCCCGCGGCGCCGACGCGGTGGTGATGGTCGAGCACACGGAGTTCGACGCCCGGAGCCTCACCGTCGATGTCCTGACCGCGGTGCGGCCGGCGCAGTTCGTGGGCTATGCCGGGGCCGACATGGCCCGCGGCGAGACGGTGCTGCGCGCGGGAACGCGGATCACCGCCCGCGAGATCGGCATGCTGGCGGCGTGCGGCCTGGCGGCCGTCGACGTCACCGGACGTCCGCGGGTCGCAATCCTGTCCACGGGAGACGAGCTGGTCGCACCGGGCGAGCCCCTGCCCGAGGGCGCGATCTACGATTCGAACGGCGCGATCATCGCGGCCGCGGTGACCGAGAACGGCGGGGAGCCGGTTCGGCTCGGGATCGTGCGCGACGAGGCTTCCGTCCTCGAGGCCGCCCTCCGGTCCGCCCTCCGGGACAGCGACCTCGTCGTGCTCTCGGGCGGCACGTCCAAAGGCGCCGGCGACGTGTCGCACCGGGTGCTGTCCCGCCTCGGCGAGCCGGGAATCCTGTTCCACGGCGTGGCCCTGAAGCCCGGGAAGCCGCTCTGCGTGGCGGTGGCGCAGGGAAGGCCGGTCATCGTCCTGCCGGGGTTCCCCACCTCCGCGATGTTCACCTTCCACGACTTCGTCGTGCCGTACGTGCGGGCGCTCGCCGGGTTGCCGCCGCGCGAGGACGAGACGGTCGCGGCGCGCGTGTCCCAGCGGGTGCCCTCCGAACTCGGCCGCACCGAGTTCGTGATGACCTCCCTCGCCCACGGTCCCGAGGGGACGATCGCCCTGCCGCTGCCGAAGGGCTCGGGTTCGGTCACCGCCTTCTCGCAGGCGGACGGCTTCTTCGCGGTTCCGGCCGCGCGCGCGGGCGTCGAGGCGGGGGAGGGCGTCGCCGTGGTCCGCCTGGGCGCCGGCGTGCGGGCGCCCGACCTGACGATCGTCGGCAGCCACTGCATCGGCCTGGACCGGGTGGTCGGCCTGCTCGGCGAGCGAGGGTACCGCGCCCGCACCATCTGGGTCGGGTCAGCCGGCGGCCTCGCCGCCCTGCGGCGCGGCGAGTGCGATGTCGCCGCCATGCACCTCTTCGATCCCGAGACGGGCCGGTACAATGCCCCGTTCCTCACCGAGGGCCTGTCCCTCGCGCCCGGGTGGCGCCGCCTCCAGGGCGTCGTGTTCCGCCGCGGCGACGCCCGGTTCGAAGGGCGCGACGCCGCGGACGCGGTCGCCGCGGCGCTCGCCGACCCCGACGCCGTGATGGTCAACCGCAACGCCGGATCGGGCACGCGCCTGCTCGTGGACGGGCTGCTGAACGGTGCCCGGCCGGCGGGGTTCTGGAACCAGCCGCGCTCGCACAACGCCGTCGCCGCGGCGGTCTCGCAGGGCAGGGCGGACTGGGGCGTGGCCATCGCGAGCGTCGCGGATGCCTACGGGCTGGGCTTCCGCCCGCTGACGGAGGAGGCCTACGACCTCGCGTATCGCGCGGACGCTCGGGAGATGCCGGCGCTCGCGGCCTTCCTGAGCCTGCTGGGCGAGCCCGGGACGGCCGCCGCGCTGCGCGCTCTGGGCTTCACGCCCGCCGCGTGAGCCGCGTGACGCGCGCACCGTTGGCTGGCCTCGACGGAACGGGACGGACGATCCTGTCGCCCGCCGGGATGATCGACGGGGCCGTTTCGCGTAGGGACGCCTGCGAGGCGCTGGGGCCTCCAGCGAAGCGGCGGTGTGCGTTGGGCGAGGACACGAGCATCAGTTTGCGGATCGAGCTCGGCTCGGACACCCTGCTGGGACCGGGCAAGGCCGCCCTCCTGAGCGGCATCCGCGACACCGGCTCCATCGCCGCGGCGGGGCGCCGGATGGGCATGAGCTACAAGCGAGCCTGGTACCTCATCGACACGTTGAACAAGGCGTTCCAGGAGCCGCTCGTCTCCGCGAGCAAGGGCGGCCGCCGGGGCGGCGGGGCGGTCCTGACCCGCACGGGCGACGCCATCCTCGACAGCTACCTGCGCATGGAGCGGCTCGCCTCGGAGGCCGTGGCGGGCGAGCTCGACCTTCTCGCCTCGCTGATGAAGGTCGATTCGTAGGAGCGACGCGCTTAGGCGCGCGTCCGTCGGGAGCGGCCTCTCGAGGTCGGGCCTCGGCTTCGGTCTGTGCAACCCGCTCCGTCATCGCGAGCGCAGCGAAGCGACCCAGGGCTGCGCGACATCTGCCGGCGTCGCGCCGACTGGATTGCTTCGCTGCGCTCGCAAGGACGGCACCGGGCTGATCAATTGGAAACAGTATCAGCCCGCTGTCCGCCGCCAGGGTCCGGCGGCACGCCTGGGCGCGCCGCCGGAGGTCACGCCGCCTACTCGGCGGCCATGGCCGTGTGGACGGCGGAGGCCCGGGCCGCGCAGAACTTGAACTCCGGGATCTTGCCCATCGGGTCGAGCGCCGGGTTCGTCAGCAGGTTGGCCGCGGCCTCGGCGTAGCAGAACGGCATGAAGATCATGCCGACCGGCACGTCGCGGTCGGAGCGCACCTTCAGGTGGACGGCGCCGCGGCGCGTCTCCAGCTTCATCGTGTCGCCGGGCTCCAGCCCGAGCCGGTAGAGCTCCTTCGGGGCCATGAAGGCGACCGCCTCGGGCTCCAGCGCGTCGAGGACGCCGGCGCGCCGGGTCATCGATCCGGTGTGCCAGTGTTCGAGCACGCGGCCGGTCGACAGGACCATCGGGTAGTCCTCGTCCGGCAGCTCGTCCGGGGGCACCACGGCGGCCGGGACGATCTTCGCGCGCCCGCTCTCCGTGGGGAAGCCGGCGTAGAAGATGATCTCGTTGCCGGGCTGATCCGGCGCGTCGACCGGGTAGGTCACGGCGCCCTCGCGCTCCAGGCGCTCCCAGGTGATGTTGTTGAACGACGGCATCACCATGGCCATCTCGCGGAAGATGTCGGCCGGGCCGCCGTAGTTCCAGGGCAGGCCGAGGCGCTTCCCCAGTTCCTGGATGATCCACCAATCCTGCCGCGCGTCGCCCGGCGGGGACACCACCGGCTGCGAGATCTGCACGCGACGGTCGGTGTTGGTGAAGGTGCCGGCCTTCTCGGCGAAGGCGGAGGCCGGCAGCACCACGTCGGCGTGGAAGGCGGTCTCCGTCAGGAACAGGTCCTGCACGACGAGGTGGTCGAGCATCGCCAGGGCGTGCCGGGCGTGGTTCAGGTCCGGGTCGGACATCGCGGGGTTCTCGCCCTCGACGAACATGCCCTTGATCTCGCCGGCGTGGATCGCGCGCATGATCTCGACGACGGTGAGGCCCTTCTGCGGGTCGAGCTTCTGACCCCAGAACTCCTCGAACATCTCCCGCACCGCGGCCTTCTCGACCGACTGGTAGTCCGGGTAGACCATCGGGATCAGGCCGGCATCGGACGCGCCCTGGACGTTGTTCTGGCCGCGCAGCGGATGCAGGCCGGTGCCGGGGCGCCCGATCTGCCCCGTGACGAGGGCGAGCGCGATCAGGCAGCGCGAGTTGTCCGTGCCGTGGACGTGCTGGCTGATGCCCATGCCCCAGAAGATGATCGAGGACTTGGCCCGGGCGTAGAGCCGGGCGACCTCGCGCAGGGTCTCCGCGTCGATGCCGCAGACCGAGGCCATCTTCTCCGGCGTGAACTCGACGATCTTCTCTTTGAGCGCCTCGAAGTTCTCGGTGTAGCCGGCGATGTACTGCTCGTCGTAGAGCCGCTCCTCGATGATCACGTTGAGCATCGCGTTGAGCATCGCGACGTCCGAGCCGGGCTTGAACGCGAGGTGCCTGTAGGCGTGCCGCGACAGCACCTGCCGGCGCGGGTCCATGACGATCAGCTTGGCGCCGCGCTGCTTCACGGCGTTCTTGAGGAAGGTCGCCGCGACCGGGTGGTTCACGGTCGGGTTGGCGCCGATCACGATGATGACCTCGGCGTCGAGCGCCGCCGAGAACGGCGCCGACACGGCGCCCGAGTTCAGCCCCTCCATGAGGGCGGCGACCGACGAGGCGTGGCACAGCCGGGTGCAGTGGTCGACGTTGTTCGAGCCGAACCCGAGCCGCACCAGCTTCTGGAAGAGGTAGGCCTCCTCGTTCGAGCCCTTCGCGGAGCCGAACCCGGCGAGCGCCTTGCGGCCATGGGTGTCGCGGACCGTCTTGAGGCCGCCGGCGGCGCGGTCGAGCGCCTCCTCCCAGGTCGCCTCGCGGAAATGCGTCCACGGGTTGGCCGGGTCGACCTGGTCGTTGGCGTCCTTCCGGACGTTGTCCAGGCGGATCAGCGGCGCCGTCAGGCGGTGGGGGTGGTGGACGTAGTCGAAGCCGAAGCGGCCCTTCACGCAGAGCCGGTTGTGGTTGGCCGGGCCGTTCACGCCCTCGGCGTAGACGATCCTCTCGTCCTTCACCTTGTAGGAGACTTGGCAGCCGACGCCGCAATAGGGGCACAGCGAGGTCACCTCGCGGTCGGGATAGACCGTCCGGGTGTTGTGCTCGGCGTCGAGGTAGGCGGACGGCATCAGCGCGCCGGTCGGGCAGGCCTGGACGCACTCGCCGCAGGCCACGCAGGTCGAGCCGCCCATCGGGTCGTCGAAGTCGAACACCACCTTCGCGTCGGCCGAGCGGTAGGCCATGCCGATCACGTCGTTGACCTGGACCTCGCGGCAGGCGCGGACGCAGAGGTTGCACTGGATGCAGGCGTCGAGATTGACGCTCATGGCCGGGTGGCTGAAGTCGCCGGTCCAGCGCTCGGCCGCGGGGAAGCGGCTCTCGGACACGTCGAGGAAGTCGGCCTGCACCCAGAAGTGCGAGGTCGGGTCGTGCGAGGTCGCGCGCTCGGGCTGGTCGGCCACGAGCAGTTCGAGCACCATGGCGCGGGCCTTGGTGGCGCGCTCGGTCGCGGACTTGACCTTCATGCCCACGGCCGGCGTGCGCTTGCACGAGGCGGCCAGCACGCGCTCGCCCTCGATCTCGACCATGCAGGCGCGGCAATTGCCGTCCGGGCGATAGCCCGGCTCGGGCTTGTGGCAGAGGTGCGGGATGTGGGTGCCGAGGCGCTTGGCGACGGCCCAGATCGTCTCGCCGGGGGCGGCCTCGACCTGCTGGCCGTCGAGCTCGAACGCGATGGTCGGGGGGGCGGTCGGCCGCTCCTTCAGATCGTGCAGGCCCGACGGCTCCGGGGCCGCCTGGCCGCCCGCCTTCGCGCCTTCCGAGTAGGAGCCGCCGGCTCCCGGCTTCGGGCCCGGCGCGGGGCCGCCCGCATCCTGCAGCCCGTCGGCCCGGATCTCGGGCTTCTCGGTCTTGTCGCCGCGCTGTTCGGGGGCGTTGCTCATGCGGCCGCTCCTGGCTCGGACATCGGGATAGAATTGGCCGGTACCATCGGTTGCCTCACTCGGCAGCCGCGGCGCGCGGGGCGGGGAACAGGTCCGGGAAGTACTTGATGACGCTGCTGAGCGGGTTCGAGGCGGCCTGGCCGAGGCCGCAGATCGAGGCGTCCCGCATGCACTGGGACAATTCGCCCAGGAGCTCGGTGTCCCAGACGCCCTGCTCCATCAGGATGCGGGCCTTCTGGGTCCCCGAACGGCAGGGGGTGCACTGCCCGCAGCTCTCGTCCTCGAAGAACTTCATCAGGTTCAACGCGGCGCCGCGCACATCGTCCCGGTCGGACAGGATCACGACCGCGGCGGAGCCGATGAAGCAGCCGTACTTCTCCAGCGTCCCGAAATCGAGCGGGATGTCGTTCATCGACGCCGGCAGGATGCCGCCCGACGCGCCGCCCGGCAGGTAGGCCGCGAAGGTGTGGCCCTCCGCCATGCCGCCGCAATACTCGTCGATCAGTTCCTGGATGGTGAGGCCGGACGGGGCGAGCTTCACCCCCGGCTCCTTCACGCGCCCCGAGACCGAGTAGGAGCGCAGGCCGACGCGGTCGTTGCGGCCGTGGCTCTTCCACCAGTCGCCGCCCCGCTCGATCAGGTCGCGGACCCAGAACAGCGTCTCGATGTTGTTGATCAGCGTCGGACGGTTGAACAGGCCGACCTGGAACGGGAACGGCGGCTTGTGCCGCGGCAGCCCGCGCTTGCCTTCGAGGGACTCGATCAGCGAGGATTCCTCGCCGCAGATATAGGCGCCGGCGCCGCGGCGCAGGTGGATCCGCGGACCGCCCCCGGGGAGATTCGCGATCTCGCGCGTCAGGATCTCGCGGGAGATGGGATACTCGTCGCGCAGGTAGATGTAGACCTCCGGCGCCTCGACGACGTGGGCGCCGATCAGCATGCCCTCGAGGAAGCGGTGCGGGTCGGTGTTGAGGTAGAGCTGGTCCTTGAAGGTGCCGGGCTCGCCCTCGTCCCCGTTCACCGCCATCAGCCGGGGCCCGGGCTCGCCGCGCACCGAGCGCCACTTGCGCCCCGTCGGGAAGCCCGCGCCGCCGAGGCCGCGCAGGCCGCCGTCGTCGAGCACCTTCAGGACGTCGTCGACCGGAAGGTCCCCGCTGCGGAGCCGGTCGAGGGTCGCGTACCCGCCGGCGGCCCGATAGGCCTCGTAGTCGACGTAGTCCGGGACGTGGGCGTGCGTGTCGCCGGCCTCGACCGCGGCCCGCACGGAGGCGAGGTCGGCCTTGTGCAGGAAGTTGTGCCCGACCTCGACGGCGGGCGCGTGGTCGCACAGGCCGACGCAGGGCGCGCGCACGACGCGGACGGCGTCGGAGGCGAGTTCCCGCTGGAGCGTCTCCAGCAGCTCGTCGGCGCCGAACATCGCGCAGGTGATGCTGTCGCAGACCCGGACGGTCAGCCGCGGGATGGCGGCATCACCCTCCTTCACGACGTCGAAATGCGCGTAGAAGGTCGCGGTCTCGAACACCTCGGCGAAGGCCAGGGCCATCTCGTCGGCGAGCGCCGCCAGGTGCTCGGCGCTGATCTGGCCGTAGGTGTCCTGGATCAGGTGCAGATGCTCGATGAGCAGGTCGCGCTGGCGCGAGCGGGAGCCGAGAAGCGCCTCGATCTCGACCTTCGCCCGCGGCTCGACCTGGCGCCCCTTGGGGACGCTGCGCGCCTTGTTCCGCCCCCGGCCGGGATGCGAGAAAGTCCTGACTGTCCCCGGTGCCTCACTCATGCGGTATCTGATTTCCAACTGCTGGGACGGGTGGTCGCGGTGTCCTGAGGTCCGGTCGGAGGCTACTGGCCGCCGAAGGCCCGGAGCGGCTGGCCGGCCTCGGACCGCGGCTTCATCGTGGCCGCGCCCGTCGCCTCGTCCAGGGACGTGACCCTGGGTCCGACGACGGAGCGCAGCTCGGTCTCGAACGCGTCGAGGGCGTCGTTCAGGCGGTCCATCAGCGAGCCCGGCGCGTCTCCGGCCGGCGACGCGGCCGCCTGGGCGAGCGCGTCGCGGACCCGGCCGGCGAGCTCCTGCGTGAGCGGCGGCTTCGCGTCGGCGCAGTAGGCGTCCGTCACGATGGCGGCCCAGTCCGCCGCGGAGGATGCGTCGCCCATGCTCAGGCCTGCGCGATCGAGAGACGGTTGAAGTCGTGCATGGCGTGCCCGTTCGGGTCCGTTGGCGTGGCGCTCGCTCGTGGCATACCAAATGGCAGCCGTTATAGCGGAGGTGTTATATCGTTTTTGAAGTCGTTTCAATTTGCGTGACGCCGGGGCCGCGCGTCCCGGCGGCGCGGCCGACGCTTGCCCTGAGCCCTCGCGCGGGGCAGTGGGAACGGCACGAGAGGGGCTGTCAGCGGTGTCCGGCATGCGCGTAATCGGACTCGCCGGGTGGAGCGGGGCCGGCAAGACCAGCCTGCTGGTCCGGGCCATCCCCCTGCTCGTCGCCCGCGGGGTGCGGGTGGCGACCATCAAGCACGCCCATCACGACTTCGACACGGACTGGCCCGGGAAGGATTCCTACGAGCACCGCAGGGCGGGCGCGAGCGAGGTTCTGATCTCGTCGGGCCGCCGCTGGGCCCAGGTCCACGAGCTGCGCGACGAGCAGGAGGCGAGCCTCGGCCAGCTCCTGCGGCGGATCAGCCCGTGCGACCTCGTCGTCGTGGAAGGGTACAAGCGGGAGCCCATCCCCAAGATCGAGGTCCATCGCGCCGAGAACGGCCGCCCGCCCCTCCATCCGCTGGACACCACCATCGCGGGCATCGCGAGCGACGTCGCGTTTCCGGCCTCGGGCATTCCCGTCGTAGATCTGAACGACGCGGCGGCGGTGACGGGGCTGATGCTCGACGTGGCCGTTCCCTTCGAAGACGTCCTCGGGAGGCTCTAGCCGGATGGCCCAGCTCAGCGACGACTGCTTCGCGTTCGGCGGCCCTCTGATGACCATCGAGGACGCACACGCGCTGTTCGGCGAGCGGCTCGCAGCGATCGTCGGCACCGAGGACGTTCCCGTCCCGGACGCCGACGGGCGCGTCCTGGCCGAGGATTGCGTCGCGCCCATCGACGTCCCGCCGTTCCCCAACTCGGCCGTCGACGGTTACGCGGTCCGTTTCGCGGACCTGCGCGCCTCCGATGCGACGATCCTGCCGGTCGGCGCGGTCGTCGCGGCCGGCGCCTCCCCCGAAGGCGTGTCGGTGGCGGGCTCGGCCGCCCGGATCTTCACCGGGGCCCCGATGCCGGCGGGGGCCGACACCGTCTTCATGCAGGAGGACGTCCAGGTCCTGCCCGACGGCCGGGTGTCCCTGCCGCTCGGGCTGAAGCGGGGCGCCAACAGCCGCGACGCCGGCGAGGACGCGGCGAAGGGCTCGACGATCATCGCGGCCGGCCGGCGTCTCCGGCCGCAGGACCTGGCCCTGGCGACCGCGGTCGGCCTGCGCACGCTGAAGGTCCGCCGCACCCTGCGGGTCGGCGTGTTCTCGACGGGCAACGAACTCGTCGAGCCCGGGGCGCCCCTGGGGCCGGGCGCGATCTACGACTCGAACCGCGTCCTGCTGCTCGCTCTTCTCCGGCGGATGGGCGTCGCGGCGCGCGACCTCGGCGTCATCCGCGACGACCCGGCGGCCCTCGCGGCCAGGCTCTCGGCGGCGGCCGCCGAGCACGACGTGATCCTGACTTCGGGCGGCGTGTCGACCGGCGACGAGGATCACGTGAAGACCGCCGTCGAGAGCATCGGGCGCCTCGTGTTCTGGCGGCTGGGGATCAAGCCGGGACGGCCGGTCGCGATGGGCATGATCGACGGCAAGCCGTTCCTGGGCCTGCCGGGCAACCCGGTGGCTGTCTACGTCACCCTGCTGTTCGTGGTGCGGCCGCTCCTCGCCCGGCTCGCCGGCGAGGCCTACGCGCCGTCGCGCGGATTCACCGTCAGGGCGGCCTTTCCCTATCGGAAGCGCGCGGGCCGCAGGGAGTTCGTCCGGGTCAGCCTCGCCCGGGACGCCGACGGCGCCTGGGAGGCCCGGAAGTTCCAGCGCGACGGCGCGGGCATGCTGTCATCGCTCACCGAATCCGACGGCCTCGTGGAGCTGGAGGATGACCGGACCGAGGTCGTGCCGGGCGACGCCGTGCGGTTCCACCCGCACGGGGCCCTCTGGTAGCGGGGCCGCGCTCAGGGCCTCACGAGACGCGGACCGCGCCCCAGCATTGCCGGGCTCGCGCATCCGTTATATCAAATCTGCTATATCGCTTGTGATGGGCCGTGCGAGCGGCCGCTCGATCGGCGGGCTTGAGCAACGATGTTCGATGGTGTCTGGCGGAGCCAAGCCGGCGCGGAACTCCGCCTCCTCCAGATGGGCGAGGCGGTCTCCGGGACCTACACCGCCGCCGATCCCGGCTACGCGCAGACGCATCGAAGCCGCATCCTCGTCGGCACGGCCGAGGGCGACATCATCGGCTTCGTGACCAGCACGTCGTCGCCCCAGGAGATCACGGCCTGGACCGGGCGCCTCGTCCGGACCGACGAGAAGACGGCCGAGGCGATCCACGCGGTCTTCCACGCCGTCGAACGGTCCTCGCAGCCGAAGGCCGTGGCCGATCACGTCGCGCTCGAGACGACCATCTTCTCGAAGGTCGAGAACGCCTGTTCGTGAAGCCAGGGTCGCGTCCCTCCTCGCTGGGGTCCTGAGGAACGGGGGCGACCGTGGCGCGAGGAGCGGTCGGCGCATGCGTGATCGGCGACGGCTCTAGATGAACGGCGCGTCGGCTTCGAGGCCCAGAAGGATGCGGCCGGTCGGCACGAGCAGCCGGTCCTGATAATGCATGTGCTGGCAGGCCGCGTAGACATCGCGGAGCTGGCGCGCGAACGGCAGGTCTTCGAGGACGGCGGAACTGCCGGCCGCCTCGTACATGCTCGTGACCACCTGCTTCCCGACATGGCCCGCGTACCAGCAGGCCCGCCGAAGCTTGGCCTGCCACGCGAGCGTTATCGGACGGCCGTTCTCGGCTTCCCACCAGAATTCGGAGACTGTGTCCCGGGCGAAGGCGCGCGCGGCACCGAGGCTCGTCTCGGCACGCGCGATCGCGACCTGGACGTCCTCGCGAAGTCTCAGGGGCACCTTGCCGCCATGCGGCGTCTTCGTCTGCGCGAGACCGATGAAGGCGTCGATCGAGGCCCGGGCGATCCCGAGCGGAACACCGATGGCGGCGATCGCGGCCGCCGATGCCATGGGCAGCATGTAGAGGGGCCTTCTGTCGCGAGGCATCATGAGGCTCGCGCCGTCGATGGTCTGCGCGTTCGGCACCCAGATGTCGGTGCACGCGACGTCGTGACTCCCGCTGGCCCGGAGCCCCCCGGCATTCCAGTTGCCGACGACCTCGACATCCTTCGAGGCGATGAAGACGCCGCGCAGCGACGGCCGCCCGTTCTCGTCGAGCTTCGGCCGCTCGCCCTCGATCTCCACACACATCAGTGCGGACACGGAACTGTAGCGGCAGAAGCTCGCCCAGGACCAGCGTCCGTTGATCCGCCAGCCGGATCCATGGCGAACCGCTGTTCC
Organism: Methylobacterium sp. Leaf361; assembly: GCF_001424445.1. Lineage (NCBI taxonomy): Bacteria > Pseudomonadati > Pseudomonadota > Alphaproteobacteria > Hyphomicrobiales > Methylobacteriaceae > Methylobacterium > Methylobacterium sp. Leaf361. The sequence continues at coordinate 136,792 of NZ_LMPY01000034.1, read as the reverse complement.
CGTCGGCTGGCCGCTCCCGCTGCCCGCGAACTTCCTGCCGGCAGGGATGAGCGAACGCATCACGTCCGCGTCGATCAGGTCGGCGAAGCGTGACGCGCCCCCGGACGAGATCGCGGCGCACCAGGCGACCGAACCGTCGAGTTCCGCCAGAGCTTCGATCGCCGCCAGGACGCTCAGCGGATGCGCTTCAGGACCGCCCAGGCCCCGCGGAAGCCAGAGCTGCGCGAGACCGGCGTCGATGAGCGCCTCTGCGACCGGCTCCGGCAGGTCCGGGCCGACAGCGAGGGCCGACCGGTGCTCCGCGATGAGGGGCCGAAGCGCCGCGACGGTCGCGAGAAACGCCGCGTCCGGATCTCCGGCTCGCGCGGCAGGGCAGATCGAGGGGGCGACACCGTTCATTCTCAGACCTCATGACTGTCCGAGATGCATAGTAAGTTCGGTGATCGGCCGCTTTCGTGTCTGTCGGAAGAGTTTTTGGTTACGGTCGTAACTGGGGCGCCGTCAGACGATATTATCTGCCGGGTGGGGACGCGGTAGATCGCGCTGTAACGGTTGTCGTTGGATTTTTTCGCGCTGGATCCGCGATGATGATGCTTGAATGCTTCGGGTGGACGGTCTCGTGATCGCGGAAGCCGCTGACCAACCTTGACGGATCGCGCGCGCATCGCGGCCTTCGCGCAACCTAGGACACCGGCATCTCGATGCGGCAGCGCACGCCGTCGCGGTCCAGCGCGTACTCGACCGTGGCGCCCAGGGCATATGCCAGCGCCTCCTGGATCAACTCGGTCCCGTAGCCGCGGCGGGTGACGCGCGCCGCCTGCGCGGGCAGGCCGCTCTCGATCCAGCACAGGGCCAGTCGGCGGCGCTCGCGCCGGTCGCGCACGATCTCCCAGGTGACGCTGAGATGGCCGGTCCCGGTCTTGAGCACCCCGTGCTTGACCGCGTTGGTCGTCAGCTCGTGGACGGCGAGGGCGAAGTTCTGCACCTGTCGCGCGGTCAGGTGCACCTCGGGGCCGGCGACGGTCATGCGGTCGGTCGCGCCGTCGACGTAGGCGGCCAGCTCGGCGCGCACCAGCGCACCCACCTCGACCGAGTCGCTGCCGTACTGGCTGAGCAGGCCCTGCGCGCGGCTGAGCGCCTGCAGTCGCGCCTCGAACGCCTCGACCGAGCTGCCTTGCCGCAGTGTCTTGCCCGCCACGGCGCTGACGACGCCGAGGAGGTTGCGCGTGCGGTGCTGCAGCTCGTTGATCAGCACTTCCTGGCGCGCCAGCAGCCTGTGGTGGTCCGTGACGTCGATGTTCACCCCCGACCACTTGCGGATCGACCCGTCGGGGTTCGTGATCGGCACCGCGCGGACGTTCGACCACCGCCAGGACGCGCTCGGGGCGTGCCACAGGCGATACTCGTGATCGACCGCCGTCCGCGTCGCGACGGCCTGCCGCCACTTCGCTTCCGTGAGCGCCCGGTCGTCCGCGTGGATCGCGTGGATCCAGCCGCGCCCGAGCCACTCGTCCGGGCGCTGCCCGGTGAACGCGCGCCAGCCCGGGCTGTCGACCTCGATGAGGCCCTCGGCCGAGGCCTCCCAGCTGAACTGACCGAACCCCTCGACCAGCCCGCGGAACCGCTCCTCGCTCGCGCGCAGATCGTCCTCCACCCGCTTGCGCGCGGTCACGTCGCTGGCGGCGCCGAACCATTCGCGGATCTCGCCGTCATCGTCGAGCAGCGGCACGGCCCGGGACAGTGCCCAGCCCAGGCTCCCGTCCGCCTGCCGGACGGGGTGCTCCAGCTCGAACATCGTCTTGGATCGGATCGCCCGCTGGATGGCCTCGCGCAGGCGCGGCTGGTCGGCCGGATCGATGTAGGCGCTCAGCCAGTCGTCGTTCGGGGTGACGGTGTCGGCCAGGAAGCCGCGGCCCTCCAGGACCCGCAGCTCGCTCCAGTCCGGGCTCATGCGGTAGATGACGTCCGAGCTGGCCGTGACGAGGGCGCGGAACCGCTCCTCGCTCGCGCGCAGCCGATCCTCGGCGCGCTTGCGCTGGAGGATGTCCTTGAACAGGACCGCCACCTGCCGCCGTTCCGGCGCCCCGATCGGGAAGGCGTAGACCTCGTACCAGCGCCCGAGCGTGTCGGCGCGGTCCTCGAAGCGTTCCGCCTTGCCGGTTCGGACGATCCGGCCGTAGGTCTCGAACCAGTGCGGCTCGAGGTCGGGCGCCAGCGCCCGGACCGTCCGGCCGACCGCGTCGCGGAGCCCGGTCTGCTGCTCGAAGGCCGCGTTCACGGACAGGAAGCGGTAGTCGACCGCCCGCCCGGCCGCGTCGAACAGGACCTCGATGGTGCTGAAGCCCTCGTCGATGGCGTCGAAGAGGTGGCGGTACCGGGCCTCGCTCGTGCGCAGCTTGGCCTCGGCGCGCAGGCGCTCACCGATCTCGAAGCCGGTCATGTGGACGGCCATGACCTTCCCATCGGCGTCGCGCACGGGCACGAGGAGCGCGTCGAAGACGTCCTCCGCGGCGCCCTCGCCGCGGGTGTCCAGCGGCTGCCCGGCCACCTGCACGGCCTCGCCCGCGAAGGCGCGCGCGTAGAAGTCCGCGACCGTCGCCCACCCCTCCGGGAACGTGCGCGCGAGCGGCCGGCCGAGACCCTCCGGGTGCCGGGCGCCGTAGAGACGGGCGGCGGCGTCGTTGTAGATCAGGAGGCGCTCGGGCCCGCAAACGAGGGACGCGACCAGCGGGCTCGCGAGCACCTGCTCGACCATCACCTTGAGGCGCTCCGGCCAGCGGGCGGCCGGCCCCAGCGGCGTCCGCTCCCAGCCGAAGTCGCGGATGCGCGCGGCCATCTCGCCGTCGCCCTGTGGCCATGCCGACACTGATACGCCGCCTCGGTGATGTCGCGCGCCAGCATGTCCGCTCGCGGCGCGCGCAGCAACGTTCAAGGCCGATCGGACGACGAAATCTTCGTTCCGCCGGGCGATGACAGCATTCGCGGGGACCGGCTCAGGCCGTCTCGGATCGCGCGAGGCCCAGCTGCTCCTCCACGCACCGACGCATCACGAATTTCTGGATCTTTCCGGAGACCGTCATCGGGAAGGCGTCGACGAACTGGATGTATTTCGGGATCTTCTGATGCGCGATCTGCCCCGCGCAGAACGCGCGCACCGCCGGCTCCGACAGGGTCTCGCCGTCGCGCAGCCTGATCCAGGCGCACAGCTCCTCCCCGTATTTCGGGTCGGAAACCCCGAAGACCTGGACATCCTGGATCTGCGGATGCCGGAAGAGGAACTCCTCGATCTCGCGCGGATAGATGTTCTCACCGCCGCGTATGACCATGTCTTTGATCCGCCCGACGATGTTGCAGTAGCCCTCCGCATCCAGCGTCGCGAGGTCGCCTGTGTGCATCCATCCGGCGTCGTCGAGGATCTCCGCGGTCCGCGCGGCGTCGCCCCAGTAGCCGAGCATGACCGAGTAGCCGCGCGTGCACAGCTCGCCGCGCGCGCCCCGCGGCGTCACGCGTCCCTCGGGATCCACGATCTTGACCTCGAGATGCGGGTGGATCCGGCCGACGGTCGTGACGCGCCGCTCCAGCGGGTCGTCGCTCGAGCTCTGGAAGCTCACTGGGCTGGTCTCGGTCATGCCGTACGCGATGGTGACATCCCGCATGTTCATCTGCTCCACGACCCGGCGCATCACCGCGATCGGGCACGGCGCGCCCGCCATGATCCCGGTCCGCAGGGAGCGGAGATCGAACTGCGCGAACTCGGGATGGTCGAGCTCGGCGATGAACATGGTCGGCACGCCGTAGAGCGCGGTGCAGCGCTCGGCCTGCACGGTCTCCAGTGTCGCGCGCGGGTCGAAGCCCTCGCCCGGAAACACCATGGCGCAACCGTGGGTCAGGGCCGCGAGATTGCCCATCACCATGCCGAAGCAATGGTAGAGCGGCACCGGGATGCAGATCCGATCCTCGGCGGTCAGCCGCATCGCGCGGCCGACGAAGTGGCCGTTATTGAGGATGTTGTGATGGGTCAGCGTGACGCCCTTCGGGGCGCCCGTCGTGCCGCTGGTGAACTGGATGTTGGCCGCGTCGTCGAACTGCATCGCGTCGGCGAGGTCGCGCAGGGCGCCGGTGCCGGCCGCATCGCCCTGCGCGACCGCGTCGAACGGGACCGTCCCCGGGGCCGGCGGTCCGCCGATCTGGATCACCGTGCGCAGGTGCGGCAGGCGGGCGGCGGACAGCCGGCCCGGCCCGGAGGCGGCGAGTTCGGGGGCCAGGGTGCCGAGCATCCCGAGATAGTCGCTGGTCTTGAACGCCGTCGCCGTGACCAGGGCGGTGCAGCCGACATTGTTGAGCGCGAATTCCAGCTCCGACAGCCGGTAGGCCGGGTTGATCGTCACCAGGATCAGCCCCGCACGGGCGGCGGCGAACTGGGTCAGCACCCACTCGGCGCGGTTGAGCGACCAGATCCCGATACGGTCGCCTGGCCGGAGGCCGAGGGCGAGCAGGCCGGCCGCGAAGGCGTCGGCTTGGTCCCTCAGCTCGCGCCAGGTCCATCGGACGCCCTGGGCGTGCGCGACCAGCGCCAGGTGATCCGGCCACGCCGCGGCGGCGCGATCCAGGGCCTGGCCGATGGTCAGGCCGAGCAGGGGCTCGCCGATCGCCCCGTGGACATAGCTCACCGCCCGGTCGCTCATGTCGTCCTCCCTCGTTCCTCCGAACGCGCGCGCCGCCGCGGCGCTGTCCGAGGCCGCCCTTCGATCAGGGTGTCGGCGGCGGCGCGGCGGCCAGCGCGCGGGCGACCTTCGAGGCCGGCTCCCGGCCGAGCTGCGACGCGATCGACCGCCCGGCCGCGGCGAGGGCATCGAGATCTATCCCGGTCGCGATGCCCATGCCGCGCAGCATGTAAACGACGTCCTCGGTGGCGACGTTGCCGGCGGCCCCCGGCGCGTAGGGGCAGCCCCCGAGGCCCGCCACCGCGGCGTCCACGGCCGACACGCCGAGTTCGAGGCAGGCGAGGATGTTGGCCAGGGCCTGCCCGTAGGTGTCGTGGAAGTGCAGGGCGATCGCCTGCAGCGGCACGTCGGCGGCCACCCGCTCGACCAGCCGCCGGGCCGCGCGCGGCGTCCCGGTCCCGATCGTGTCGCCGAGGGCGATCTCGTGGCAGCCCATCGCGTGGAGGGACGCGGCGACGCGGGCGACCGCCGCCGGCGCGACGTCGCCCTCGTAGGGGCAGCCCAGGACGCAGGAGACGTAGCCCCGCACCCGCAGGTCGTTCGCGCGCGCCGCCTCCAGCACCGGGGCGAAGCGGTCGAGGGTCTCGGCGATCGAGCCGTTGACGTTGCGCCGGGAGAAGCTCTCGGAGGCGGCGGCGAACACCGCGACCTCCCGGACGCCGGAGGCGAGGGCCCGCTCCAGGCCCTGCAGGTTCGGGACCAGCACGGAATAGCCGACCTCGGGCCGGGGGCGCAGCCGCGCCAGAACCTCCGCGGTGTCGGCCATCTGCGGCACCCATCGGGGCGACACGAAGCTGCCGGCCTCGATGCGGGTCAGCCCGGCCTCGGCCAGGGCCTCGATCAGCGCCACCCTGGCGGCGATCGGCACCGGCGCGGGCTCGTTCTGGAGCCCGTCGCGCGGCCCGACCTCGATCACCTGCACCCGGGCCGGATAGCTCATGCGGGCCGCTCCTCCGCCGCGAAGGTGACGATCTCGGTGCTCTCCTCGACCATGTCGTCGACGGCGTGGCGGACCTCGGCGACGGTGCCGGCCTGCGGCGCGCGGAGGGTGATCTCCATCTTCATCGCCTCGATCACCGCGAGCGGCGCGCCCTTCTCCACGGCATCGCCGGGCCGCACCCAGAGCTGGGTCAGGCGGCCCGGCACGGGCGCCGTCACCCGGTCGCTGCCGGACGCCTCGGTCCGGGGCGGGGCGAGGGGATCGACGTGGACCAGCGTCGCGTTCCGGCCGCCGACGATCACCGTCAGCTCCGCGCCGCGGCGGACCGTGCGCAGCCGGCGCCAGACGCCGTCCAGCATCAGCCGCTCGCCCTCGGCGTCCTCGGCGAGCGCCGCCAGGACGGTGCCGCCCGGCAGGTCGAGGCGGGCGCTGCCGTCGGGGCGGGGGCATGCCCGCAGGGTGACGGGCGGCGCGTCGCCGTGGCGGAACTGCAGGTCCTGGTAGCCCGCCCCGTTCATCCGCCACGCATCCGAATCGGCCCAGGGCGACCACGGGTCGCCGCTCGCCAGCGCCTGCGCGGCGACGGCCGCGCGCCGGTCGCGCAGGACGGTCAGGGCGGCGGCGGCCCAGAGCGCGGGATCGACCGCACCGGTCGCTCGCGGCGCCAGCAGGTCGTCGGCGTGGCGGGCGATGAAGCCGGTGTCGAGGTCGGCCGAGCGGTAGGCGGGGTGGCCGGCGACGGCGCGCAGGAGATCCAGATTGGTCGTCACGCCGACCACCTCGTAGGCGGCGAGGGCGGTTGCGAGCTGCCGGATCGCGGCCGCCCGGTCCTCGCCCCAGACGACCAGCTTGGCGATCATCGGGTCGTAATCCGGGGTGATCCGGTCGCCCTGCACAATGCCGGTCTCGACCCGCACCCGCCCCGGCAGCTCCGGCGGCTGGCGCAGGTGGGCGAGGCTGCCGACCGCCGGCAGGAAATCGCGCGCCGGATCCTCGGCGTAGACCCGCGCCTCGATCGCGTGGCCGCGCAGGGCCAGATCCGGGGCGCCGAGCGGCAGCCGCTCGCCCGCGGCCACGCGCAGCTGCCACTCCACCAGGTCGAGGCCCAAGACCATCTCGGTCACCGGGTGCTCGACCTGGAGCCGGGTGTTCATCTCCATGAAGTAGAAGGTCTCGCCCTCGGCGATGAACTCCACTGTGCCGGCGCCGACATAGCCGACCGCCCGCGCCGCCGCGACCGCGGCCTCGCCCATCCGCGCGCGCCGGACCGGATCCATCCCCGGGGCAGGCGCCTCCTCGATCACCTTCTGGTGGCGCCGCTGGATCGAGCAGTCGCGCTCGAACAGCGAGACGGTGTTGCCGTGGCTGTCGGCGAAGACCTGGATCTCGATGTGCCGGGGGCGGGTCAGGTACGCCTCGATCAGCACCCGGTCGTCGCCGAAGGACGCCCGCGCCTCGCGCTGGGCGCCGATCAGGGCGGACTCGAACGCCGCGGCGGCCTCGACGACGCGCATGCCCTTGCCGCCGCCGCCGGCCGAGGCCTTGATCAAGACCGGGTAGCCGATCCGGGCGGCCGCCTCCTTCAGCGCCGGGACATCCTGCGCGGCGCCGTGATAGCCCGGCACCAGCGGGACCCCGGCGCGCTCCATCAGCGCCTTGGCCTCGGCCTTGGAGCCCATGGCGCGGATCGCCGCCGGGGGCGGGCCGACGAACACGAGGCCGGCCCCGGCGCAGGCGCCGGCGAAGTCCGCGTTCTCCGACAGGAAGCCGTAGCCCGGATGGATCGCCTCCGCCCCGGCGCGCCGGGCGACGTCGAGGATCCGCTCGGCCACGAGGTAGCTCTCGCGCGCCGGGGCGGGCCCGATCGGCCACGCCTCGTCGGCCATCCGGGTGTGTCGGGCGCCGGCATCCGCCTCCGAATAGACCGCGACCGTGCCGATGCCGAGGCGCCGGGCGGTGGCGATCACCCGGCAGGCGATCTCCCCGCGGTTGGCGATGAGGATCTTGCCGAACATGGCCGCCCCCTCAGTCCCGCCGCCACGGGGCTAAGCGCTTGTCGAGGAAGGCGGCCATGCCGACCTGCCCCTCGTCGGAAGCACGACGCTCGGCAATGCGCCGCCCGGTCTCGCGCCCCAGGCCGGCGTCCACCGGCCGCCCCTCGCACAGGAAGACGAGGTCCTTGGCCTCGGCCTGCGCGCCCGGGGCGCCCCGGAGGATGTCGCGCAGCACCTCCGCGCCGGCCGCCTCCAGCCGGTCGTCGGGCACCACCTCGTGCACGAGGCCGATCGCCCGGGCGCGCTCGGCGGAGAAGACCTCCGCGGTCTGGAACAGGCGCCGGGCCCAGCGCGCGCCGATCGCGTTGACCACGTAGGGGCCGATCGTCGCCGGGATCAGGCCGAGCCGCACCTCGCTCAGGCAGAACCGCGCGCTCTCGGCCGCGATGGCGATATCGCAGCAGGCGGCGAGCCCGACGCCGCCGCCGTAGGCCGCCCCGTGCACGAGGGCGAGCGTCGGCTTCGGCAGCCGGTCGAGACTGTGCATCAGCCCCGCGAGCCCGGCGGCGTCGGCGAGGCTGCTGTCGAAGGACTGGCCGGCGATCCGGCGCATCCAGGCGAGGTCGGCGCCCGCCGAGAAGCTCTGGCCCGCGCCCGCCAGGACGACCGCCCGGATCCCGGCAGCGGCGCCCAGCCGGTGCAGGGACGCGGTGAGGGCGGCGATCAGGCCGTCGTCGAAGGCGTTGTGCTGCTCCGGACGGTTGAGCGTCAGGGTGGCGACCCCGCGTTCGTCGACCGTCTCCAGCAAGGTGCCGCTCATCCCGCGCCTCCTACATCCGGAACAGGCCGAAGCGGGTCTCGGGAATCGGCGCGTTGAGGCTCGCCGAGAGACCGAGCGCCAGGACGCGGCGCGTGTCGGCCGGGTCGATCACCCCGTCGTCCCAGAGCCGGGCGCTGGAATAGTAGGGGTGGCCCTGCTCCTCGTACTGCGCCCGGATCGGCGCCTTGAACGCCGCCTCGTCCTCCGCCGACCACGTGCCGCCGCGGCCCTCGACACCGTCGCGCCGGACCGTGGCCAGGACCGAGGCGGCCTGCTCGCCGCCCATCACGCCGATCCTCGCGTTCGGCCACATCCAGAGGAAGCGCGGCCCGTAGGCCCGCCCGCACATGCCGTAATTGCCGGCCCCGAAGCTGCCGCCGATCAGGACGGTGAATTTCGGCACCGCCGCGGTCGCGACGGCGGTGACCATCTTGGCCCCGTCCTTGGCGATGCCGCCGGCCTCGTAGCGCCGGCCGACCATGAAGCCGGTGACGTTCTGGAGGAACACCAGGGGCACGCCGCGCTGGGCGCAGAGCTCGACGAAGTGGGCGCCCTTCAGGGCACTCTCCGAGAACAGGATGCCGTTGTTGGCGACGATCCCCACCGGGTAGCCCCAGATATGGGCGAAGCCGCAGACCAGGGTCTGGCCGTAGAGGTGCTTGAACTCGTCGAAGTCGCTGCCGTCCACCAGCCGGGCGATGACCTCGCGCACGTCGTAGGGCGTCCGGCGGTCGGCCGGCACCGCCGCGTAGATCTCCTCGGCGGCGTAGCGCGGCGGCTCGGGCTGCCGCGGCGCGAGCGCGGGGCGCTTCACCGCGTTCAGGTTGGCCACGATGCGGCGGGCGATGCCGAGGGCGTGGGCGTCGGTCTCCGCCATGTGGTCGGTCACGCCCGAGGTCCGGGCGTGCACGTCGGCGCCGCCGAGCTCCTCGGCGCTGACCACCTCGCCGGTCGCGGCCTTCACCAGCGGCGGCCCGCCGAGGAAGATCGTGCCCTGGCCGCGGACGATGATCGACTCGTCGCACAGCGCCGGCACGTAGGCGCCGCCGGCGGTGCAGGAGCCCATCACCACGGCGATCTGGGCGATGCCCTGCGCCGACATCGTCGCCTGGTTGTAGAAGATGCGGCCGAAATGGTCCCGGCCCGGGAAGACCTCGTCCTGGCTGGGCAGATGCGCGCCGCCGCTGTCGACGAGGTAGAGGCAGGGCAGCCGGTTCTGCTGCGCGATCTCCTGCGCCCGGAGGTGCTTCTGCACCGTCATCGGGAAGTAGGTGCCGCCCTTCACGGTCGCGTCGTTGGCGACGATCACGCACTCGCGCCCCGCGACGCGGCCGATGCCGGTGACGATCCCGGCCGAGGGGACCTCGCCGCCGTAGAGGCCGTGCCCGGCGAGCTGGCCGATTTCCAGGAAGGGCGAGAACGGGTCGATCAGCGCACGGATCCGGTCCCGGGGCAGGAGCTTGCCGCGGGCGCGATGGCGCTCCCGCGCGGCCTCCCCGCCGCCGAGGCGGACGCGGTCGGCGGTCGCGCGCAGGTCCGCCACCAGGGCGCGCATGGCCTCGGCATTGGCGCGGGCCTCGGGCGCGCGCGGATCCAGAGCGGATTCGATCACCGGCACGGCGCCCGCTCCCCGCTCAGGCCGTCTCGGCGAACAATTCGCGGCCGATCAGCATCCGCCGGATCTCGCTCGTGCCGGCGCCGATCTCGTAGAGCTTGGCGTCGCGCAGCAGGCGGCCGGTCGGATAGTCGTTGATGTAGCCGTTGCCTCCGAGCGCCTGGATCGCGTCGAGGGCCACCGCGGTCGCGCTCTCGGCCGCGAACAGGATCGCGCCCGCGGCGTCCCGGCGCGTCGCCCGCCCGCGGTCGCAGGCCCGCGCCACCGCGTAGACGTAGGCCCGGGCGGCGTTCGTCGCCGTGTACATGTCGGCGATCTTGCCCTGCATGAGCTGGAACTCGCCGATCGGCCGACCGAACTGCCGGCGCTCGTGGAGGTAGGGCAGGACGACGTCGAGGCAGGCGCGCATGATGCCGAGCGGCCCGGCGGCCAGCACGGCGCGCTCGTAGTCGAGGCCCGACATCAGCACGCCGACGCCGCGCCCGACCGCGCCCAGGACGTTCTCCTCCGGTATCTCGCAGTCCTGGAACAGCAGCTCGCAGGTGTTGGAGCCGCGCATGCCGAGCTTGTCGAGCTTCTGCGCGGTGGAGAAGCCGGGAAAATCCTTCTCGACCAGGAACGCCGTGATCCCCCGCGGACCGGCCTCGGGATCCGTCTTGGCGTAGACCACCAGGACGTCGGCGTCGGGACCGTTGGTGATCCACATCTTGGTGCCGTTCAGGACGTAGCGGTCGCCGCGCCTGTCGGCCCGCAGCCGCATGGAGACGACGTCGCTCCCGGAGCCCGGCTCGGACATCGCGAGCGCGCCGACATGCTCGCCCGCGATCAGCTTCGGCAGGTAGCGCCGCTTCTGCGCCTCGGTGCCGTTGCGGCGGATCTGGTTCACGCAGAGGTTGGAATGCGCGCCGTAGGACAGCCCGACCGAGGCCGAGGCCCGGCTGATCTCCTCCATGGCCACCGCGTGCTCGAGGTAGCCCATGCCGGCGCCGCCATAGGTCTCCTCGACGGTGACGCCCAGAACGCCGAGGGCGCCGAGCTTGCGCCAGAGGTCCGCGGGAAACGCGTTGCTGGCATCGATCGCCGCCGCGCGGGGGGCGATCTCGGCGCGCGCGAAGCGCTCCACCTCGGCGCGCAGGGCGTCGGCCGTCTCGCCCAGGCCGAAGTCGAAATCCTGCAGGCCGATGGGCATCGCGCGTCTCCTCGCCTGAGAATCGGGCACCCGCCTCTTTGAAACGAACGTACGTTCGTTAAGCGAGGCTGGCAAGGCGATTTACGAACGGTTGTTCGTTAGCCTATAGCGAGGATCGGCGTGAGCATTCCCCGGTGTCTGTTGCGCTCTGAACTGTCTTCGGAGTGTCTTCGTGGGTCGCACCGCCGGATCGAACGGGCCGCGCACGGCCGCCGCCATCCGCCGGGCCGGGCTTCGGCTCATCTATCGCCACGGCTACGAGGCGATGACCCTGCGCGCCCTGGCCGCCGAGGTCGGGATCCAGGCGGCCTCGCTCTACAACCACATCCGCAGCAAGCAGGATCTGCTGTTCGACATCGTCCGCGACCACATGGAGACGCTGCTGGCGCGGACCGACGCGGCGCTGGCGACGGCGACCGGCACCCCGACGGACCGTCTCCGCGCCTTCGTGGCGCACCACGTCACGTACCATCTCGAGAAGAGGCAGGAAGTCTTCATCGCGAACTTCGAGCTGCGCTCGCTCGACCCGCCGCATTACGCGGCGATCGTCGCCCTGCGCCGGGCCTACGAAGACCGGTTGGTCGCGCTGCTCGAGCGGGGATCGGAGGCGGGGGAGCTGGACGTCCGGGATGCGCGGGTCGCCGGCTACGCGATCCTCGGGATGCTCACCAGCGCCTGCACGTGGTACCGGCCCGACGGCCGGATGACCAAGGCGGAGATCGTCGCCCTGCACACCGACATGGCGCTGCGGGGTTGCGTCAGGCGTCAGCCATAGACCCCGTCGCGCCGGGGAACGGCGGTCGCCTCAGATCAGGCCGCCCGGCGGTGCGGCGGTGAGGGTCCTGCCGGCCCGCGTGACGAGCTTGGCGAAGGCCAGCGCCGCCGCCGAGGCCTGGGCTTCCGAGGGGAAGGTGCGGTCCGAGGTCAGGACCGGCATCTGCGTGGCATCGAGGAGGACCCAGGTCCACAGACGGGTGTCGGTCGCGCGGATCTCGAAATGCATGGCGAACTCGTCGGGCAATGGCACATGCCCGCACAATGCGCCGCGAAAAGGCCTGACGCGTTAAGAGCTTGGCCGGCGCAACTACCTGAGTCGGCGCGCGCCGGCCTTGCCCCCGACATCCTCGCAGATCACAGGCGGGAACCTGCGCCGCCCAGGGCGGATCTCGCCACGGCCGGCCCCGACTTGGCATGCCAGCTTGGCTTTATCCGGCCATTCGATGCTACCCTCGCGCGGTCGGCATGCCGTGCCGACGGCGTGAGCAGGAGCGACATGGTAGAGCGGTACCATTTCCGCCTGAGGGGGCCGGACGAGGTCATCGAGGACGAGGAGGGCGTGCTGGCAAACTCGATCGAGATCGCCGTGGCCGAGGCGACGCAGCTGATCGCCGAGATGCACGCACGGGGCGAGTTGCCCGATCCGGACGAGCGCTGGTGCGTGGAGATCCACACCACCGACGGTGTCGTGCTTCGTTCCCTTCAGCTGTACTGAGCGCTGGGCGCGGGGCGCGGGAGCTTGCGCAGGATCAGGCGGATGTGTTCGCGGAGGGTGATCGCCTCAGGCGGCGGACCGGCACCCGGAGGCTCGACCGCTATCTCCGGACCACCCAGCACCGAGGCGTACATCGAGCTCTCCACGCTTTTCGCGAGCAGTAACCATCAGCCGTAGCAAACCGTTGCAAGCATCATAAGTCAGGTTTCGCCCTACAGGACGCGGCCGCTTCTACGTCGACAGGGGCACCCGGCTCGATGGGCGACTTCCGGATATGAAGTCTCTCGCAGACGAGGCACATATTTCGGCGGCCGCGAGGCTGGCTGAGTCAGGTATTCGCCTGGACAGGTCGGCGCGGCACCGGGGGCGCGTGCCGCATCGGTCGAGGACGAGGCTGCGGCGGCGCACGCTGATCTCGGCGACGGCGCCCGGAAGCCCGGCAAGCGCGGCGATGACTTGCCGGATCGGTGACCGAAGCGTCCGGCTGGGGTCGCGCAGGGTTGGCCTCGTGCGCCGCGTGCGCGGTTGGGAGGTCGACAGCGCCGCCGGCGAGCCGGATCTGTCGAAAGGGTCGCAGGCGTCGGAAAATCCCCGGCTACGCTGAAACAGGCGACCCGGCGATGCAGTTGCCGCTGTATGTCAGGACCTCGCCCCATCGCCGTCCTCGCCGAGGACGAAGAGTTCAGCCGCCTCGTCGCGGCCGACATGCTGACGGCGTTGGGGTTCGAGGTGCTGGAGGCGGAACACGCCCAGGGCGCGCTCCAGCATCTGGAGGCATGTGACGGGGCCGTCCTGCTCTACACCGACATCAACATGCCCGGCACGATGGACGGCCGCGCGCTCGCGAACGCCGTCCGGGCACGCTGGCCGGAGACCCGGATCATCGTCTGCTCGGGCTGCGATCCGCGCGAGGCGACCGCGCTGCCCGAGGAGGCCCATTTCATCGCCAAGCCCTGCGGGGAGAAACTGGTGCGCAAGGCGCTCAAGGCCCTGCACCTGCACTAGGGCCGCTCCCGACCGGGGCGGGCGAGGGGGCATGTCGCGGCTGCCTCGACCGGCGACACCTGTCTTCCAGCCGTCGCAGCACGGTCGAGAACGGCCCGCGCTGCGCTGTCTGGGCGGCCTCAGCTCGCGAGGAAGGCGGCCAGCCCGGCCAATCCCGAGAGGGAAGCGCGGCTTTCCTCCAGGCACCGCGCGTTCAGGTCCGCGGCTAAACCGTCGAGTTTGGCCTGGAGCAGGCCGATGCTGGCCGGGGACAGGTTGCCGGGGAGCAGGACGATCACGTCGCCTTCGTCGAGGTGTATCGTCTCGCGGATCGCAGCATCAGCCATCGGAGCCTCCACCGGGAATACTGATCTCTCGGCCTGTCGGTAAGCTCTCACGGGCCAAGGCCGCCGACCGTGCTCCGGCGCACGCCCTCGAACACTGACTCGCGTCCGTGGCAATCCGGGGAGATCCGCGCCGGCGTCCCGCGGGCAGGACCGTCCGGCTACGCCCGAGCGCGCCGCGCCAGCGCTCGCCCGACCTCGAACAGCGCCAGATCCGACACCTGTTGCAGCCGCTGGTGGCCCATCGCGACGATCGCCGCGCGCGCCTGCAGGAGGTGATCGATCGCGAGGACCATCGGGTCGTCCGCCGGCAGATCGCCCGCCGCGCTCGGAAGGAAGGGGCCGCGGTGGCTGTCCGTGGTGTCGATGATGATGCCGCGACCGCGCATCCGTCCCGCCGGATCGGGCGTGAGGCTGCCACGGTCGAGAACCCATCGAACCTCGCCGCCGTCCGTGAGGACGCGGTACTCGGCCGAGACGGGGCCGCCGGTCTGGCGCGCCCGGGCGATGCGCGCGAAGACCCAGTCGCGATCGTCCGGATGGGTGCATCGAAGGGCGATCTCGATGGGCAGCGGGCGCCCGGCCAGGGTCGCATCCCCGGCGAGCAGCGCCGCCGTCCCCTCGTCGAGGAGGGATTGTCCCGCCGACACGTCCGCTGTCCAGGCGCCGACATAGCCGGCCGCGCGCAATGCAAGATCAGCCGTAGTCTGCAACAGCCTGGCCTCCTCCGGCGCAAATCGGATCGCACAAACCCGATCTCTGGTAGCGATATACCAAAATCGATATTCGGTACCAGTATCATACCGTCCATGCCGGAAATTTGGCAACTTCTAGTATCTGCGTGACCCGAAGATATACAACTCTCTGCAGCAGATCGTGTCGGCCAGGATCGGCGCGACGCGCGGCAAGAACTCCTCGGCGCCGCCGCAACAATGTGTCAGTGCTCCCGGCGACCCGACAGCGCCGTCAACGATCGAAGCGCGCCGCGGCACCCCGCTCTGCTATGTCGGCGGGACAGGTGATCGCGGGCCGCCTAGCAGCCTTCACCCCGTCGACGGGACGCGGGTCCGCTGCGGGCGCGCCGGGTGCATCCGATCGGATCGGCCTGTTCCGGGGGCGCGCCCACGGGCCTCCTTGTGGCAACGCCCGAACTTCGACAAACCCGGACGGAGCTATCGAGGACGGGCGCCCATGATCATCCGCCACACCCGCAGGCTGCAGCGATCGGGCGAGGCGGTCGCGAGCCGCGATGGTCGGCTCGTCGCGCCTGCCCCGACGGAGCCCGACTGGGATGTCCTGGGTCTGATCGATCTCGGCGGGCGCGTCACGGTGGTCGCGCTCCTGGGTCCGAACGACGCGCGCGCGTTCCGATTCCTGAACCCGGACGGCACACCGCTGGCGTCCTGCGCTGCGGACTTCCTCGCCGCGCCGTGGGACGGCGCCGGCCCGCTCGACTGGCAGGCCGAGGCGCTCCACACCGACGACGGCGACGCGTCGAACACGCGGGCCATGATCGAGGATCTCCACCTCCTGATCGAAGCCCTCGCGCGCGCGGCTGCCGCGAGCCCGGAGCACGCTGTCCGGGTCGTCACGGGCGGCGGTTCCGATCCGCGGGCGCAGGCGATGCACGCGGCGCTGGCACGCCTCAACGCCGCACCGGCGGGGGCTCCGCCCCACCTGCCCGAACTGGTGACGAAGGCGATCGTCGCGCGCGGCGGCCAGGAGACGGCCCATCCGGACGGCGGCGATCTGCGCTTCTCGATCTACCTGCCCATGCCGGGCTTCCGCTTTGTCGGCTACGCGGCGGACCGGAACGAGACGCTGTGCACGCTGATCGGCAAGAACTCGCGCCTCGCGTTGGCCCTGCTGGACGTTCGCGCGAACACGGCCTACGCCCGGCCGAACCTGGGAAGCATCGGGTTCGACGCCGCGACCTTGGTGCAGGTCCGGTTGTGGCGGCAGTACCTCCTGCCGGCGCTGATCGACGGCGCGGCGCGGTCGACGCGCGTCGGGGTGGTCTTCGAGCACGCGCACATCAGTCACGCCATCTGGAACGAGCTGGCCGCGGTCGACGACGTGCTGTCGCTCGGTCGCGCGCCGGCGGTGTTCCTGTTCGCGAGCTGCAACGAGCCGATCTCCCCGGTCGACGCCGTCTTCCCGGAGCTCGCCGGGCAGGTGTATCGCGGGATGGAAGGCCCGCTGCCCCTGCTGCAGGCTGCCGTCGCCGGCGCGGCCACCTTCCTGCCCTTCCGGTCCTACCGCGTGAGCCAGCGATTGGCCGATCGTCTCGCGGCCCTGGCGCGGAGCGCGGAACCCGCGCTCGATGCCCGACTGACGGAAGCGGCGCGCCGGGCCACGATCGTCCTGATCGGGCTGCGCCTGGAGAACCGCCAGTGGGTCCGGCAGCTCGACGGCTACGTGGCGCTGATCCGACGCCTCGGCCGGCGGCGCGGCGAGAGATTCCTCGTCATCGTCGACGGGCACAACACGCTCGCGGGCACTGCGGGCGGCTACGTCGAGAGCTACTGCGAGAGCCTCGTGCCCGCGGAGGGGACCGTGCCGTCCATCGTCCGGAAGGAGCTCGACCTGATCGGGGCGCTCCGCGCACGGGTCGCCGATGTCTCCAACGTGGAGTTGCTGCCGCTCGTGCCCTGCTCGATGGGGGCGAGCCTCGTGGCCGCGCTCCACACCGACCTGTTCGTGACGCATTTCGGGGCCGGGCTCGCCAAGTATAAGTGGGTCGCCAACGCGCCCGGATGCGTCATATCGAGCCGATCCGTGCTCAGCGGGAAGGACGATCTGCGCATCTACGACACCGAGATCTTTCGCGAGAACGTGTCGGCCTGTCACTACTTCCCCGCCGAGCGGGTGACGGACCTCGACACCTCGACCAACGCCCTGCATGTCCCCGGCAGCCGGGAGCGCGAGGATTTCGATCTCGACCTCGAAGAGTTCGCCGGCTTCGTCGAGCGGAACCTGCCCGAGCGGCGCGCCGCGCGCCCGCACTGGCTGAGACGGCTCACCCTCTTCAGGACCCGCGCCGCCACCGACGCGGCCAGGCTCTGAGCGCCGGGAGCATCACGGATGAGCGATCGGATCCTGATCACCGGCGGCGGCGGCTTCATCGGCTCGCACCTCAGCGAGCGCCTGCTGGAGCAGGGCCACGAGGTGCTCTGCGTCGACAATTTCTTCACGGGCCGGAAGAGCAATATCGCCCACCTGTTCGACAATCCGCGCTTCGAGCTCATACGGCACGACGTCACGCACCCGCTCTTCGTCGAGGTGGATCGGATCTACAATCTCGCCTGCCCGGCATCCCCGATCCACTACCAGTTCGACCCGGTCCAGACGACCAAGACCAGCGTCATGGGGGCGATCAACATGCTGGGGCTGGCGAAGCGGCTCCGCGTGCCGATCCTCCAGGCCTCGACCTCGGAGGTTTACGGGGATCCGCTCGTGCACCCGCAGCCCGAGGGCTACTGGGGGAACGTCAATCCCCTCGGCCCGCGCTCCTGCTACGACGAGGGCAAGCGCTGCGCCGAGACCCTGTTCTTCGACTATCACCGACAGCACCGCGTCCCGATCAAGGTGGTGCGGATCTTCAACACCTACGGCCCGCGCATGCATCCCAGCGACGGCCGGGTCGTCTCCAACTTCGTCGTCCAGGCCCTGCGCGGCGCGCCGATCACGATCTTCGGCGAAGGGCATCAAACCCGCTCGTTCTGCTACGTCGACGACCTGGTCCTGGGGCTGCAGGCGATGATGGCCACGGACGCGGAGATCACCGGCCCCGTCAATCTGGGAAACTCGGACGAGTTCACCATCCGGCAGCTCGCCGAACTCGTCGTCGACTTGTCGGGCTCGCGCTCGAAGCTCGTGCACGCCCCGCTGCCGGTGGACGACCCGCGCCAGAGGCGGCCCGACATCGCCCTGGCCGCGCAACTCCTCGACTGGCGCCCGACCGTGCCGTTGCGGGACGGGCTCGTGAGAACCATCGCGTATTTCGAGACGCTGCTGGCCTCGGAGCCAATCGGGCCGCGCTGATCCGGCGCGCGTGTCTCGGCGGCATCGGTCCTGACCGACCGTCGGCCGCTCCGGGCGAGTGGCCGTGCGCGCTCGAGGCGCCCGCGGCGGCCGACCCGGGCCAAGCCCCTATCGCGGTCCGGCAGCCTCTGCGGCGGGGCCGGCCTCCGCCGCGTAGGCGTTGATGATGCCCATCAGCAGGCCGGGAAAGCGCGCCTCCACCTCGGCCCAGCGGGAATGGTTGCGCACCTCGACGCCGTGACGCTCGCTGCGGATCAACCCGGCCTCGCGCAGGACCTTGAAGTGGTTGGACAACGAGGATTTCGGGATGACGCGGTCCCCGAGCGCCGACACGGCCGAGCAGGCCTCGACGCATCCCGCCCGCATGATCCTGGCGAAGATGGCCGCGCGGCTCGGGTCGGCGAGGGCGTGCAGGATGGCCTCGGGTCGCACGTCCTCGATGGCGGGGTGAAACAGCGGTCTCATCTTTCGTCCATATGGGGTCTTGAACGACGCTCCGTTAGTTCCGAAGTTCCGAACTATGGGACTCAGGCCGCCATCCCGCGGCCGACCCATATCGGAGATAGGACACATGTCGAAGCTTGCGGGCAAGGTCGCCGTCGTGACCGGGGCATCGAAGGGCATCGGTGCGGGGATCGCCAAGGCGCTGGCGCGGGACGGCGCCGCCGTGGTGGTGAACTACGCGTCCAGCAGGGCAGGGGCCGACGCCGTCGTGGCCGCGATCACGTCCGCCGGCGGCCGGGCCGTCGCGGCCCAGGGCGACGTGTCCCGAGCGTCCGAGGCGCAGGATGTGATCGAGGCCGCGATCCGCGCGTTCGGGCGGCTCGACGTGCTGGTCAACAATTCCGGCGTCTACGAGTTCGCGGCGATCGAGGAGGTCACCGAGGAACACTACCGCCGCCAGTTCGACGTCAACGTGCTCGGCGTCCTGCTGGCGACGCGGGCGGCCGCGAAGCATCTCGGCGAGGGCGGGAGCATCGTGAACGTCTCCTCGGCGATCACGCACGTCCACACGCCGGCGGCGGCGGTCTACGCGGGGACCAAGGGGGCGGTGAACGCCATATCGGGGGTGCTCGCCAACGAGCTGGCCCCGCGCAAGATCCGCGTGAACGTCGTCAGCCCGGGCTACGTGGTGACCGAGGGCACGCACGCGGCCGGCATCTCCGGCTCGGAGATGGAGGCCGGGATGGTCGCGCAGACGCCCCTCGGCCGGGCCGGTGAGCCGGACGACATCGCCACCGTCGTGGCCTTCCTCGCCTCGGACGACGCGCGCTGGCTCACCGGCGAGAACATCACGGCCAGCGGCGGCATCCGCTGATCCACGGTGCTGCCCCTGCGCGCGTGTCGGTGCCCGACCGCGTGCCGGGGCAGCGTCGCGGAGACAACGACGCGACGACGATGACGCCTTCGTCCACGGGGGCGGCTAGGGCGGAGCGCCGCGCCGTCCATGTCGGTCGCGGTGCCTGCCGCGGGCAGAAGGGGAGGGGAGGGATGATCCGATCGAGATGGGGCCTAGCCGTGCTCGCGGCGGCATCGACCGCCAGAGCCGAGCCCGCCAACCAGGTGCTGGGGACGTGGCGCATGGTGTCCGCGCGGCTCGATCCGGAGGGGCGCAACGCGCCGGCCTACGGCGCGCGCCCGAGCGGGCTGCTGGTGTTCACGCGCGACATGCACTTCGTCGAGGTGCTCACGGACGCCGACATTCCCCGGTTCGCCTCGAGCGCGCGCGGTCAGGGGACAGCGGAGGAGAACCGGGCGGCCATGGCCGGCAGCATCGGGTTCTTCGGCACCTACACTGTGGACGCCGACGGCGCGTTCAGCGGCAACCGCGTCGAGGGCTCGACCTTCCCGAACTGGGTCGGCGACGTGCGCACGACCGAGCAGCTTCGCCTGACCGTCGAGGGGGACCGGCTGAGCGAGAGCTTCCGGCGCCCGGACGGTACGCGGATCGCCATCACGTGGGAGCGCGTCCGCTGAGCCGAAGCCGTGCGCGCGACCCGGGGCTTCGGCCCTGGAGGGCCGCGCAGGAGGGCCGCGCAGGAGGGCCGCCCCGACCGGGGGCGGGGCGGCCATCGGCGGATCGACGCGACGGAGCCCGCGTCCGGCGGTCCGCCGCGGAGGTTCACGCGTTGGCGCCGCCGTCGACCGTGAGGGTGGTGCCGGTGATCTGGCGCGCGGCCGGGCTCGCCAGGAAGGCCACCGCGGCCGCGATATCGTCCGGCGTCCCGTAATGGCCGAGGGCGGTCATCGCCCGCTGCATGTCCGCCTGCGCCCCGTCGGCCGGGTTCATGTCGGTGTCGGTCGATCCCGGCTGCACGAGGTTCACCGTGACGGCGCGCGGCCCGAGTTCGCGCGCCAGACCCCGCGTGAACGAGAGCAGGGCGGATTTCGACATGGAGTAGACCGTCACCCCGGGGAACGGGACCCGCTCCCCGAGGCAGGAGCCGATGGAGATGATCCGGCCGCCCTCCTTCAGGTGCGGGATGGCCGCCTGCGACGCCAGCACGACGGAGCGGACGTTGACGTCCAGGATGGCGTCGATGTCGGCGAGGCTCATCTCCGCGACGGGGCCGCCGCGGGCGATGCCGGCGTTGTTGACGAGGATGTCGAGCCCGCCGAGGCTCTCGGCCGCCTCGTCGACCGAGCGCTTCACCGCCGCGGCGTCGGCGCTGTCGGCCTGGATGGCGCGCCCGCGGCGGCCCTTCGCCTCGATGGCGCGGACGATCTCGGCCGCTCGCTCGGCGGACCGCTCGTACGTGATGGCGACGTCCGCGCCCCGGTCCGCGAGCGCCAGGGCGATGGCCGCACCGATGCCGCGTGATGCGCCCGTCACCAGGGCGCGCTTGCCTGCCAGCTCACTCACGTCCGCCTCTTTCTGTAATGAACGACACAGAAATGGCTAGATGCGTTGCCGGCCTGGGTCAAGCGGTTTATATAACGATCGATGCAAAAATCCGCTTCGATCCAGGCAGGGGACCAGGCAGGGGACCGGGCAGGGGACCGGGCCGCGCCCGCCCGCGGTCGCGGCCGGCCCCGCGCCTTCGACCGGGAGGCGGCGCTCGATCAGGCGATGCAGCTGTTCTGGCGCCGCGGCTTCGCCGCGACATCCATCTCGGATCTCACCGCGGCCATGGGGATCGGGTCGCCGAGCCTCTACGCGGCGTTCGGCTCGAAGGAGGCGCTCTACGCCGAGGCGCTGCGCCACTACGGCGACCGGTACGGCGGGATGGTCTGGGCCAACTTCGACGCTGCCGCATCGGCGCGCGGGGCCGTCGAGGCGCTCCTGATGGATTCGGCCGCCGCGCTCACCGGCGCCTGCGGCCGCATCGAGCCGCTCGGCTGCATGGTGACGCTCTCGGCTGCCGGCAGCGAGGGACAGGCGGAGCTCGGCGCGTTGCTGCGCGCGGCCCGCGCCGAGGGACGCCGACGGGTCGCGGAGCGGCTCGCGCGCGCGGTCGCGGCGGGCGAGATCGGCGCCGCCGTCGACGTCGCCGCACTGACCCGCTTCGTGCTCACGGTGCAGAACGGCATGTCGCTCCAGGCCCGCGACGGCGCGACCCGGGAGGAGCTCGAGGCCGTCGCCCGGCTGACGATGGCGGGGTGGGACGCGCGCGTCGGGGGTGAGGGCGATCGACCCTTGCGGTGACGTGTGTGGATGCTGGGCTTGCCTCGAGAAAGATACTGCTGGCGAATTCCTACGCGGCCGTTGGCCGAGCCATGAGGCGTGCGAATGCAGAGCGTCGGGTTCGGCCAGCGGGCGTGTCGCCAATCCAGGCGGCAAGGCGGCCGAGATTGATCGCCTTCGCCGTCAGCAGGTGCTGCAAATGCGTCCTGGCCAGACCGAGATAGCGACTGCGACGCAGGCCCATCGTCCGTACGCCACGTGAGAGCGTGCCTTCGATGCCAGCGCGCCGTCGCCGGTCAACTGCGAAGGCCGACGAGGTCTCTCGCGCCCGCGCCGCGACGAGCGCATCGTGTGACTCACGTGAGCGCGGGGTCAGTCGACGGCGCTGCGAGCGGGTGCAGCGAGGCTTCAAGCTGCAGGCTTGGCAGTGCTGTGCCGCGAAGCGAATCCGTATGACCGTGCGACCGAGGTTGTAATTTGGATGCCAGCTCCGGCTGTCATGTCCCGCCGGACAGGTCGCGATCTGTCGATCCCAGTCGAGATGGAAGTCTTCGATGGTGAAGGCACCCTCGGTGCGCGCTTGCCACTGGTTGTCCTTCGGCACCGGTCCGGTCAGGGCGACGTCGTGATCTCGCGCGGCGGCTACGAGGCCGCCGGCGTCGATATAGGCAGCATCGACGAGATGGCGCGCCCGAAGCAGATCCTGCGTCGCCAGCGCCGCGTGCAGCGGGTCGAGCACTGCCTGGTCCACGCCGGGGCCGGTGTCGTCGCGACGTGGACGATCAGCGGTGGCTGGGCGTCGTCGCAGGTCTCGGTCAGATGGACGGTGTCACCGATCCATGTGGTCGCGCGCTTCTTGGCGTAGTGCACGTCCGGATCGTAGGGCGCGGCGACCATCGCCAGGGCGGGCGGGATGCCCTCGGCCTCCGTCCGCCAGCGGATCCGCCCGTCTCCCTCCGATCCTTCAGCGGGTGGTTCGGCGACGTGGAAATTCTGCAGCCAGACGCGGCGAAGGACCACCATGGCGGGGACGTTGCGCAGCCAGCCCGGTGCAGCTTTGGTGTCGACGGCTGCAAGCAGCCGGTGCCCGTCGTCACCGATCGTCTCCGCGCAGGCGCGGCGCGCCGTCTCGCCCTGCGGGATATGGAAGTCGCCGATGGAACGGCCGTAGCGCTTGATCCAGCTCGGATCCTTATGGGCCCGTAGCCAGTCCGGCGCGACGACAGCCAGGGCGTTCAGGGCGGCCTGCAAGGTCTTGATGGCGCAGCCGAGGCGGTTGAGGCTGCGGATCGCACCGAGGACGTGGGTCGCGTCTGTGCGCTGGCGGCCACGCTTGGCCAAGAGGCCGCGCTCGCGGCAGAGGGTGAGCAGGGTGTCGAACAGCAGGGCCTCGGCTTCGCCGGCCACGAGGCGGGAGCGGAATTGACTCAGGACCGAGGCGTCGAAACCGGGATCGGTCAGGTCGAGGCCGAGCAGGTAAATCCAGTCGATGCGAGCCCGTACAGCATCGGCCGCACGGCGGTCGGACGGATGCTCGGAGAACTGCAGCAGCGTGATCAGCGCCAGCCGCCAGGGGCAGGCCGCGGGCTGTCCGACGCGTGCGAACAAGCCAGCGAACTGGATAGCCGGTCAGCCGCTCGAACAGGATGCGCTGTGCCTCGACACCACGGGCAGGCTCGCTCACCACCATCAGAACCCCGCAGTAGTCCACCCGCAGGGTGCCGTGCTCCGGATGCACCGCGAACGGCTCAGGTGCCGTCCGGCCGAGCCGGTGGGCCTCGGCACCGAACTTCTCGCAGAAGGCTATGGCGTTCGTCCGGAGCGCCACCCATCGAGCCGGTAGGAGATACCGGCACAGCGAGGCATGCTCGGACAGATCCTTAAGCGCGCTGCGCCACAGGGCGGCGGCGTCGGGGAGCATGGTGGGTGCCAAACTGGAAGCCATCCCATGGGCTACGGCAAGCTTGACTGCCGGGCTATGCGGCCAGAAGCGAGGTTGCCCAACGTGGATTGGGACGGTTCAGGCGCGCTCCTTGCCCTCTGATCGCTCCGCTTCCTGGCGCGCTACGCTGAGGACCCGGCGACGCCCCTGTGTGTCCGGTATCGAGGACCAAAGGCGCACAAGAGTCAGCAGATCTCCTGCCTCGCCCTCTGCTGGCGCCCGGAGGAACGCCTCAACTGGGACGTTAAGCTCTCGGGCGAGCTGTTTCAGCGTCGCGATGGTGCGAGCGGAGCGACTGGGAATGGCCATGCTTGATAACGCATGGCCCACCGCAGCATTCCAAGCTGCATACATAATTCAGAAGAGGCGTCAGTGTCGGCCTATATCCGGGCTCACGACGCTGAAGCTGTTCCCAGCGACATGCCTAAATAAATCTGCGGCTAAGCTGCAACGCGCGTCGAATGGGCGCATTCCCGATCTATGTCAGGATCGCGCCCCCTCGCCGTGCTCGCCGACGATGACGAATTCACCCGTCTCGTCACTGCTGACATATTGTCTGCGATGGGTTTCGAAGTGCTCGAAGCCGAGCATGCTCAGGGCGCAATCCAGCACATGGAGGCGCACGCAGATGTCGCACTCCTTTACACCGACGTGAACATGCCCGGTGCGATGGACGGCTGTGATCTTGCCCATGCTGCTGGCATGCGATGGCCTGAGACGAAGATAATCGTCTGCTCAGGGTGCAGTCGCGAGGAAGCAGCACTCTTGCCGAACGCCGCCCATTTCATTGCGAAACCGTGCGGAGAAAGGCTGGTGCGTAGGGCGCTGCAGGCTCTGCGATTACATTGAGACGGGGCACCTTAGAAAGGCACAGATCACCCGTCTGACGCGGCTATAGCCACCCTTCAAGCGCAGTCCGTCACGGCTGCTTATCTGCGACATATCGATCAACGAAGGCGCCGCTCAGAACGGCGAGCATGCCTTGTACCTCTAGAACTCGGATGCGTTGGCCTCGTGCGGCCGCCAATAGGTCCTGTTGCGCAACAGGGTCGTTCGAATGCGAAGCACACCGGACCACCTCATCGGCCAATTGGTCTAGTGACTTTGCGCAGATCGACAAGGCGACGATCAACTCGGTCACGGCATCAGGTGACGGAACCGGAAGCCCCTCACCATCACCATCTGCTCTGGAGAAAACGCGCCGGTCCACGTGCAACCCTTTGATGCTTCGCTGGACCGCATCATGATCCGTATCGGTTGCGTACAACCTAGATCAATGGCGCGCGATTTTGGCGTCAGCCCGCGCGATCGTGAGGATGGTGTGCACCGTCGCTTACTCTCGTTCGGCAAGCGGCCTCGGAACGAGCGGTGGCAACGGCGCTTTACCATACGCCGAAGCTTGAGGGTCCGATGATGAAGGTGTTCCAGATCCGTCAGGCCACGACGGGTGCAATCCTCTGGACCGGCTCGGCGTCCGACCCGATCGCCGCTCTCGACGCCATGGCCCACGAGGCCGGGTACTACGACCACGGTGACATCCCTGATCACCTGCGGGCCGGTGGCCTGTCCGCGGAAGAGATCCGCGTCTGACGGCGTAGAGCATGCCGGTGGATGAGCCGCTCACCTGCGAGGTGAAGGTCGACGGGTTATGGCAAGCCGTCAGCTTGAACGAAGCCGCGGTCGCCCACTCTGCCGCGCTGAAGCGCTGCCCCGCCTGTCACGGCCGGGTGATGATCCTGGGCACCTACAGCAGGCCTGATGTTCGCCGGTCGATGTCCCATCGGAAATCGCACGGGGGCTGTCCGCTAAAGCCGGACACCGACACCGGCACGCCGTCGCCGCATCCGCAGGCGCTCACCTGAGGTGGGTAGGACTCGTCCATTGATATGACGATAGAAGTCCGCCCTGGTGTTCCAGGTGCGGGCTTGATGCGACTGCGCCGACGAGGCCGCACCGCAAGACCGTACATCCGGGTCTTGGTGCTGCTCTGCCGACGCTCAACCCCCCAGCCGGTCGCTGGTAGCGACCTCGGCCGTTATGGTTAACAGAAGGTTGCCGAAGCACCTTGGCTTTCGGCCGCAGCGGGATCTGGGTAGCCGCTGAAACTATCGAGCCGACACATCCGTTCTGCGGTGGCGCAGCCGTCTCCGGCGGCGCGATCTCCGGAGCAGTCTGTGGCACGTACCCCGACCCTGATCCTCGCTGCTGGCCTGACGGCAGGCGCCTTCCTCCCAGCGGATGCCGCGACGAAGAAGGTGCAGGTACCGAACCAGTTCGATGGCTCCTGGACCATCGTTGCGACCACGACTGAGGGCCCCTGCTCGGCCAGCACGAGCTACAAGGTGCAGATCAAGGATAGCGACGCGTCGATCCCCGGGGAGGAAGTCGACATCGATGGCGGTGTCTCGGCGGCCGGCGCCGTACAAGCCACAATCACCCAAGCCTCGAACAAGGTGCCGATCGCCGGCAATCTGACCGCGAAGGGCAGCGGCAGCGGCACTTGGCGCACGTCTGGCGGCTTGGTCGAGTGCAGCGGTAGCTGGAGCGCGAAGCGGGCAAGTTGAAGCGCCGCGTCGCCCAATCTAATCACAGGGTGATGCTGGGTTTTGGTCCCTAGTTGTGCGTGGCTTGGCTAGCGCTGCTCTCGGTGCCGGGCGGCGGCAGCCTGTTCTTCACGAGGTACTTCACGCCGTGATCAAATGAGGTGTCGTTGTCGCCTCGGATGTCGACGCTGTAGGCCCGCTCAGGCGTCTTCGACCGTAGGTCCTTCACGTAGACGTTGATGTTGAGGATCAGGTTGGAGACCTTCTGGATCTCTCCCGTGATCGCCACTTCCGCGCCGAGCTTGTGGGCGAAGTCATTGGCGCAGCCGCCGCACGCTCGAAGATCAGCCTTGGCGACATCGGCCTTCACGGGAGCGGTCGAAGCGATCTCGTAGCGGCCGGTATCCTTGAGCTGCTGGCGGAGCAGGTCGCTGATCGGGCCGAGGCGCGCCACGTCAGCTTTTGTAGGCCCTGGGCTCCCAGGTTGGCGAGCTGGAAGTTGAAGACGGCAGCCTTCGGCGGCTCGGCATGCGCGACCGGCGCGAAGCACGACATCGCGACGGCGATCGGCATCCATCGGGCGTAGAGCTTCATGGGTGTTCCTTCCCTGATTGATCAGGCAACCCACGAGCGCTCGCCCTGTCACCGAGCGGCCTGCGCCAGTTGGCAATCTCAGTCCGTCCAAGCAGAAATTGGACGGACCGGCACTCCCCATCGTTCTACATCCTGGCACGTCGGCCGGGAGCCGCAGCATCCTGCTCGAGCAGCCGAGGGATGACGGGCTCAGAGGCGAGGGGCGGTAGCGGCCCATCGTCCAGCCGCACCTGGTCGTGCCTCCGCTGCCAGTCCACGCAGTGGGTTATGCCGCTGATCTCGATCGCGCCCATCGAGAACGCGAGAGCGCCAGTGCCAATGACGGCGCCCACAGCACCGAGCAGGAGCCCTTCGAGAACCGCCTCCCTTCGTACGGAGACGCGCTCCCACTGCGCGGGCACGAACGCCTGCTCGGCGATGAGGATCAGGCAGGACCAAAGCATGGCACTGACCTAAACGCCCGCCGCGGAGCTCGGCACACCATATCGCTAGCTCGTGATCGCCCTGTCCATATCCGGCAACATGACCGCCACAACCAGACGGCAAGGTCGGCGGTATGACCTTGCCAACAGCTCAAGCCCTCGGCGTCATGGCCTGCGCCGTGATCGCATCGGCCATCTACCTGGCGACTCTCGTGCACGGCGTCAGATCCGAGAATAGCGGCCCACGCTAGGCAAGCGCGACTGCGACGGCGAGGCCGCACAAGAGCCGGGACGAGATCGCGCCCTGGCGCTGCTCTGCCGACGCTCGGAGGTCGCGCTCCGGCCGTAGGCGCAACCTGCGACGCGGTGGTGAACAGAGTCTTGCCGTCTGGCTCTTGCCAATACCCTACTCGAGTATACGCTGCTACGCAGTTCGCCACGGGGGGGCGACATGATCCGTATCCGCGTGACTGACGACGGCACGTACACGGTGTACCGGGACGATGCCATTCTGGTGACGGGCTTGACCCGAGATCAGGCGAGCGCGGTTGCTCAGTCCCTGAAGACTACTATTGGCGGTTGAGGGTATGTTTAGGGCACCAGCCCCGTAAGCCCGCAAGCCGCAAAGATCGTCACGAGGGCAGTGAAGGCCGCCAGTGAGCTTGTGCACCCAACGTCCCGCTTGGCCGGGAACATCAGGAGTTGCGCGGCCATGCCGGCAAGATCAGGACGCACCGGCCGGCTGAAGGTCGCCGCACAACTTAGCCGGATGATGCCCCCACTTGTTGGCTCGTTCGCCGGGATGTCGGTCGATTTCTTAGGACGTCGTTTGACAGCACCGATCCAACGGACGGTCCAGTGTTCGCGCCCGCGGCGCGAGGCCGGCGACTGCTCCGGCTTGGACCAGCGTCGAAATGAGCGGCCATTGTCGCGCGGGGCGGAAGACATGCTGTGATGCCCTCGATGCAGCTTCGAGGCACTATCTATAGCGTGGCTGCAAGCTGAGCCGCATCCCCTGTTCCGGGGACGCCGAGAGGCTTATGGGACTGGATTTTAGCTTGGCCCCGTCGCCCGATCTGATCATGGGGCTGGCGAGGCTTGGTGCCTTTTCTGATGGGCAGGCGATCACACCATTGCATGACCGTGACGAAGTTCGCCACGCGCTTCAGAACAAAAGAGGCCACCCCCAAAGGAGTGGCCCGAGTCTAGGGAGGAAACGCCCAAGAAGGGCTACAACTTGGCGACGCTGGCGCTATCGCTCTGCTGCGCCGCAGTAACGAGTGCTGCGCTGCGTTGTTCCGTCCCGCTGAGCTGCTCGATGCCTGAGCCCCACCGGCCCAGCCTATGATTGGGGGGCCATCCGGACCGGGCCGATGGGTGTCCCTTGGGAGGACAACCTATGGTGCAATGCGGCGAACAAAGGGTCAAATTTTGGTTCAACGAGGCGGGCTTCACGACGTTCAAGGCGAGCCTGCGTTTCGACTGCGCGATATGCGGGAACTGGCAAGGTGCCGATGCGGCCGCTCGCCGGGCCCTCGCGCGCGCAAGCTGCGCCATCGTGGTTAACGAGTGGTTAACGGGTCCTACTCTGTTCCCATATGCCCGTGACGGAGGGGCTGACCCACCTGACGTTCTCGATCATCCGCCTAGCTATGTTCGCGCCCCGTTCTATCTGCTCACCGTGCGGGCGGAGCGGCAGAATGGCGAGACGGGGCGTCTTCGTGCGGGCCGAGGAGGTCGCCTTCCTGGAGGAGGCGCGGCGCTGGTGGCAGCGATGCGTCTTGATCCTCACGAGGGCCAAGCCGCAGGGCCCGCTCTACAACGCGACCTCGAAGGTGATCGACGCGATCGACGACGTTGCCGAGGTGGTGACCGGCGACCGGCGGACCTTCTACCAGAGGGATGCGACCACACCGGGCGAGAACCTACCGCCCATGAAGTGGCGCACGGTGGAGTAGAGCAGCGTCGGCTCCGCCTACGTCCGTACGGAGGCTGGCCGGCTAGGCGAGCCGCGACGAGGGTGCTTATTGGGCTTCCGCAAGGGCGTGACGCGCGGGGCCCGCTCGACTGGCGCCGTGACCTCAACATCAGCGAACCGAGCATCAAACCGGCGTGCTGAGATCCACGCGACCGCGAGTCCGACAAGGCCGAAAGCGACCCCGAAGGCGGGCAGTCCGTAGCTGATCCAGAGGTTCGGGTCGGTCACGATCGATCCTCGCTGCGCAGGAAGCGGTAGGCTGCGAGAGCCACGAAGAATAGGACGAGGAAGGCCGCAGGACCAGCCCACCATGAGTGCAGGGCGGGGGATGGGCTGCCGGGCGCTTGGCCGAAGTTCGGGATGATCGTCGCTGCGGCTAACGGGAGGCGCATGGACCACGCGGGGGCTGGTGCGGGCCATGGAGGACGGCGAGATCACCATGGCCGAGTTCGCTCGGCTGCAGCCTAACGCCAGCGAGCGCGAGTTGCGCCTTGCCGAGATCGCGCACGAGCTGCGCAGCGGGGAGCTGTTCGCCCTGGCTCATGCAGATGAGTACCCCGTGGCGTCGGACGAGGACGCACTGGCTCTTCGCACTCCGGATCCTGTTCTCGCGGCCATCGCCGCCAGCCAGAGCGCCGAGGCTGCGATGACGGACTTTGCTGCAACCGTTACCGGTCGCTGCCTGACGGATGCCGAGCGGATCCAAGAGGATGCCATCGAGCAGGATCAGCGGGCCACCCGCGCGGCGGTCTGGGCCGCCGTGCCGACCACTGCCGAGGGCCGTGCCGCGCTCGTCCGGTATGCGGCTTTCCAGGCGGAACTCACCTTCGGCGCAAACTGGCGAGCCAAGGCCAAGCAGGAGTTCTGTGGCGACTTCCTCTTGGCTTCGCTCGCCGCAGTCGAGGCCGAGACGGAGAACGAAGGGGCCTGACCCCTCCACCTCCTTGCGTACCGCGTCCCGCACCGGCCGGGCCTGCCGGCGGACTACCGGTCCCACCAACAACAACCGAGACACCCATGAGCAAAATTGTCCCGTTCCCGCCCCACGGCCGTCAGAAGCTGCCCGCCGCCCATCCGATCCCGCGTGAGGAGTTCGAGCGCCTTGCCGAACTGGCGCTCGATATCGTCGACCGCATCGTGTCCATTCTGGACGAAGGCGACGGCGATCCAGACCGCGAGGACGGAGGTGACGCGGAGCCGAGCCTCGGAGCGCCGGAGAACCATCACGGCAGCCAGGTCGTCTGGCTTCGCGGCTCCGACCGCGACCTTGAGGCATAGCCGTGCCGACGGGACTTCCGCGCCGCCTTCCGACCCCCTGGGGAGGGGTCTGGCTGACCCTCTTGGCGCCTGATCGGCCCCCACGAGGTGGTCCAAGGTCAAAGTTAGTGCAGTGTCGGTCGCTGGACCACGGCGAGCTTGGCCGGTGCAGCCGGCCAAGCGGCTATAGCTGGCACGAACACCTCTGGCGCGGGCGGCCGGTAGCCCAATGCGCCATGCGGCCGAACCGTATTGTAGTGCCGTCGCCAGCCCTCGATCATGATCTGCGCCTCCTTGAGCGTGTAAAAAATCTCGCCATTCAGCAGCTCGTTGCGTATCTGTGCGTTGAAGCTCTCGACATATCCGTTCTCCCACGGCGAGCCAGGGCTGATGTAGGCCGTCCTTACGCCAACGGCCGCAATCCAGGACTGGACCGACTTGGCGATGAACTCCGGACCATTGTCTGACCGAATGTGCGCCGGCACGCCGCGTAGGATGAACAGGTCGGACAGCACATCGATCACGTCGACCGCCTTGAGCTTGCGATCCACCCGGATCGCCAAGCATTCGCGGGTGAACTCGTCGAGGACGTTGAGCATCCGGAACTTGCGCCCGTCGTGGG
The DNA here is from genome assembly GCF_001424445.1 of Methylobacterium sp. Leaf361. Classification (NCBI taxonomy): domain Bacteria; kingdom Pseudomonadati; phylum Pseudomonadota; class Alphaproteobacteria; order Hyphomicrobiales; family Methylobacteriaceae; genus Methylobacterium; species Methylobacterium sp. Leaf361. The sequence goes on along the minus strand of NZ_LMPY01000034.1, from coordinate 105,663 downwards.
TGCGCGCCTCGACGAAGTCGTAGGACCAGACGTGATTGCGGTGCTCCGGGCGCAGCCGCATACAGGAACCATCCCCGTCCCACAGCCGTGCGCGCTTGGGCTGCTTGGCCGGGACCTTCAGCCCCTCCTGCCGCCACAGCCGCTCGACCCGCTTGTCGTTGACCAGCCAGCCGGCCGCCTGCAGTAGGGCGGCGACCTTCCGATAGCCGTAGCGCCCGTAGCAACGGGCAAGCTCGATCAGCTCGGCGACGAGCGCCGCCTCGTCATCTTTGCCCCGCGGCGCCTTGCGCTGTGTCGAGCGATGCTGCCCAAGTGCCTTGCAGGCCCGACGCTCGGAGACCTTCAGCACGGTCCGGACATGCTCGATGCAGGCGCGTCGGCGCGCGGGGCTGATCAGTTTCCCCGGGCCGCCTCCTGCAGGATCAACTTGTCCAGGGTGAGATCCGCGATGGCTTTTCTGAGCCGCTGGTTCTCCGTCTCCAGATCCTTCATCCGCCGGACCTGATCCGACTTCAGGCCGCCGTACTCACGCCGCCAGCGGTAGTACGTCACCTCGCTCACGCCGATCGCGCGGATCGCCTCCGCCACGCTCTGGCCTTGGCCGACCAGCACGTCCGCCTGCCGCAGCTTTGCGACAATCTCCTCAGGCTTGGGTCGCTTCCTCGACATCGATCCGTCCTCCAGGCTCGAAAGCCATACCAAAGGGCGGACCACTTCATTGGGGGCGGATCAAGGTGAATAATGGTCAGAATAATCGGTGCCATACAGCTGCCCTTGCTAAATATATGGCGGTCGTCGCTTTGATGGTGCTCTTTATGGGCCGGATGTCCGCTTACCGGAAGGGGCACGGATCATGAGAATGACTTACATGGGTCGCGTGCAGAAGGGCCGTTCAGGGTGGATTTCGGCTGGCTCGCTCTCAGAGTAGCGATCTAGAAGATCAGTCGTCTATCTCTGTAAGTGAACGTGCCAATGTACCCTCCCAATAACGTAAGCAAGACGAGCTTGGCAGGACGTTGGGTTTGATCAAGGGGCACCGACAGCGCCCCGCATTGTGGTGCGACCGAGATCACGCTTCGGCGAGCGGGCCACAATCAGAGCATCTTCTTCGTGATCCTGTACTGCGCCGAGATAGTCATGTACCGTTCGACCGTCAGCGCGAACACGGTCGTGCAATATAAAATTGCATATTTCGTGAATCCATACTCGGCGTCCCATGCGATAGTACCAGCGGATCGCATGCCGTATTTTCGGATCGGCATGCCAGACCCACCGCATGAGCGCCCTCGGACGAAGCTGCGCAGCTGCCTCGATCAGTTTGACCCAAACGAAGAGACGGATTGGTGACATCCGAGTCATGCCTAAGACTTGGTGTTTGTAATCCCACTTAGTTGCATCTTGCTGTACAACGAGGCGGCCTTCGGCGAGCCTGTAGTACGGTGTCCAACGATGGGGAGTTACATACAATGCCTGGATCTGGTCCGCATCGTATGAGATAAGCTGGCGAAGCCCGCGCAAGAGATCTGAGTCAGTCTGATCATCGAAGCCTGCGACCCACGTGGCCATCGAAAGGATGCCGTGCTGCCGCAGGAGGCGAATGGCCTCGCGGTCACTGGCAATAGCGCCACCCTTCCGAATCAATTTCAGTGTCGCCTCATCAGTATTTTCCATGCCCATGAGGAAGCGTTCAAAACCTGCCTTCTTATAGAGATGGAGAATATCGGCATCACGTACGATGTCGTCGGCGCGCGTAGACCCTACCAACGTGATAGAGATATTTTCTTCGATTAGAGCTTCGAGGAAGGCGCGCCAGGGCTTGCGACCGGCGCTTGGATTTTCATCGGCGAAATTGAAAACCTCGACATCATGCTCACGATGCAGGCGCGCAATTTCTTTTGCCAGACGCACAGGATCGCGATGACGCCAACGCGTCCAGAAGCCACGTTGACCGCAGTAGTTACATAGATGCGGGCAGCCGCGAGAAAACTGTATGACAACAGCGCGCTTGCCGCCCCAATAGCTATAATTCGCGTGGTCTATGAGCTCCCAACCGATCCGATAGGAGTCAAGATCGGCGATAATGCTCGCAGCACGGGTCGCGACGGGCTCTCCGTCGCGTATGTACGCGATGCCGTCGACATCATCCAAAACATGCCCGAGACTAATAGCTCTTACGAGACGTCTAATAGTCTCCTCGCCTTCTCCCCGTACGATTGCACGCACATGTGGCTCGCGCGCGAGGATCTCTCGCCAAAAATAGGTCGGATGAACGCCACCGTAGATGATTACGACATCGGGCATAGCTTTGGCAATCATCGCAGAAACTTGAGCAATGATAGGGTGGCCCGACGAGGAGCCTGAATGACCGAACAAGACCGCATCCGGTTTCCGCGCAATAATTTTCGCGGTGAGGTCCTCCAGGGCCATCGGACCCAGCTCCGCATCGATCAACTCGACAGCGTGGCCGTCATCAATCAGTGGGCCACCGACGCAGAGCAGGCCTAACGGGGGTAGCTGCTCCTTGGGGATGCGGCTGCCGATGGCCGGATGTGCCACGTTTGCCAGGACGATCTTCAAGCTCGGGCTCTTCAGCAGACTCGGTCGACCGACCATCGGCGATGCATTGGAAATAAAGGGCAAACGATCCGCGAGGGACACCTCTCAGCCCCGTTATAGGGAGAAGGCGAGCGGCTGCTTTCGGGTATTTCGACAGGCCTAATGTGCGTCCGACTTGGGTCGATAGAAGGCCGTCCGCTTTTCCTGCGTACCTCGTCGGAAGCAGCCATTCTGCTTTCGGCCAATTTAGGTCGGGTTGCCGATGCGCTCCAGGAGCAGCGCTTGGCCAGTCGTCTGACACAAATTGAAGCGGTCTCGGGCAGGATTTAACTTCACGCTGCCAGAGCCGGCATGGACCGCACGTCTGCTGCTGAGAACCGGTGCATGATGCGGGCTGCACGGTGTCTACGATGCGTCGGAAGCAGGCTTCCAGCGTGGGGCACCGGGCGTCAGATCTCGACGTCTGGCACTGCCCACCATTATTGGCGCACCTAGCGGTGCTTGAGGGGTGTAGTTGGCCTCCACCTTGGTAGTCCGCCCCAAGCGAAAGAGAGAGATGGAAAGCGTAACCGTTGTTCTGGCCTTGCTGCTGTCCGTTCTGGTGAGTGGTGCCCTCGGTCGCCTGCTTCCTCTGCCGCTCCCCTTGATCCAGATTGTCATCGGCGTGGCGCTCGCCCTCGGGCCGTTGCCGAGCACATCGCTGGATCCAGAAATTTTCTTCCTCGTCTTTCTGCCGCCGCTCCTATTCCTCGACGGATGGCGCATCCCGAAGCGGGACCTGTTCCGCGACGGCAAGGCCGTGCTGGCGCTGGCGCTCGGACTCGTCGTCCTGACGGTACTCGGCATCGGGACGCTGATTCACGGCATGATCCCCGGTATACCGCTCGCCGTGGCGTTCGCGCTGGCAGCGGTCCTGTCGCCGACCGATCCGATCGCCGTCTCATCGGTCGCAGCTCAGGCACCCGTACCGCGGCGCCTGATGCACATCCTTGAGGGCGAGGCGCTTCTGAACGACGCGACCGGCCTCGTCTGCCTGCGCTTCGCCATCGCCGCCGCCCTCACTGGGACCTTCTCGCTCCCGGAGGCCGCGACCACCTTCGTCTGGCTGGCCCTCGGAGGCCTCGGGATCGGTGCCCTGACGACCTTTGTGCTGATGGCGGCTCAGGACCTCCTGCGGCGGCGTACTGGCGAGGATCCGGGCCTGCAGATCCTGTTCAGCCTGCTCACGCCGTTCGGCGCCTATCTCGCCGCCGAGCACGTGCATGCCTCGGGCATTCTGGCCGCGGTCGCCGCGGGCATTGCCATGACCTATGTCGAGATCCAAGGGCGCAGCCTCGGCACCACCCGCGTCCGCCGGACCGCCGTGTGGGACACCGTCGCGCTCGCTGCCAACGGCTCAATCTTCGTCCTATTGGGAGAGCAGCTTCCGGAAGTGTTCGGCCACGCGGTGAAACAGGCCGACGTGCAGGGGGCGGGCTGGCTCATCGCCTGGACTCTGGTCATCACCGCGGGCCTTATGGCGATCCGGTTCGTCTGGGTTTGGGTCTCCCTCCAATTCACGCTCGTGAAGGCGCGCCGGCGCGGCGACAAGCGCGAGGGGCCGACCTGGCGCCTCGTGGCCGCCACGACCTTGGCCGGCGTGAAGGGCGCCATCACCCTGGCGGGTATCCTCACGCTGCCGTTGACCCTCAAGGACGGCATGCCGTTCCCCGCCCGGGATCTTGCGATCCTGCTGGCGATGGGCGTGATCTTGACCTCCCTCGTCCTGGCGAGCACGGTCCTGCCGCCGCTGCTCCGCGGGCTCCATCTGCCACCCGAGCCCAGCCACGATGCCGAGGAGGATGCGGCCCGCGCCGCGGCGCGCGACGATGCCGTCAAGGCCATCGAAGCACTGCAGCATCGCCTCGTGGAAGAGCAGGAGGATGCATCGATCGCCGTCGAGGCCGGCGCCCGAGCCATGGATCGGTACGAGGGTATCGAGGCGCCGACCTCGGAGCGGCGCAAAGATCTCAGCCGCTCCCGGCAGCTCGCGAATACCGAGAAGCGTTTGCGCCTCGCGGGCATTGAGGCTGAGCGCCAAGCGCTCTACCGCCTGCGGCGCTCGCAGGTCATCGATGACGTGCTCCTGCGTCGACTCGTCCGGGAAATCGACCTGATCGAAGTGCGGCTCGTAATGTAGCCGCCGACCTATAGAAGCGGGATGCGCCAAGTGATGCTGGATTATCCTGGTAGCGCGCCGGATGCTCGTCAGTCTTGGCAGAATTTCTGCTCCAAAGCAGTCATTCCGCTTCCGGCCAGATCCGGTTGCCAACGGTGCCGCCACGAAAGTCTCAGTCGGGTGGTTTTGATATGGTCTGGTTATGGCCTGAGACGCCGTAAAGCCGACATGCGGCGTTCGAAACGAACTGGCCGGATGCGATCTGTCCGCTTCTGGGCGCGGCCGGCGGGAGGCCAACACCCAAACGGCCGGTTCAACTACATCATCTTCCCCGCAGGCTCGTTTCCCCGAACCGGCAGGCGCACCGGGCGTTAGCGCACGCGACGGGAGGACGGACAACCCATGCAGCAGCGCTGGCCGAGCCGGTTGTGGATCGTGCGGCACGGCGAGAGCGCCGGCAACATCGCGGCCGACGCCGCCCACGGTGCGAGGTTGGCGCGGATCGACATCGCCGAACGGGATGTCGATGTGCCGCTCAGCGCACGCGGCGAGCAGCAGGCAGATGCCGTCGGGCGCTGGTTCGAGGACCTTCCTCCGGCCGAGCGCCCGGACACGGTGCTGACCTCACCCTACCTTCGGGCCAAACAGACCGCCGACCGCATCCGCGCTGCCGGAGGCCTGGCACAGGACGCGCAAGATGCGCTCGTCGACGAGCGGCTGCGCGAGAAGGAGCTTGGCATCCTCGACCGGCTGACGCGGATTGGCGTTGAGGAACTGCATCCCGAGCAGGCCGAGATGCGTCGGCGCTTGGGCAAGTTCTACCACCGCCCGCCGTCCGGCGAGAGCTGGTGCGACGTGATCCTGCGTCTCAGGAGCGCCCTGGACACGGTCTCGTTGCACCATGCCGAGAGACGGGTCCTCATCGTCGCGCATCAGGTCGTGGTGCTGTGTCTGCGCTACCTGATCGAGGAGATGTCGGAGGCGGAGATCCTGGCCGTCGACGCCGCTGGCGACGTCGCCAATTGCTCCGTCACCGAGTACGCTTTCCGGCCTGTGGAAGGCACCACAAGCAAGCTTTCGCTGGAGCGCTACAACTTCGTCGCGCCCGTGGTCGAGGCCGGGGCTCCGGTCACTTCCGAGCCCGATGCGGAAGAGGCCGCCAGATGACGCACGAGATCCTCACAGCGGACAGCCTGAAGGCATTCCCGCTTCCCATGCCGCGCGAGGGAAGCAAGGACGAGCGCGGGAGCGCGCTGGTGCTCGCGGGTGCGGCGTCCGTACCGGGCGCCGCCCTGCTCGCCGGAGTCGCGACCTTGCGTGCTGGCGCGGGCAAGCTGAAGATCGCGACGGTACAAAGCGCGGCTCTTGGCATGGGATTGGCCGTGCCCGAGGCGATGGTCGTCGGCCTGCCCGAGACCTCGGCGGGCGGCATGGACGCCGAACGTTCGGCGGAATGCCTGCTCAAGGTGACGAAGGGCTGCGACGCCTTGCTGGTCGGGCCGGGGCTGATCGAAGACGGCCCGACGACCGCGCTGGCAATGCGGCTGCTCAAGGCGCTGCCTGACGCGTCTTTCATCCTCGACGCGGCTGCGGTCTGCGGGCTCGCCCAACACGCTGCCGACGTCCGCCGGCATGGGGGCCGGGTGGTGATCACACCGCATGCCGGCGAGATGGCCCAGCTCCTGGACCGAAGCCGGGAGGCGGTGGAGGCGGACCCGCTCGATGCGGCGCTCGCGGCTACCGACTTGCTCGGGACGGTGGTGGTGATGAAGGGCGCCCAGACTTGGATCGTGGATCCGCGTGGCTCACGCTGGCTCTACGAAGGCGGCGGCGTCGGCTTGGCGACCTCGGGCTCGGGCGACGTCCTGGCGGGTCTCGTCGTCGGCTTACTCGCGCGCGGGCTGGCGCCGATGGCCGCCGCCCTGTGGGGCGTATTCCTGCACGGCGAGGCCGGCAAGCGCTTGGCCGCGTCCGTCGGCCCCGTCGGCTTCCTGGCCCGCGAGCTCTCAAACGAGGTGCCGCGACTGCTCCGCGAGACTGCTGCATAGGGCAGCCGCGCCTTCAGCGCGTTGCGTATCGCTTCCGAAAGCCGGCGAGAGAACTAAGATGCTGAGACTATGCTCCGCTCGGAGCCTCGCTCCCGTGCCGAACAAAAGCGAGAGCGGTCTTGGCGTCTCCGCGCCGGAGCACCCTGAACTCCTTGCCTGCGAGTTAGTTGTAGTGGCCGAAGAACGCCTCAACCTCGTCTAACATGCCCGGGCGCAGGTCATCGAGCCCGTGGACGTGCGCGTGGGTGCGGGCTCACGGCCACGCCGATCAGTCGGTCGTTGCGCTCCCAGGTGCCGTCGCGCTCCTGCTGCTCAGCCTCGATCATGCCCACCAAGCGCGCCTCCAACAGGCAGCCCGGGAAGGCAGGCGCATCCAGGAGAATGAGGATGTCGAGTGGGTCACCGTCGGCCCCCTTGGTGGAGGGGATCATGCCGAAGTCGTACGGGAAGCTCGTGCCCTCCGGCAGGACCATCTTGAACTGGAAAGTCCCGTGCGCCTCGGCGTAGGCGTACTTGTTCGGGCTGCCCTTCAGCGTTTCGACGACGACTTGGACGTGGCCGTCCTGGCCGAACGTCGGCAGTCGGCTTAGGGGCGGGACGGTTTGAGGCAAAATCAGGCTCCAGGGCGCTTCAGCGGCATCGCAGCATGGGCAACCCGGCATGAAACCGCGGGGTCCGTAGGAACGCTCGAGCTTTACCGGAGACTGCCTCTCCGGGGGTCCCATACCGAAGCCCTCCCGAGCTGGAAGCATGGGCAGTGGCTCGTGATGCTCGTTCCCCAGCCAGCCGGTCAGGTCAGGCCAGTCCGGTCCTGCAGCGGCAAGTGCGGCCGCGGTCAGCCATGCCGCTTTCGGCCAAGCTCGGTTGCGATAGGCCGATCAGATCGCCTTCAAGCGAATGTTCCCGAAATTCGCTTTAGGTCAATCTGAGATAACCGACCAAGCCGTATCGAGATTCCGCGTTCGATGCTTCGATCGCCACGAACAGACGAGCCACTTTCGGCCAGCATTGGTATCATCAGCCGGTGCTTGTGAACGACTGGGAAGGGTGGATTTTGGCGGGTCCGCTTCCTGTTCGATTGTCGAAAAAGCTGCCGTTTGCAGCCTTTTCAACGAGGGAGGGCGTCAGGAAGCCGCGGCACCTCACTGATACAAAGTTGCCGAACTAGGCCCGGGCCGGCCGATGGAGGCTCAATGTAGAGGCCCATATGCCCAGCGCGAGGATGCTGAATGCCGCTCCGAGCGCCGAGACCCCGAGCCAGCCGGCATGGGCGTAGGCCGTGGTCGCGCCAATTGCGCCTACGGCGCTGCCGACCGCGTAGAACACCATGTAGCCGCCCACGAGACGGCTGCGAGCCTCAGGGTGCCGGGCGAAGAGGAGGCTCTGATTTGTGACGTGCACCGCCTGCACCGCGAGGTCGAGCAGGACGACACCGACGAGAAGGAGAGGGATCGACTCCGCCAGCAATGCGATCGGCCCCCAAGAGCCCAGCAGGATCGCCAGAGCCAAGCCCGTCGTCCACTGACCAAGGCCGCGATCCGCGAGCCGGCCGGCGACGGTGGCGGCGAGCGCTCCGGCCATGCCGAAGAGGCCGAACAAGCCGATCTGCGTGTGGGAGTAGGCAAAGGGCGCAGCGCTGAGCGGTAGCACCAGCGCCGTCCAGAAGGTGCTGAAGGCCGCGAAGACGAGGAGCGCGAGGATGCCTCGCACGAGCAGGATCGGATCGCGCAAGAATAGGGCGGGTATGGAGCGGAGCGTGGCGGCGTAGCTACCCGCGCGGTCCTGAGCCGGATGCGGCGGCAGGGTGAGGGCAAGGAGACCGAGCATCATGAGCGTGAGCCCGGCGGAGGTCAGGTAGACGGCCCGCCACCCGCCGAGGTCCGCCACCGTCCCCGCCACGAAGCGGGCGGCGAGGATGCCGGTGACGACGCCGCTCGTCACGGTCCCGACCGCCCGACCCTGCTCGGCCGGCCTCGCCAACGTCGCAGCGTAGGCCACCAGCACCTGGACCACGACGGCCAGCAGGCCCACCGCTGCCATGCCGGCAAAGAGCATGACCTCCATCCCCGCCGTGGCCACCACGACCAGCGCGATCGCTGACAGTGCGCCTTGTACGAGAACGAGACGGCGGCGGTCGACGCGGTCGCCGAGCGGTACGATGAGGATCAGGCCCAGCCCGTAGCCGACCTGGGTCATTGTCACGACGAGACCGGCGGCACCGGGTGAAATCCTGAAATCCCGCGCCATCGAGTCGAGAAGGGGTTGGGCGTAGTAGACGTTTGCGACGCTGAGGCCGGCGGCCACCGCCAGGAGCAGCGTCGTGACTCGCGTCAGGCCGGTGTTCACCCGGTTCGGGTTTCGGCACTTATCCGCGTGCAGCATCAGTCCTGTCCTGCATGAGCCCGTTTTGGTTTCATGTTGAGACCACTTGTGCTCGCCATAATCTAGTTCTAATTTAGGACCAGTTTACTCGAGTGGGAGCGGGACGGATGGTTAAGCGGGTCAGCTTCGGCAGCGCGGCATGCCCGGTGGCTCGTGCCCTCGACGTCATCGGCGACTGGTGGTCGCTCCTCATTATCCGCGACGCCTTCGATGGTGTGCGGCGCTTCAGCGAGTTCCAGGCTGGCCTCGGCATCGCGAAGGGCATGCTGGCGGCCCGGCTTCGCGACCTCACGGAGCGCGGTGTCTTGGAGACTGCGGCGGCTTCGGACGGCAGCGCCTACCGCGAGTACGTTCTCACCGAGAAGGGCCGTGGCCTCTTCCTAGTCATAGTCGCCCTTCGGCAGTGGGGCGAGGATCACCTCTACCGTACCGACGAGAGCCGATCCGCCCTTGTGGACACGGCGACGGGCCTCCCAGTTGCGCGGATGGCGTTGCACTCGGCCAAGGGGCGTCCCCTGGCCTGGACCCAGGTGTGTGTGAGGAAGACGAGCGACGATAGAGTTGGAGCCGTACCGGCGAGGGGAGCCGGAACATCCACTTGCAGGTAAAAGGATAGACGCCGGTTTGCCGCGCAAGCCGAAGTTGCCAGCCGACCGATCAATGGCTGCTTTCTGGAAGCGCCGAAATCCGCCTGTACGGCTGGCATGGGGCGATAGGAGGGCGTCCGCTTTTCCCGCGGACCTTCTCCGAAACGGACCGGCGGCTTACGGCCAGCATCAACGGCTCGATCACCGCCCACTCCGCATCCGTCAGATCAAACCGCGCCATCAAGGCCCTCCTGCTCAGAGGGCTAACGACGCCGCGGTTCAACCGTGCCAGCCGTTATGGGTTCGCGACCTAGGCCGGACGACGGAGACAGCTGAGCGCCCGCGCAGCCTGGGTGCTTCGGAGATGGCCGCTCAGGCGGAGCGGTCGCGTCTCAGCCCGGAGCCAAGCCGAGCAGCGTGCCGAGCGGGACCGACAGGGTGAAGCCGCCGTAGAAGCCGTCCTTGGGGCGGCGCGCCGTGTAGGGATTGAAGTAGGAATTGCCGTTCACGAGGTACTGCACGACCGGCTCCACGACCACGCCGCCCGGCATGGCGAAGTGGGCGTTGAGCTCGAACACAAACTTGTCCCGGGAGAAGGGAGCGCCCGTCCCGCCCGAGATGAAGTTCGCGTCGGCGAGGAAGCGCGTGTAGTTCTCGTTGAGACGCTGCCAGTTGATCTTGATGCCGTAGGTGTCGAGGGGGCGGCTCTGATCCGGGGCCTGCAGGAGCAGTCCGACGAAGCTGTTGAAGCGGATCGGGATCGTCGGATCGAAGGCGTAGCCGGTCCCCGTATAGGCCGAGATCGCGGTCGGGTGCGGATTGACCTCGCGCCCGCCGTCGGCCCGCCAGAGGGTCTGCGTGCCGGTCAGCACGATGCCCGAGGTCCCGGATTTCTGGAGGACCGGCGTGCCGGGATTGAGCCCTTTGGACGTTCCGAAGACAGTCTTGAAGTTGTCGTCGTGATCGGCCGAGTTGAAGAAGCCCGTCAAGGAGGCGCGTCCGGGATAGGCTTCCTGCGTGTAATCGGTCACGCGGCCGACCTCGAACATGGCGAGGGCCCCGGACAGGCGCTCGTAGCCCCAGTCGTAGCCCGAGAGGACGTTGGTTCCGGGATTCACGCTGAAGGCGCCGGCCTGGATGTACGTGGTCGGCGAGATCTTGTAGGCGAAATTCGCCCCCCAGACCGCGTAGAGCGGCGAAGTCCAGCCGGCGTTGAGATACAGGATGTCCTGGAAACAGGAGTTGATCGAGTTGCAGGGCGGCAGGGCATAGTAGCGGCCCGGATGGGTGCGGCCGACCTCGATCACGAGGCGGTCGTCGAGCAGCTTCTGCTGATAGGTCAGGAGCGACAGGCGGTTGTCGTTCGGATTGTAGGGCGGCTGATACCCGACCGTCGTATCGCCGATGTCGCCGGCCATGTTGAGGTTGCGCACGAGGCCGAAGAGCGTCTCGGTGAAGTTGATGCTGCCGCCCGCGATGCCGGCGAGTTTCTGCATGTCCGCCGTCATCGACAGGACGAAGTACGCGGAATTCGATTGCTGCCCCGTGCGCAGGCCCGCGGACGGGTTGGCCTGATAGAAGTCGTACATGTTGATGTCGAAGGTGAAGCCGGCCGCGGCCATCTCCGTCGCCCACGGCGCGAGCGGACCGACGCGGACCGGGGACGCCGCCTTGGCGGCGATCTCCGGGTTCGTCCGCGCCTGCGTCTGATCGCTCAAGGTCTCGACCGGTGTCGCGGTCTGCGCGGCGGCCGGATGCGCGGTCAGTGCCGATCCGAGCACGAGCAGGCCCAGGACCGCGCCGGTCCCAGACGGTGAGGCGAAGCGCGACATGTCCCCGATCATCGTGATCTCCGTTCGGGGGCCCGGCCGGCGCGTGCCGGTGCGCGGGCCGGCCGCGGAGCGGCAGGCCGAGCGGCCGGGAGCCGTCGGAACCCATTCGGTGCCGGTGGTGTGACTGGTTCGGCGTTCTGCGCGCCTTCTCGATGACGGGCCGATCACGGTTCGGTCGTCAGCCGAATCCGGTCTCGCCGAAGGACACCGCTACTCTCGCGGGTCCGAACTCATCAATGCCTCAACGTGTCATGAGAGATTCCGCATCGTCAATGGGTCGTGCATGGTTTTTGTGTAGTCTGACCGAGTCGAGATTTTTCGGCCACAGTCGAGCGAGGTAGGGTGATCGGGGCGCGCAATGCTGAGACGGCGGTTTAATCCCACTACTTTTGTTTAAGACACCGAGAAAACATCCACTTCGCGTTGTATAAGTGCAAATTTGGGGCGCAGATTGCCTTGTCACACGGGATTGATGCCGCGTTTGCTCGCTGCACGAGCATCCTCGGCGCCGGGGAGTCGATAATTGGCAGTGCGGTTAGTTCGCGAGCATTGTGCCCGAACTTAGCGCATCCCAGTGCCGCGCGCGCGGCGACGAGCGCCGATTCCGTCCGCTCGCGCGGTTCATGACAGTGGCACGTGGTTTGCTGTGTGGTTTTTGACCGATGTGTGCTGTCGGTTCGAAGGTGGAGGGCGACGGGATGGATCGCAGGCGGTTCCTTCAGCGGCTCGGTGCGATCGCCGCGTGCGCGCAGATCAACCCCGACGTCCTGATCTCCTCGGCCTTCGCCCAGAGCGCGCGGCCTCTGGTCTTCCTGTCGGCGGAGAACATCACCGGGAACTGGGACCCGACGGCCCACACGACACTCTCGCAGAAGAACATCGAGGGGTTCGTGATGGGCTTCCTCACGCGCACACCGATGACGCTCGATGACCCGGGCAAGGTGGTCTACGAACTGGCTACCGACATCAGGCTTCTCGACCCGCACCGCCTGCAGATCACCCGGCGCGACGGGGTCACATTCCACGACGGGAAGCCGTTCAAGGCCGAGGACGTGAAGGCGACCTTCGAGTACGGCGCGCAGCCCGATCGACCGGCGCAATGGTATCCCGGACCGACCGACACGCTCGCGATCACGACGCCCGACGACCGCACGGTGATCGTCGACACGACGAAGGGCGGGTATCCGGCGCACCTCTTCGTCTTCCTGGCCTCGTTCCTGCCGATCATGTCGGCGAAAGACGTGGCCGAGGGGCCCGGCGGCATCCTCGCCAAGCGCCTCAACGGCACGGGCCCGTTCCGCTTCGTCGAGCAGCGCGGCAACACCACGGTACTCAAGGCGAACGAGGGTTACTTCAAGGGGAAGCCGGCGATCCCCGGCATCGACTTCACCTTCACGGCGGATTCGACCACCCGGATGCTCTCCCTGATGAACGGGCAGGCCTCCATCGTCGAGCGCCTGGAGCCCGAGCAGGTCGAGACCGTCAAGGGCAATCCGAAGATCGCCGTCAGCCGGATCGTCTCGGTCGAGAACAAGTACCTGTGGTTCCGGTGCTCCAAGCCGCCGTTCAACGACGTCCGGATGCGCCTCGCCGCCTGCCACGCGATCGACCGGAGCGTCATCCTCGATGTCCTCGGCTCGGCGGGCCACGCCTCGTCGAACTTCGTCTCGCCGGTGAAATTCGGCTACGTCGACCTGAAGAACTATCCCGCCTACGACCCGGACAAGACGCAGGCGCTGCTGGCGGAGGCCGGCTTCCCGAAAGGGAAGGGCTTGCCGCCGCTGGAATACATCACGTCGGTCGGCTTCTACCCGAAGACCAAGGAATACGGTGAGATCATCACCGCGATGCTGACCGAGCAGGGCTTCCCGGTCACCCTCACCGTGCTGGAACCCGCGGCCTGGAACGAGCGCCTCTACCACCGCCCCGGCGGCGGACCGGGCCACATGATCGATTGCGGCTGGTCGACCGGATCGCCCGAGCCCGACCTCGTGCTGCGCACGCATTTCCACGCGTCCTCGCACCGCATCACGGGTCTCGAGGATCCGGAGGTCGACGCGAGCCTCGACAAGGAGCGGAACGCGCCGACCCTGGAGGCGCGCAGGACGATCCTGCAGACCGAGACCATGCCGCTCCTGGCCGCCAAAGCGCCGGCCCTCTCGCTCTTCACCTCGGCGATGATCCACGCGATGCAGGCCGACCTGAAGGGCCTGTTCATCTACCCCGACGGCTCGATCGACGCCGCGCGCACGGCCTGACCGGAACCCACGCCCCGCCGCGTCCGGCGGCGCGCCATCCCATAACCCCATCGTCCGATGTTCGTGCTCAGCTTCCTCGCCCGGCGCCTCGCGCAGGGGGCGATCATCATCACCCTGGTCTCGCTCCTGATCTTCACGCTCCTGCGCGTCGTTCCGGGTGACCCGGTGCGCCTGATGGTCGGCGGGATGGCGCCGGATTCCCTCGTGGAGCAGATCGCCGAGCGGATGGGCCTGCGCGATCCGATCTTGGTCCAGTTCGGCCGCTACGCCGGGCAGGTGGTGCGCGGCGACCTCGGTCACAGCTTCGTGCGGCCCGCGAACGGCGCGGCCACGGGCGGGGCGAACTTCGACGACGCGACCCGGGCCGAGCGGGCGCCCGTCGCCGCCCTCATCGGCGAGGCGCTGCCGATGACGCTGCAGCTCGCGGCCCTGGCACTGACCATCGCCCTGGCCTTCTCGTCGCTCGTCGGCATCGCCGCGGGACTCAGACCGGGCGGACTCGCGGACCGGTTCGCGTTCGCGGTCTCGTCGATCTTCATCTCGCTGCCGAACTTCTGGTTGGCGATCGTGCTCGCGCTCCTGTTCTCGGTGAAGCTCGGCTGGCTCCCGGCGGTCGGCTACGGGGGCTTCTCCTACACGATCCTCCCGGCCATCGTGCTGGCGGTGGAGCTGTCCCCGGTGCTGATCCGGACCCTCTCGGGCGCCGTGGCCGCCCAGATGGGCGAGGCCTACGTCGCGGTCGGCCGCATCCGCGGTCTCACGGAGACGCGGATCGTCGCGGCGCACGTCCTGCGCAACGCCGCCGTGCCGCTGCTCAACCTCCTCGGCGTCCAGTTCTCCAGCCTGCTCGGCGGCGTGATCATCGTCGAGTACATCCTCGACTATCCCGGACTCGGCCTGCTCACCATCAACGCCGTGCTGCAGCGCGACTTCCCGCTGATCCAGGGCATCGCGATCGTCACCAGCGCGATCTTTGTCGTGATCAACATCCTCGTCGATCTGGCCGCCACGATCATCGATCCGAGGCTCGCGTACTGATGGGCGTCGAGACGAGCCTCACCCTCGGGGCCGCCCCGGTCGACACGGGAAGCGCCCGCTCGATCGGGCGCCGCATCCTCGGACGGGCGGCCCGGGCGACCGGCTTCCGCATCGGCCTCGGTCTGCTCGGGATCCTGGTCCTGGCCACGCTCCTCTATCCCGAGTTCAGCGGCCTCGATCCCGGCAAGATGGATGTCCGCGCCCGCCTGCTGCCGCCGCTCCTCGCCGGTCCGCACTGGCGCTGGGCGCACCCGCTCGGCACGGACCAGATCGGCCGCGACATGCTCGTCCGCTGCCTGATCGGCCTGCGCTACTCCTTCCTGATCGGCGTCGCCGCCACCGCGCTGACCCTCGTCATCGGCTGCGCGCTCGGGATGGTCGCGGGCTACCTCGGCGGCCGGACCGACGCGGTGATCATGCGCGTCACCGACGCGCAGCTCTCGATCCCGATGATCATCCTGGCGATCGCGGTGCTCGGCGTCTCCAGGCCGACGATCCCCGCCATCATCCTCGTGCTCGGGCTGTCGAACTGGCCGGTCTACGCCCGCGTGACGCGCTCCGTCGCGATGGCCGAGCGCGGTCGCGAGTACGTCCGGGCGGCGCAGGTCTCGGGCGCGAGCCATGCCCGGATCGTGCTGACGCTGCTGACGCCGCTCGTGGTGCCGCCGATCCTGTTCACGGCGGTGCTCGACATCGCCCGCATGATGATCTTCGAATCGACGCTCGGCTTCCTCGGTCTGGGCGTGCAGCCGCCGACGCCGACCTTCGGGAACATCATCGCGGATGGCCGGAAGTATCTGCTGAACGCGTGGTGGATCGCCACCATGCCGGGCGTGTTCCTCGGCCTCACGCTCGTCGGCCTCAACCTGATCGGCGCGGCGTGCGAGCGGGCGCGCAACGCGATCCACGGAGGCGCCTGATGGACACGCCGCCGGTCCTGTCCGTCCGCAACCTGAGCGTCGACCTCGCCGGGCCCGTCGCCGGGCGGCGGATCCTCGACGGCATCGCGTTCGACGTCGCGCCGCGGGAGATCGTCGGCGTGGTCGGCGCCACCGGCGCGGGCAAGACGGTCCTGGCGAAGGCCCTGGTCAACGGCCTGGAGCCGCCGCTCGCCGCCCGCGGGACGGTGCGCTTCCGCGGGCAGGACATCCTCGGCCTCGCCCCGCGCGCGATGCGGCCCCTGCGCCGGGAGATCGCCTATGTCGGCGCCAACCCGATGGGCGCCCTCGACCCGACGCTGCCCGTCGGCCACCAGATCGCCGAGAAGATGCGGGCCGTGAATTCCGCCGTCGCGGCGGCGGAGGCGCGCCGCCGGGTCGTCGCGCTGCTCGACGCGGTCCGGATACCCTCCGCCGCCCGGCGCTTCCACGATTACCCGTCGCAGTTCTCCGGCGGCATGATGCAGCGCGCGCTGCTGGTGGACGCGATGATCTCGGATCCGGCGCTCCTCGTCGCCGACAACGTCACTCAGCCCCTCGACGTGACCGTGGCCGCCCAGGTCATCCGCCTGATGCGCGAGCTCACAGAGCGCTTCCAGACGGCGATCCTGTTCGTCTCCTCGTCGCTCCCGGTCGCCCGGGAGGCCGCGTCGCGCACGCTCGTCATCGATGCGGGCCGCCTCGTCGAGGAGCAGCCGACCAACGCGCTGATCGCCCGGCCGCGGCACGCCTACACCCGCGACCTGGTCGCCCAGATCCCGACCATCTGGACCCGCTCCCCCGCGCTGCCGCGCACCGGCGAGCCCGCGCGCGACCACTCCGAAGCGCGCCCGGTCATCCGCCTGGAGGACGTGTCGCAGACCTACCGGGTACGGGAGCGGGGGACCTTCGCGGGGACGAGCGCGCTCCGCGCCGTGCGCAACGTGACCGTCGATATCCACAGGGGCGACAGCTTCGCGGTGGTCGGCGAGAGCGGCTGCGGCAAGTCCACTTTGATGCGCCTGCTCAGTCGCCTGGAGCGGCCCAGCGGCGGCCGGATCCTGTGCGACGGGCAGGACATCGCGCCGCTCGCGGGACCGGCGCTGCTCGGGTTCCGCCGCAAGCTCCAGCTCGTGCTGCAGGACCCGTTCAACTCGCTGCCCCCCCGCACCGGCATCGGCGCGATGCTCGAGGCGCCCCTGCGCACCCACGGATGGCGGGATGCCGCCCGCATCCGCGAGCGCGTCCGCGCGGTCATGAACGATGTCGGCCTCAGCACCGCCCTCTACGACGCGCTGCCCGTCGGCCTCTCCGCGGGGCAGCGCCAGCGCATCAACGTCGCCCGCGCAATGGTGCTCGAGCCCGAGATCCTTCTGATGGACGAGACGCTCTCGGCGCTCGACCAGACCGAGCAGTTCCGGCTGCTCGCGCTGTTCGAGAAGCTTCAGCGGGCACACGGCCTCACCTACATCTTCATCAGCCACGATCTCGCGATGGTGCGCAAAGCCTGCAACCGCGTCGCCGTCATGTACCTGGGCGAGGTCGTGGAACTCGCCGACAACGAGCGACTGTTCTTCGATCCGGGCCACCCCTACACGAAGGCCCTGCTGTCGGCGATGCCGACCCTGGAGGAGCGCCGCTACCGCCCCGAGGAGTGCCTCCTCGACGGCGAGCCGCCGAGCCCGATCGACCTTCCGGCCGGCTGCGCCTTCCGTTCGCGCTGTCCCCGGGCCTTCGCGCCCTGCGCGGCCGAGAGTCCGAACCTCGTGATGCGCGGCGCGGGCGCGCTCGCCGCCTGCCACCGCGTCACAGCTCCCGGCGCGCGGCCGGTCCACGTCGAGGCAGCAGGTTAACAGATGACGGAACCCGATGAATTGCGGCCCGTCGAGGACCGTGCCAACCCGTTCCTAGGTTGCGTCCCGTCGCGAGGGATTACAACCCTTGGGAGACGGACGCCGATGAGTATAACCGAGCCGCGCCTGCAACTGATCCTGACGGAGTTGCAGCGCGACGGTCGCGTATCGGTCAACGAGTTGGCGAGCCGCCTCGGAATCAGCACCGAGACGGTCCGGCGCGACCTGCGGGACCTCGAAATGCGCGGGCATGCTCGCCGGGTCTACGGCGGCGCCGTCATCGACCAGAAGAAGGACGATCAGCCCTTCGACGAGCGGGCGCGCGTCGGCATGCGCGAGAAGGCGCGTATCGCGTCGGCCGCCCTGGCCTTGGTGGAGGACGGCATGACCGTCTTCATCGACACCGGCACCACGACCCTGGCTTTCGCCCGGCAGCTGGTCGGCCGGCGAATCACCATCCACACCAACTCTATCGGCATCGCCACCTTGTTCGCCGACGATCCGCAGTCGCAGGTGACCGTGCTCGGCGGCGAGATGAAGCCGCATTACCGCGGGCTGTTCGGCCACCGCACCGTCGCGGCCGTGCGCGAGCACGTCTACGACCTCGCCGTCATGGGCATCGTGACCGTGCATCGCGAGCACGGCTTCATGGATCTCGGCCAAGAGGAGGCGGTCCTGCGCCGCGCCGCCGTCGAGCAGACCCGGCGCTCAGTGATCCTGGCCGACAGCTCGAAATTCGGGCGGCTCGGCACGATCCGGACCCTCGGTCTCGGCGACGTCGACACGCTCGTCACCAACGCGCCCCTGGCGAGCGACTTCGCCGACGCCTTCCGACACCTAAACGTGGATGTGCTCCATGCCTGAGATACCGTCGCCGTCCTCCGTGCAGATCGATGCCGCACGCCTCCACGGGATGATGGACGCCGTATCGCGCTTCGGTGGCGGCGGCGACGGGTCGATGACGCGCCTCGCGCTCTCGGCCCAGGACGGCGCCGCCCGCGACTGGCTCGGCGCCTGGTTCCGGGAGAACGGCTTCACGCCGCAGGTCGACCGAATCGGCAACCAGTTCGGCCGCGTCGACTTCGCCGGGGGCAACGCGCCGACCGTCATGGTCGGCTCTCACCTCGACAGCCAGCCCAACGGCGGCCGCTTCGACGGTGCCCTCGGCGTCGTCGCGGCCTGCGAGGCGATCCGTGCCGTGGGCGCGTCCCTCGCGGAGCGCGGGCTGAGGTCGGCCTGCAACTTCGTCGTGGCCAACTGGACCAACGAGGAGGGCGCCCGCTTCCAGCCGAGCCTCCTCGGCAGCAGCGTGTTCGCCGGCCAGGCCGAGCTGGCCTGGGCCCTGGACCGGCGCGACGGCGCCGGGATCGCGGTCGGCGACGCCCTGGAGGCGATCGGCTACGCCGGGACCGACACGGTCCCGGTCCCGGACGCGTTCATCGAGCTCCACATCGAGGGCGGCCCCGTGCTGGAGCGGGAGGGGAAGCGGTTCGGTGCCTTCACCCGCTACTGGGGAGCCACCAAGTATCGCCTCGCCTTCCTCGGCCGGCAGGCCCATACCGGCCCGACCCCGATGGCCGAGCGCCGCGATGCCCTGCTCGCGGCCGCCTACCTGATCGCCGACCTGAAGGACATGACCGGCGATTACGGGCTCGACCTGCACACCTCGGTCGGACGGCTGGAGGTGTTCCCGAACTCGCCCAACACCGTGCCGAGTGAGGCGGTGCTGTTCATCGAGCTGCGCTCCGGCGCGCCGGCGATCCTCGAGGAGGCCGAGGCCCGGCTCCGGACGTTCATCGCCGCGGCGGCGGCGCGGGCCGGCGTCGACTCGGAGGTCCGCGCCATCGATCTGCGGCCCGCGGGCGCCATGCATCCCGGCCTCGTCCGGCTCGCGGAGCGGGCCGGCGCCCGCAACGACGCGCCGCCGCGGCCCCTCGACACGATCGGCGGCCACGACGCGATCAGCCTCGCCGCCGTCTGCCCCGCGATCGTGCTGGCGGTGCCCTGCCGGGACGGGGTCATGCACCATCCGACCGAGTTCGCGGCCCCGGAGGATCGGGCCTTCGGCACCCAGGTCCTGGCCGACATGCTGATGCTGCTGGCGACGGAGGGGCTCGCGGCCCTCGGCACCGGGGGAGAGGGCCGTTGAAGGCGCCAGGCGCGCCCGACGGCGCTCACGAGCGGCTGGCCGAGGAGGCCCTCGCGGCGATCCCCCTCTTGGCGGACCGGCCGATTCGCTACGGCGTGGCCTGCCCAGGCGCGGCGTCGCCGTCGTACCACGGCGTCGAGTCGGCCACCTTCCTGGTGGCGACGGCGCCGGACGCGGATCCGGACTACTTCCTCAAGGTCACCGAGCCGGCCGCCGCCGCTCTCATCGACCCCGCCGCCTCGTTCGAGGCCGCGACGCGCGTCGCCGCGCTGGGGCTCGGCCCCGAGCCGCTGCATCTGGCGTGGGCGCAGGGGGCGATCCTGTTCCGGCGACTCGGCCCCGAGTGGCGCCCCGCGTCCCTCGACCGCCTGCGCCAGCCCGACGCCATGACGGCGGTGATCGGGGCCTTTGACCGCATCGCCGCCGGCGCGCCGTTCGGCCGCCGGTGGAGCGTCTTCGACGGCATCCGGACCCTGCGCGCGGCGCTCGGCGCCGAGGGCGAGACCCTGCCGGCGGACCTGCCGCCGGACGGGTGGTTCCTCTTCGACTGGGTCGACGCCATCGAGGCGGCGCTCGCCGCCGCCGGGACCGGGTGCCGGCCGGCCCACGCCGACCCGCACGCCTCCAACCTGCTGTTCGCGCCGGACGGCGCACTGCGCCTCGTCGACTTCGACATGGCCTGCGATACCGACCCGCACCATCAGCTCGGCGCCTTCCTCAACGAGGCCTGCCCGTTCGAGAGCGAGATGCGACTTGGCATCGAAATCGCTGAGGGGGCCTGCCGGGCGGACGTGTTCAGCCGCTGCCGCGCCTACGCTGCCGCCGACGACCTGTACTGGGGCCTGCGGGCGCTGACGATGGACCGCGCCTCGCCCCGGCGGAGCCTGGAGTTCCGGAAATATGCGAGCTGGCGCCTGCTGCGCTGCCGAGCGCGGGTCGGCCGCCCGGACTTCGAGGAAACCCTGAGGACGCTTTGAGGAGCGCGGCATGATCCCTCTCGGAGGCGGACGCACAGAGGCCGAGCGGGCCTTCGAGGCGACCCTTCACCGGGTCGCCCCGTGGCAGGGTCGGCCCATGCACTATCGGCCGGTGCTCGGCGGCATCAGCAACACGAACTGGCGCGTCGAGGTCGCCGGCGAGGCGCACCCGTACTTCGTGAAGATGCCCGGGCGCGGCACCGAGATGTTCATAGACCGGGCCGCCGCCCGCGCCGCGAGCCGGCAGGCGGAGGCGATCGGCCTCGGCCCGCGCACCTTCGACTATCTCGACGCGGAAGACGTGGAGATCGCGGAGTTCGTGGAGGGCCGCCGCCCCTCGACCAACCGCGACTTCGCCGACGCGGCCGTGCGCAACGAGGCGATCGCCCTCTATCGCCGCTTCCACGGCGCCCCCCTGCTGCCGCTCACCAAGACAGTGTTCGACATGATCGACGAGCACGACCGGCAGGCCGTCGATCTCGGCGCGCTGCTGCCGCCCGACCAGGCGTGGCTGACCCGTCAGACGCGCCTCGCCCGGGCCGCCCTGGAGGCGTCCGGCATCGACCTCGTGCCGTGTTTCAACGACCCGATGCCCGGCAACTTCCTGATCGGGGAGGACGGCTCGATCCTGCTGATAGACTTCGAGTACGCCTCCAACAACGATCGCCTCTACGATCTCGCGATCTGGAGCGGCGAGATGTTCTTCTCCGAGGACGTCGATCGCGCGATCATCGAGGCGTATTTCGGCCGGTACAGCGACCAGCTCTTCGCCCGGTTGATGGTGCACAAGGCCCTGGCCGACGTGAAATGGTCGACCTGGGCGATGGTGCAGAACCGCATCTCGGACCTCGACTTCGATTTCTACAAGTACGGCATCTGGAAGCACATGCGCGCCCGATCGATCATGAACGACACGCGGTGGCCGGCCTTCCTGAAAGCGCTCTGAGCGTGCCGGACATGCTTCCCCCCGCGGGCGAGATCCTGGCCTTCGCGACCGGCCTCGCCGACGCGGCCCGACCGGTGGCGATGCGCCACTTCCGCACGGACCTCGACATCGTCGCCAAGGCGGACGCGAGCCCCGTCACCCTGGCGGACCGGGCGATCGAGGCGCTGCTGCGCGAGCGGATCGCGGCGCGCTTCCCGGAGCACGGCATCGTCGGCGAGGAGATGGGCGTGACGCCGGGCCGGGGTCCGGTCTGGATCATCGACCCGATCGACGGCACCAAGAGCTTCGTGACCGGGCTGCCGCTGTTCGGAACCCTGATCGCCCTCCTCGACGGCGGACGGCCGACCATCGGCGTCATCGACATGCCGGCCCTCGGCGAGCGCTGGACGGGCATGCCGGGCGCGGCCACGTTCAACGGGGCGCCGGCCCGGGCCAGCGCCTGCCGGACCCTCGCCGCCGCACGGTTCTTCACGACCACGCCGGACGGCTTCTCCGGGGCGGACGCGGCGCGCTACCGACGCCTCGTCGACCGCGTCGGCATCCGGCGGTTCTGCGGCGACTGCTACGCCTACGGCCTGCTGGCTTCCGGCCACTGCGATCTGGTCGCGGAGACCGGCCTGCAGCCCTACGATTACCTCGCCCTCGTCCCGGTGATCGAGGCGGCCGGCGGCGTGATCACCGACTGGGCGGGCTCCGCGCTGACCCTCGACTCGGACGGGCGGGTGCTCGCCGCCGCCACACCCGACCTGCACGAGGCCGCCCTCGACATCCTGCAGGATCGGGTTCCCTGAGATCTGACAGCGCGCCGGGAGCGCCCGTATGGCCTACGCGACGACGATCGAAGGCACACGCTTCACCTTCCCCGACCTGCGCAGCCTGCTCGCCAAGGCCACGCCGGAGCGCTCGGGCGACCAGCTCNGACCAGCTCGCCGGGCTCTGCGCCGACGGGCCGGTCGAGCGCCTGGCCGCGCAGATCGCCCTCGCCGACCTGCCGCTCAAGACCTTCCTGGCCGAGGAACTGATCCCCTCGGACGAGGACGAGGTCTCCGACCTGATCGCCCGCCGGCACGACGCGCAAGCCTTCGCGCCGGTCGCCTCGCTCACGGTCGGCGCCTTCCGCGAGTGGCTGCTCGCCCCCGCCGCCGACGCCGACGCCCTCGCCGCCCTCGCGCCCGGCCTCACGCCCGAGATGGTCGCGGCGGTCTCCAAGATCTGCCGCCTGCAGGACCTCGTCGCGGTCGCCGCCAAGCGGCCGGTGGTGACCCGCTTCCGCTCGACCCTCGGCCTGCCCGGGCGCCTCGCCACCCGCAACCAGCCCAACCACCCGACCGACTCGTCCGAGGGCATCCTGATCTCGGCCCTCGACGGCCTGCTGATGGGCTCGGGCGACGCGGTCATCGGCGTCAACCCGGCGACCGATTCCCTGCCGGACTACATCCGCATCGTCGAGCTGCTCGAGACCCTGCGCTTGCGCCTCGACGTGCCGACCCAGCACTGCTGCCTCGGCCACGTCACCGTTGCGATCGAGGCCATGGCCCGCGGCGCGCCCGTCGACCTCGTGTTCCAATCGATAGCCGGCTCGCAGAAGGCCAATGCCGGCTTCGGCGTCGACCTCGCCGTCCTGCGCGAGGCCTCGGACGCGGCGCGCGCCCTCGGCCGCTGCCCGGCGGGCGGGCAGGTCATGTACTTCGAGACCGGCCAGGGCTCGGCGCTCTCGGCCGACGCCCACTGGGGCGTCGACCAGCAGACCATGGAGGCGCGCGCCTACGCGGTGGCGNCTCATGTACTTCGAGACCGGCCAGGGCTCGGCGCTCTCGGCCGACGCCCACTGGGGCGTCGACCAGCAGACCATGGAGGCGCGCGCCTACGCGGTGGCGCGGGAGTTCGACCCGCTGCTGGTCAACACGGTCGTGGGCTTCATCGGTCCCGAGTACCTCTACGACGGCAAGCAGATCATCCGCGCCGGGCTGGAGGACCACTTCTGCGGCAAGCTGCTCGGCCTGCCGATGGGCGTGGACGTCTGCTACACCAACCACGCCGATGCCGACGGCGAGGACATGGACGCGCTCCTGACCCTGCTGTGCGCGGCCGGGGTCAACTTCGTCATCACGGTGCCGGGGGCGGACGACGTGATGCTGAACTACCAGTCATTGTCGCACCACGACGCGGTCTACGCCCGCGAGACCCTGGGTCGCCGTCCGGCCCCGGAATTCGAGGCGTGGCTGCGGGCCGTGGGCATCACGGACGGGCAGGGCCGGCTGGCCAGCGCGACGGGCGCGCTGCCCCCGGCCCTGGCGGAGGCGTCCCGGCTCCTGCCCGGGCGGGCGGCGTGAGCGGCGAGCCGGCCGGGCCGGCCGGGCCGGCTCGTCCGGGCCCGCCGACGCTGCGCGACCTGCGCGGGCTGACCCAGGCGCGCGTCGCGCTGGGCGCGCACGGGGCCGGCCTGCCGACCGGCGCGGCGCTGGCCTTCGGGCTCGACCATGCCCGCGCCCGCGAGGCGGTGTGGACGCCCCTGGACGCGGCCGCGATCCGCGAAGGGCTGCGGGCGCAGGGCCTGGACTCGGTCGAGGTCCGCTCGGCCGCGTCCGACCGGGCCGAGTACCTGCGCCGTCCGGACCGGGGCCGCAGCCTCGATCCGGGGACCGCGTCCGCGCTCGACGGGCACGGCGGGCCGGGCTTCGACGTGGCGATCGTGATCGCGGACGGGCTGTCGGCGACGGCGGTCGCGCTGAACGCGGTGCCGGCGGCGGCGGCGCTGGCGGCGCGGGTGCGGCGGGCCGGCTGGAGTCTGGCGCCCGTGGTGGTCGCCAGCCAGGGGCGCGTGGCGATCGGCGACCCGATCGGGGCGCGGCTCGGGGCGCGCTGCGTGGTCGTGCTGATCGGGGAGCGCCCGGGCCTGTCGGCCTCGGACAGCCTGGGCTGCTACGTCACGTACGGCCCGGCGCCGGGTCTGCCCGACGCGCGGCGCAACTGCATCTCGAACATCCGGGAGGGCGGCCTGGCGGTCGAGGCGGCCGCCGGGCAGATGGAGGCGCTGCTTCGGGCGATGCTGGCCCAGGGCACCAGCGGCGTCGCGCTGCGCCGGGACGATCCCGCCGATCCGGAGGCTCTCCCGGACGGATAGCTCCCGCCGGGTTCGCGGCGGGAGCTATCGCTTCAAGCCCTGAGGTCGGGGGCCTGGCGGTAGCGGGTCGCCTGCTCGTAATCGTGGGCGAGCCCGAGGAGGTCAGCCTCGCTCCAGAGCGGTCCGACGAAGATCAGGCAAAAGGGCGAGCCCGAGGCGTAGCGGCCGGCTGGCACGACCACGCCCGGCAGCCCGGCGATGTTGATCTCGCACACGGTCGTCTCGTGGATCGTCTCCGACCCGTGCAGGGCCGGCACCGCGTCGCGGGTCTGCGGGAAGACCAGGGCGTCGAGACCGTGCTCCGCCATGACCGTCGTGAAGACGTCGAGATACCGCTCGCGTGCCGCCAGGAAATCCGAGAGATCCGGCGGGGCGAGGGGATCGGCGCGGCAGGCCGCGAAGGCCGGCACCTGATTCATCCAGTCGAGGACGCCGCCCGGTGCGAGGGGATCTTCCGCCTTCGTGGCGGCGTCGAATTCGGCGAGGGTCCGGTAGGCCGCCTGCGGACCGAGCCGTTGCAGATAGTGATGGAGGTCGTAGAGCACGCTCTCGATGCCCCGGGCATCGTAGTGATCGAGGCCGGCGACGGGCTGGCCGAGGTCCGCGAAGCCGCTTCCGGCGAAGGGGTCAGCCACCAGGGCGGCGCCCCGTTCGGCGATCTCGGCCTGGGCCCGGGCGTAGAGCTGGATCGTCTCCGCCGAGAGGGCCCGGTCGCGCCAGCCCGGCCCGTAGAGCCCGAGGCGTCTGCCCCGCAGGGCCGTGTCGGACAGCTTGGCGGCGTAGCCGCCCTTCGGACGGCGGCCGATCCCGGCCACGGTCTTCGGGTCGGCGGCAGTGTAGCCGGCCAGGGCATCGAGGGTCAGCGCGGCGTCGCGCACGCAGCGGGCGATCGGCCCGACCACGTCGCGCGTGCTGCCGGCGAGCGGGACCACCCCGGTGTTGGGCACGAGCGCGAAGGTGGGCTTGATGCCGACGAGCCCCTGCGCCGAGGCGGGATTCTGGATCGAGCCGCCGGTTTCCTCGGCGAGTCCGAGGACCGCGAGACTGGCCGCGACGGCCGTGGCGGTGCCGGCGCTCGACCCGCCGGGCAGGAGGTCGGGCGCCGCGGCGTTGAGCGTCGGACCGGCCCAGCTGTCGTTGGCGTGGCTGCCGGTGGCGCTCAGCACGGGCACGTTGGTCTTGCCGAGGACGACGCAGCCGGCCGCCCGCATGCGCTCCACTACGGGCGCGTCCGTGGCCGGCACGAGGTCCACTCCCCCGGCCTCGGCGCAGAGGAAGTGCCAGCCGGCCGTGGTGGGCAGGCCGGCAACGTCCATCGTGTCCTTGATCACGACCGGAACGCCCGCCAGCGGCCCGAGGGCTTCGCCGGCGGCCCTGCGGCGGTCGATCGCTCGCGCCTCGTCGAGGGCGTGCGGATTGAGGAAGATGATCGCGTTGTAGCGGGGATTGTAGGTCTCGATCCGCGCCAGGAAGGCTTCGATCAGCGCCACGGCCGTCACGCCGCGGGCGTAGGCGGCCTGGACGTCGGCGACGGTCATCTCGGTCAGCATCCCGGCAAGGTCGGGCGCGTCGATCGGGGCAGCATCCATGGGGAACTCCGGACTGGCGAAGGGGAGGGGATCCGGCGGCGGCTCAGGCCATGCCGACGAACTCGTCGATCAGCGACCGGTTGCGCGCGACCTCGGGCGGGACCTCGCGGGTGATGACGCCCTTCTGAAGGATCAGGATGCGTTCCGAGAGGCCGGTGATGCAGGTCAGGTTCTGCTCGACGAGGAGCAGCGCGATGCCGCGCTCGCGCCCGATCCGCAGGAGGCTCTCGATGATCTCCTCGATGATCGAGGGCTGGATGCCCTCCGTCGGCTCGTCCAGCAGGAGGATGGTCGGGCCGCCGCAGAGGCAGCGGGCCAGCGCCAGCAACTGCTGCTCGCCGCCCGACAGGGCACCCCCGGGCCGGTCGAGATAGGCCTTCAGCCGGGGGAAGGTGGCGAGGATGCCCCCGATGGTCTCGTCCTCGTCCCGCTTCGCGAGCAGGCAGCCCATGCGCAGATTCTCGCGCACGCTGAGCGCGGGGAAGATCTCACGCCCCTGGGGCACGTAGCCGAGGCCCATGCGCGCCCGGGCCGTCGGGCTGCGCCGGGTGATGTCGGTCCCGTCGAACCGGACCTGCCCGGCTGTGGCCGGCAGGTAGCCCATCAGGGTGCGCAGCAGCGTGGTCTTGCCCATGCCGTTGTGGCCGAGGATGCCGACGAACTCGCCGGGGCGCACCGCGAGGGCCACGCCGCCGAGGATCGGGATGCGGCCGTAGCCGGAATGCAGGCCCTCGACGGAGAGGAGCGGCGGGCTGGCAGGGTCGGTCATGTCAGGCGGCCTGCTTGCCGAGATAGACGTCGCGCACGCGGCTGTCGGCCAGGACGGCGTCCACCGTATCCTCCATGAGGATCCGGCCCTGGTTGAACACCGTCACGGTCTTGGCGATCATCCGGATGAACGGCATGTCGTGTTCCACCACGATCAGGGCGTGGGTGCGGTTGATCTCGCGGATCAGCGCGGCGGTGCGGTGGACCTCCTCGTGGGTCATGCCGGCGGCGGGCTCGTCGAGGAGGATCAGCTCGGGCTCCTGGGCGAGCACGGTGGCGATCTCGACCCATTGCCGCTGGCCGTGCGCGAGCTGGCCGACGATGCGTCCGGCGATCCCGGTGAGGTCGAGGCGCGTCAGGGTCTCGTCGACGATGGCGCGGGTGCGGGCGATGGACTTGCGCCGCCCGGCCGCCACGAACACGTTCTCGTGGACCGAGAGGCCGTTGAAGACGTTCGGCACCTGCGTCTTGATGCCGACGCCGAGCCGCGCGATGGCGTGGGGCTCGGCCCCGGTGATGTCCGTGTCGCGCAGGCGGATCCGGCCCTCGGTGGGCTTCAGCTGACCGGTCAGGATCTTGAAGAAGGTGCTCTTCCCGGCGCCGTTGGGCCCGATCAGGCAGCGCAGCTCGACCTCGCCGAGGGTGAAATCGACGTCGGCCACCGCCGTCACCCCGCCGAACCGCATGGTGACGCCGCGGGCCTCGACGAGCGGGCGCAGGGGCGCCCCGTGGGCGCCGGTGAGGGGGGTGGGAGCGTTCATCGCGCGCCTCCCGCGGCGAGCGCGTCCTTCGCCTTCCCGCCCGAGGCCCGGGGCGCCCGGGCCCGCTCCAGCAGGCGGAGGCCGAGGCCGCGGGCGACCGGGATCAGCCCCTGCGGCACGAGCAGGACGAAGCCGACGAGGACGACACCGAGCCCGAGGTTGGAATCGACCGCGCTCTGGCTGCCGGCGGCGATGATCAGCGCCTGGATCAGCACCGCGCCGAGCATCGGCCCGACGAGGGTGCCGAGGCCGCCGACCAGGACGTAGATGATGACCTGCGCCGACATCGGCAGCCCGAACACGGTCGGGCTGATGAAGCCGCCCCAGTTGGCGTAGAGACAGCCGGCGAGGCCCGCGACCCCCGCGGCGATCATGAAGGCGATGAGCTTGTAGAGGCGCGGGTCGTAGCCGATCAGCTGGGCCCGGGTCTCGTTCTCGCGGATCGCCACCACCACGCGGCCGAGGCGGCTCGCCAGGATCCCCCGCAGCAGCGCGTAGACGAGAATCAGGGCCCCCATCGCGGCGTACCAGATCCCCTCGATGTCCAGGGGCTCGTCGGGATGGCCGGGCGCGTTAAGGGCGGGGATCGCCGGGATGCCGTTGAAGCCGCCCAGCTCCGCCGCGCCGATCCGGTACTGGCTGCCGGAGGTGGCGTTGACGAGCTGGAACAGGATCACCGACACGGTCAGCGTGATGACGCCGATATAGGCGTCGCTGATCCGCCCGTAGAACATGAAGTAGCCGAGCAGGCCGGCGAAGAGCATCGGCACCAGGATCGACAGCAGGACGGGCACGGTGCTGTCGCCCATGTTGAGGACCGCGACGGCGTAGGCGTAGCCGCCGAGACCCAGGAAGGCGGCCTGCCCGAAGGACATCACCCCCGCGAAGCCCCAGACGAAGCCCTGCGAGAGGCCGAACATCGCGAGCGCCGCGAAGCCGGTGCACTGAACGAGGCCGAACGTGTCGAGGGCGTGCGGTGCCCCGAACAGGATGGCGAGGCCGAGGGCCAGCGTCGCCAGGAAGCCCGCGGCGGAGAGCCGGCGGGCGGGAGCTGCGGAGGTCATAGGCTGCGCCTCAGGTAGCGGCCGGTGATGCCTTGCGGGAGGACGCGGATCAGCAGGATCGCCGCGACGAGTAGGGCGACGTCGCCGATGACCGGCGTCGTCTTGAACGAGACGAGTTCGTTGATGACGCCGAACAGGCTGGAGGCCAGACCGGTGCCGGTGACGATGGCGGGGCCGCCGCCGAGAACCGTGATGAAGGCGCGGGCGATGTAGGCCGCGCCCATGGCCGGGGAGACGCCCGAGATCGGGGCCAGGACGCCGCCGGCGAGGCCCGCCAGGGCCGCGCCGAGGGCGAAGGTCGCCATGTAGACGCGGTTCGGCTGCACCCCCAGCGCCGCGGCCATGCGCGGGTTCTGCATGGTCGCGCGCAGGATCAGGCCGAACTTGGTGAAGCGCAGCACCAGGAACATCGCCGCCAGGGCGGTCAGCGCCGTCGCCACGATGACGAGGCTGTAGAGGCTCGCCCCGTAGCGCCCGATGTCGAAGCTGCCGACGGGCGTCGAGACGCCGCGCACGACGTTGCCGTAGAGCGTGGTGATCAGCCCGATCAAGCCCAGGCTGATGCCCCAGGTGGCGAGCATCGTGTCCATCATCCGCCCGTAGAGGAAGCGGATGACGGTGCGCTCCAGGATCAGCCCGATCACGCCGACCACCAGGGGCGGCAGGACGAGCATCGCGATCCAGATGTTGACCCCGGCCCCGCTCGCCATCACCGCCGTGTAGGCGCCGAGCATCATGAACTCGCCGTGGGCGAGGTTGATGATGCGCATCATCCCGTAGATCACCCCGAGGCCGAGGGTGATCAGGACCAGGGTGGCGATGCCGGTGACGACGTTGAAGGCGAGCAGCCCGGCGAGATCCATCGCCCTCAGCCCTTCAGGTCCGGCGTGAACTGCTTGTTGGTGCGCGGATTCTTGATCAGGTCGCAGGCACCGCCGGTGTCGGCCGGGAACGAGTTCGGGAAGGTGGCGAGGATCTCCCACTTCCGGTCCTTCGGGCGGGCCAGATAGGTGTTGCGGATGGTGTGGTGGGTGGCACCGTCCATGGTGACCGTGCCGGTCGGGGACTCGATGCTGAGGCCGCTCTCCAGGGCGGCGATGACCTTGTCGCGCTCGATCGAGCCGGCCTTCTTCACCGCCTCGGCCCAGAACAGGATGCCCTCGTAGGTGGCGGTGTCGAGCTCGCTGAGATCGGTGACGTCGGCGCCGAACTTCGCCTGCATGCCGGCGACGAAGGCCTTGCTCGCGGGCGTGTCGAGGTCGTTGTACCAGCCGTAGCAGGTGATGATCCCGTTCGTCGTGGAGGGATCCATCGTCGTCAGCTCGTCGCCGAGCCCGAACACGCTCGACCCGACCGGGATCTTGGACTTCATGCCCGCCGCGTCCCACTGGCGATAGAAGCCCGAATGGTTGGCGCCGACCAGCGCCGAGAGGACGAGATCGGGCTGCGCCTGCTGGATGCGGCTGATCGCGGACGAGAAGTTGGTGACGTCGAGGGGGAAGAAGTCGGTGCCGAGCACCGATCCGCCGCCATCCTTCATGAACTTCGTCATCCAGCTCGCGGTGATGTGCCCGTAATTGTAGTCTGCCGCGACGATGTAGGCCTTCTTGCCCCAGTTCTTGAGGGCGTAGTCGACGATGTGGTTGACGGTCTGCGCGGGGGTCGACCCGGTGCAGAACACGTTGCGGTCGCAGACGCCGCCCTCGTACTGCGTGTTGTAGAAGTAGAGGGTCCGCGCGCGGTCGAAGATGGGCCGGATCGCCTCGCGCGACGCCGAGGTGATGCCGCCCTGGATGACGTCGACCTTGTCCTTGAGGGCGAGCTGCTGGGCATACTGGGTGTAGAGCTGCATCGACGATTGCGTGTCGTAGGCGATGAGCTGGATCGGCCGCCCGAGGAGCCCGCCGGCCTTGTTGAGTTGCTCGACCGCGTACTCGGTGGTCTCGATCATCCGCTTGCCTTCGAGGCCCAGCGCGCCGGAGCCGTCGAGCAGGCTGCCGAGCTTGATCGGCTCGGCGGCGAGCCCCTTCCGCGCGACGAACGGCATCGCGACGGTGCCGGCCGCGGCCGCCATCGACAGTTTCAGCACCTTCCGGCGGTCCATTGCACCCATCCCCCGAACTCCTCTCCGCCTCGCGCTTCAGGTCCGGAGACCGGAAGCGGGTGAGCGAAGGGTTCGCAAAGTCGATGCCAACCAATCTCACAGATCGGTCAGAAATCGGAGCGGCGACCGGGAGTGCACCGAGCGTCAGCGGTACTGTCCGCCTGTCGCGGCCGTGGAAATGCCACACAACGATCACGAGTCAGCGACAGCGACCCGGCCGATGGCGCGCGAGAATCTCGGCATGTCGTGACCAGCTGCCTCCCGACCGGGCTGATCGAGAGGATCAGCCAAGCTCGAAGGGGTCGGTCATGCGGTGAGATCAGAAGAGGAGCGCGGAGTAGATCGTGCTGAAGTTGCACCAGATCGAGGTGCGGACGGCGCAAGGCGAGATTTTCGCGCTGCCATGCAAGAAGGCGGACGGCGGCCGTCCCATCGACCGGATGACGCGCTAGGAACCTGTCCGAGTAAGAGCGCACGCACTGGATAACCTGCAGAGTTCTGTAAGGGACATGTCCGAGTGCATATAGCGGATGAAGGTTGGTGTGCCGCTTTGAGCTGAAGTTGTCGAAGGGCGGAGGAACGGCCGCTTTGGAGAAGCTGCGACAGAGGTCTGAGCGTCCGAGTTGGGTCGCCAGCGGAACGTCCGCATATGCCCCCATCTTCAGAGCCTCGGTTCGGGTGTCTCCTCGCCTCGCTGGCATGAGCCGGCGAGGAGACAGATGATGGGACACTCTGCACACGATCCGGCCACGAAAGGGCGGCCAGCCTGGAACGCTGGCCGCAAGCTCGGGGCCAAACGAGCCCTCAAACCTCAGCAAGTCTGGGCCATCCGGTTCTGGCTCGATCGCGAGCGGCGCACACGCGACCGGGCGATGTTCGATCTCGCCATCGACAGCAAGCTGCGCGGCTGCGACATCGTCAAGCTCAAGATCGGCGACCTCGTCAGCGGGGGTCGGGTCCGTAGCCGGGCAATCGTCATCCAGCGCAAGACCGGTCGGCCGGTGCAGTTCAAACTGCTCGAACCTGCCCGCACCAGCATCCTCGCATGGCTTGAGGCCAGGGGTGGAACGATCGACGACTATGCCTTCCCGAGCCGGCTTGACGGCGTCACGCACATCAGTACCCGGCAGTATGCGCGCCTGGTCGATGAATGGGTCACGGGTATCGGGTTGCGCAGCGAGGACTACGGAACCCATTCCCTCCGCCGCACGAAGGCGTCGCTGATCTACAAGCGGACCGGCAACCTGCGTGCCGTCCAGATCCTACTCGGCCATACCAAGATCGAAAGCACGGTCAGATACCTCGGTGTGGACGTCGAAGATGCTCTGACCCTAGCCGAAGGTACTGAAATTTGAGCGCCTTGCCCCTCGGCTCCATTGTCGAGGGGCTTTCAAGCCAGCTCGGCAGCAAAGCGCCCAGTGCAGCCGTACGGTCGTCCGCGACCGCATCCACGAAGCGGACGTTAAGCGAAGACAGGCACTGGGCCCGATCACGCCATGGGCGGACCCCGGCCTCGGTCTGAGCAGCGTACGTCAGCGAGACGGGAGTCCCTCGTCCATCGCCGTAATGCTCGAACACGCGGACGCGGTGGGATCTCGCACCGCGGTTTTAATGAATAGCGAGGTTTACGCCATCGACCGTTCGATTCTCCGGGCGCCCCCGCGCGAGCCCTCGAGCCGGTCGTCCAAACTAGCGCGTCGGCCCGGCGGTTCTGCACCTCTTGGTCGCGGTCTCGAGCTGCATCCGGTCCCGACTTACGGCTGCCTCAGGATTTCCGATCCATAGGCTTCTGGAAATCGTGCTTGATGAGCGGGTGCGGCCATTTAGCCTTTCCTGTCGAGATACGCCTCCACTGACGGATAAACCGCCCCGCCAGCGACGGTGACAGGACCTCCTGCATGAGCGCGACGCAGAACCTTGATGGTGGCGCGAGGCGCGCCTCCGGAGAGGAGTGCCAGGGATAGACGCCAGTATTCCTAGCGACCGTTATCGAGGGGGGCTACGATGGCGGATTGATGTGGACAGATCGAAACAGCCTTTCGACAAAGAAAATCTCGATCGAGAGCTGAAAACGTATCCAAATCGAGACGACCTATTGGCATCAGATTTGCCTGACAGGCGAGACTACAGAGAAAGGAACTGTCGACGTGATGCGTCTCCTGACCCCGCTCCTTGCTGCCTCCGCCCTCATCGCATCCATCATTCCAGTACAGGCGGCCGAGAAGCTCGTCGTCAGCACCTGGGGCGGCAGCTTCCGCGATCTGATCGACGAGGCCATCGCCACTAAGTTCAAGGCGGAGACCGGTGCCGAGGTCGAGTACATCACCGGCGGTACCATCGATCGGCTCAACAAGGCCAAGCTCGCCAAGGACGCGCCCGAGAGCGATGTGACCTTCACGACTGCCCATGTCGGCTGGCTGTACGTCAACGACGGCCTGTTCGAGACGCTCGACCTGGCCAAAATCCCGAACGCGACGAACCTTGTCGAGCAGGCCCGGGTCAGCCCCGCGCATCTCGGCACGTGGGGCTACGTCTACACGATCGGCTATCGCGCAGACCTCGTGCCCAAGGGCATGACCTTCGGCTCCTGGGCCGATCTCTGGGACCCGAAGCTCAAGAACAGCCTCGCCGCGCCCGATTTCGACCCGAGCCACATCATCGCCGTCTCGGCGCTGCTCTCGGGCGGCGATCCGGCGACCTGGGAGAAGGGTCAGGCCAAGCTCGAGGCGCTGAAACCGAACTTCCGGGCATTCTATACCAACGACGCCAACAGCCAGCAGCTGATCGCCACCGGCGAGACGCCCGTTCAGGTCGTGCTGACCATGAACGCCTACTACATGAAGGGCCAGGACGTGCCGATCACCGTCGTGATCCCGAAGGAGGGTGGCGTTCTCGGCATCGACACGGTCGCGATCAACAAGGGGTCCAAGAAGGCAGAACTCGCTTATAAGTTCATCAATATCGCTCTCGACCCCGAGGTCCAGGCCAAGATCGCGCAGCTGAAGAAGGGCAGCCCGACCGTCACCAACGCCAAGGTCGATCCCGAGATCGCCAAGCTCCCGGGTGTGTTCACCTCCGCCGATCAGTGGAAGAGCCAGGCTATCAATATCGACCCGAAGCTCCGGGCCGAGAAGACCGCTCTCTGGCGCAAGTGGTTCGCAGAGAACATCATGGCACGCTAGGGCCCGCGTCATGCGCCTCGCTCGACCGGAAGCCTTATGACACCCGCGATCCGCCGCCGGCCCTTCCTGCCACTGTTCGTGACGCCGGCGGTGCTGATCGCCGCCGCGATCGTGGCCGCCATGGCGGCGATCCTACGCTACAGCCTGCACGCCTACGTGCCGGGCTCCCTCGACGTCGGCGGGCTCACGCTGGAAAACTTCTCCGATCTCAACCGCCCGATCGTGCTCCGGGCGCTGCGCGATACGGTGCTGATCTGCTTCGAGACGGCGCTGATCACCCTGGTCGTCGGCTACCCCGTCGCCTACGCCCTGGTGCGAACCCGCTCGCTCCTGCTGAAGTCCGTCATCCTGATCGTCGCAGTGACCCCGCTCTTCCTTGGCGAGGTGGTGCGCACCTATGCCTGGACGGTGGTGCTCGGCAATTCCGGCTTCGTGAACGCCACCTTGCGCCAGCTCGGCCTGATCGAGCGGCCGATCCAGCTCATGTTCACCGAGCTCGGGGTGATCATCGCCCTCGTCCACGTCACGCTGCCGGTGATGGTCATCATGCTGGCAGCGGCCCTCGCGCATATCGACCGCGACTACGAGCGCGCGGCCCAGAGTCTCGGCGCCGGGCCGGTGCGTGCGTTCCTCACCGTGACGCTGCCGCTCTCGATGCCCGGCGTGGTGGCGGGCTTCACCACCGCCTTCGCCTGGACCTTCAGCGCCTTCGCGACGCCCCAGGTGATCGGCGGCGGAAAGGTTGGGGTTGTCTCGACGCTAGTCTACCAGCTCGGCCTGTCCTCCTTCAATTTCCCGGTCGCGGCGTCCCTGAGCCTCGCCGGTCTCGTCCTGGCGCTCGGAACGATGTGGCTCGTGCGCCGCTGCGCCCGCCCGCTCGAAGCGCTCGGAGGCCACTGATGCGCCGCGGCCTCCGCACCCGGCTTCTCGGGATCTCCGGAAAGGTCCTCGTCGGGCTGATCCTCGCCTTCATCGTGCTGCCAGCCTTCGTGGTGACGCTCGCCGCGTTCAACGACCGTGCGATCCTGAGCTTCCCGCCGGCCAAGTACTCGACGCGCTGGTTCACCCGGGCCCTGACCTACCGGGATTTCCAGACGGGCCTGTGGAACAGCCTCGTCGTCACCGCCTGGGCCTCCACGATCGCGCTCGCCGTGGGCACCGGCTTCGCGATCGCCTTGAAGCGATACGCATTCCGCTTCAAGGCGGCGCTGGAGGGCGTGCTGCTCTCGCCGCTGATCGTGCCGCACTTCACCATCGGCCTCGGCCTCCTGGTCCTGGCCACCGGCATCGGCGCGGCGCGGGGCTTCTCCGTCGTGGTCCTCACCCACGTCGTGGTGGTGCTGCCCTTCGTGATCCGCTCGGTCTACATCTCGCTGCAGAACATCGACGAGCGGCTGGAGCTGGCCGCCGCGAGCCTCGGCGCCCGGCCGGGCCGCGTGCTCACCACCGTAACCCTGCCGCTCCTCGCGCCTGGCCTCGCCAGCGGCTGGCTGTTCGCGGCGATCCTGTCCTTCAACGAGTTCACCGCCTCGCTCTTCGTGACGGGGCAGGCGACCCAGACCTTGCCGGTGGCGATGTACGGCTACGTCCGCGAATTCGCGGACCCGACGCTCGCGGCCGTCTCGGTGATCTACATCGCGGTCACGGCCCTTGCCCTGATCATCGCCAACACGTTTCTCGGGCTCGGCAAGGTTCTGAATGTTGAGCAAGGCTCTTGATCACACCGCGGCGGCACCCCGGCCCCCCACGGCCGCGGCGCCCCGGGCAAGACCGGCGGTCCGCCTCGACGGCGTGGTCAAACGCTTCGGCGCGGTCACCGCGCTGGAGGAGAGTTGGCTGCAGGTGGAGCAGGGCGAGTTCCTGACGCTGCTCGGACCCTCGGGCTGCGGCAAGACCACCCTGCTCAACCTGATGGCGGGCTTCCTGGAGGCGGATGCGGGCGAGATCTTCATCGGGGACGACCTCGTGACCGCCACCCCGCCCTACGAGCGCGAGGTCGGCATCGTCTTCCAGAACTACGCCCTGTTCCCGCACATGAGCGTCGCGAAGAACGTCGGCTACGGTCTGCGCGTGCGCGGCGTGCCGAGACGGGAGATCGCCGCGCGCGTGGAGGAGGCCCTTGCCCTCGTGAAGCTCTCGGGCTTCGCGGACCGCTCGCCGCGGCAACTCTCCGGCGGGCAGCAGCAGCGCGTCGCGCTCGCCCGCGCCATCGTCATCCGCCCGAAGGTCCTCCTCCTCGACGAGCCGTTCTCGGCGCTCGACAAGAACTTGCGCGGGGCGATGCAGGTCGAACTGAAAGAGATCCAGCGCCGGCTCGGCGTGACGACGGTCTTCGTCACGCACGACCAGGGCGAGGCGCTGAGCATGTCGGACCGGATCGTCGTGATGTCGGCCGGTCGCGTCCGGCAGATCGGCACGCCGGATCAGGTGTACCGTCATCCACAGGACCGCTTCGTGGCGGGCTTCATCGGCGACGTGAACCTCCTGCTCGGCCACCTCGAAGCGCGGGCCGGCGAGCGCGCGACGGTCGCGATCGGTGACCTGCGCCGCGAGGTCGAGGCCGACACCCTGCGGGACTGTGCGACCGGCGCCGCGGTCGACGTGTTCGTGCGGCCGGATCACCTCGGCGTTCGCCCGGCGGGCGAGAGCGGCACCCTGCCGGCCCGGGTTGCGGCCCTCGTCTACCAGGGCTCGCACATCGACCTGCATATCGACCTGCACGCCGACCTCCGTTCCGGTCCCATCAGCGGGGGGCGGGTGGTGGTGCGGATGCCGGGGCACGGGGCGCTCGCCACCTACGCCCCCGGATCCCCGGTGGCCCTGCTCGTGCCGCAGGCGGGCCTCGTCGCCTTCCCGGCCGAGCCGGGGAGCCCGAATGGACAAGCGGGCCGGACGGGCTCGGGACAGGACGATCCAGCCCGATGAAGCTCCTCTACGCGCGAACCTCGCCTTATGTCCGAAAGGTCATGGTCCTGGCCCACGAAACCGGTCAGGCCGAGGCGATCGAGATCGTTCCGGTCACGGCCTCGCCGACAGAACGCAACCCCGGGACGGTGGGCCACAACCCGCTCGGCAAGATCCCGGCCCTAGTGCTGGCCGATGGAACCGCGCTGTTCGACAGCCGGGTGATCTGCGAATACCTCGACGCCCGCTCCGCCGGTCCTCGCTTCTTCCCGGAGGGGGAGGCCCGTTGGGACGCGCTCGCCCGCCAAGCCCTC
Organism: Methylobacterium sp. Leaf361; assembly: GCF_001424445.1. Taxonomy (NCBI): domain Bacteria; kingdom Pseudomonadati; phylum Pseudomonadota; class Alphaproteobacteria; order Hyphomicrobiales; family Methylobacteriaceae; genus Methylobacterium; species Methylobacterium sp. Leaf361. The sequence continues at coordinate 68,152 of NZ_LMPY01000034.1, read as the reverse complement.
GCCGATGGGCTGCTCGATGCCGCGCTGCTGCTCCGCTACGAGCGCATGATCCGGCCGGCCTCCTCGCGCTGGGACGCCTGGGAGGTGGGGCAGATCGCGAAGGTCGCCGGCGCCCTCGACCGGATCGAGGCGACTCGCGTCGGGCCTGCGGGCGCGCTCGACATCGGCACGGTCGCCACGGCCTGCGCCCTCGGCTACCTTGATTTCCGCTTCCCCGACCTCGGCTGGCGCACCGGACGGCCCGCCGCTGCCGCGTGGTACGCGGCGTTCAGCCGGCGGCCGTCGATGCAGCGCACGAAGCCCGAGGATTAATGCGTGGCCCCAGTACGAGGCGGCGAACGATGCGCGCTGACGCACTTGAAGTCGACGACCCGATCCGGCGTTTCGGCCCGCATCCGGGATGCCGTGACAGGGGTGGCGCGCGGTGGATCACCCATCTCGCTGGACCAACCGGACCGTCGCGTCGGCTCGCAGCCCGAGGCAACCCGAAGCGCGGCGCTCGCCTCCGGGCCCTCGGCGGCTTCGGATTTTCCGAACTACGACCCCAGCAAGTGATTGTTGTTGCGACCGACCGGATTGTTATCCTCGTCGTGCTCAAATCTGAAGGCGGGCGCCACCGTTCGATCCCGATGCGTCGCGCGGCCGGCTGCGTGCCCTCTGCCTGCCACGGCGGGCCGCCCTGTTCTCGGGGCGCCCCCCGGCGCCGCAGCGACAGGCAGCCTGCGCTCTTGCCCGAGGTAGGAACGACCCGATGACCGTCCACAAGCGGATCCGTCCCTTCAACACCCGCGACACCTATCCGGAGCAGCAGCTCGACAACGATCTCTGCCAGACCGTGGTGGCCCGGGGCCAAATGGTCTTCGTGCGCGGGCAGATCGGTCAAGACCTCGACAGCTCCGCGAGCGTCGCGATCGGCGACGCCGCCGGTCAGACCGAGCAGGCGATGGCCAATATCGCGATGTTGCTGGACGAGGCGGGATCTCGGCTCGAGCACATCTGCAAGATCACGATCTACCTCGTCGACCCGCGCTACCGCGAGCCGGTCTACCGCACGGTCGGCCGCTGGCTGAAGGGCGTCCATCCGGTCTCGACCGGGATCGTGGTCTCCGCGCTCGCCCGGCCGGAGTGGCTGGTCGAGATCGACGCCATCGCGGTCATCCCGGAGGCGGCATGACGTTCTCGATCGTGGCGCGCTGCGCGTCGACCGGCATGTTCGGCGTCGCGGTCTCGTCCTCTTCACCCGCCGTCGCGGCGCGCTGCGCCCATGCCCGTGCGGGGATCGGTGCGGTCGCGAGCCAGAACGTGACCGACCCGCGGCTCGGCCGGCAAGCTCTCGATCTGATGGCGCTCGGGGCCGACGCAGCGGAGACCGTCGCCGTCCTGCGGCGGACCGGCGGCCCGATGGCGTACCGCCAAGTGCTCGTCGTGGACGCGGCCGGCGGCACGGCGATCCATTCCGGGCCCAAGGCGCTCGGGACCTGGGCCCAGGCGCGCGCCGAGAACGTCGCCTGCGGCGGCAACCTTCTGGCCGATGCGCGCGTGCCCGCCGCCATGGTCGAGGCCTTTCTCGGCACCTCCGGCCATCTCGGCGACCGTCTGCTCGTCGCGATGCGGGCGGCGCTCGCCGCCGGCGGGGAGGCTGGCCCGGTGCGGTCGGCCGGCCTGATGCTGGTGCGCGAGGTCGCGTGGCCCGTTGCGGACCTGCGCGTCGACTGGACGGAGGATTGCCCGATCGCCAGCCTCGCCGCGCTGTGGGACGTCTACCGGCCGCAGCTCGACGCCTACGTCACCCGCGCCCTCGACCCGGTCTCCGCCCCGAGCTACGGAGTCCCGGGCGACCTATGATCGAGGACGGGACGCGAAGCGGCATCGAGGTCGACCGGCCGCGCGCTGAAGGCAGCGAATGCGGTTCACTCTGCGCCAGCTCGAATACTTCATCGCCGCCGGGCAGACCGGCAGCATCACGCTCGCCTCCGAGCGCATCCACATCTCGCAGCCCTCGATCTCGACAGCCATCGCGCATCTGGAGCGGGAACTCTCCGTGCAGCTCTTCGTCCGTCACCACGCGCAGGGGCTCACGCTGACGCCGATCGGCCGCGAGGTGCTGCGCGAAGCCAAGGCCCTCGTGGAACAGGCCGAGGGGCTCTACACCCTGGCCTCGGAGGCGGGGGGACAGGTGCGGGGCCCCCTCTCGCTCGGCTGCATGGTGACGCTCGCGCCGATGCTCGTGCCCGAACTCGCCCACGCCTTCACCACCGCCTTCCCGGCCACGCAGATCCGCTACGTCGAGGGCGACCAGGAACAGCTCATCGTCGGCCTGCGCCGTTCCGAGACCGAGGTCGTGCTGACCTACGACCTGCACGTGCCGGACGACATTCACTTCACCCCCCTCGTCGACCTGCCGCCGCACGTCCTTGTGGCGGAGGGGCACCCGCTGGCGGAGCAAACCGCCGTCGCGATGGCCGACATCGTGGACGAGCCGATGATCCTCCTCGACCTGCCGCTGAGCCGCGAATACTTCCTCGCCCTCTTCATGGCCGAGGGTTTGCAGCCGAAGATCGCCGCGCGCTCCGCGCACCAGGAGGTGGTGCGCACAATGGTGGCCAACGGCCACGGTTACACCCTGTTCAACGTGCGCCCGCGCTCCGACCTCGCGCTCGACGGGAAGCGGCTCCGGCGCGTGCGGCTCGCCGGCACGCACCGCCCGATGCGCATCGGCCTCGCGCGCCTGAAGCAGCTCAACCGCTCGCGCCTCGTGGAGGCCTTCGAGACCCATTGCCGGGCCTTCATCTCGGACGCCTACATCCCCGGCATGGTCGCGCCCGCCATCGAGCGGCGGGTGCCGCGCTGAAGCCGTGCCCGGCGCCGCGAGCCCCTGAGGAAAGCCCCGAGGAAAGCTCCATGACCGCGCCGATCCCGATCCTCTTCCTGAACGGTCCGAACGCCAACCTGTACGGGCTCGACCCGAGCGGCACCTACGGCACGGAGAGCTTCCCCGCGCTCAAGGCGCGCTGCGAGCGGCACGCCGAGAGCGTCGGGGTCGGCCTCGACTTCCGGCAGTCGAACCACGAGGGCGTGCTCGTGGACTGGATCCAGGAGGCGCGGGGCACGGCCGCGGGCCTCGCCGTCAACGCGGCCGGGCTCACCTACACCTCCGTGGCGATCCTCGACGCGCTGCTGGCCTTTCCCGGACCCATCGTCGAGGTTCACATGAGCAACATCTGGAAGCGGGAGCCCTTCCGTCACCATTCCTACGTCTCGCGGGCGGCGACCGGCGTGGTCGCGGGGCTCGGCGGCCTCGGCTACGAGTTGGCCATCACCGCCCTCGCCACCCTGGTGCGGGAGGTCCGCGCGTGACCGAGACCCTCGTCTTCGCGAGCGCCGTCGATCCGATCGAGCCCTGGCGCGCGGCGCTGGAGGCGCTGCTGCCAGACGTGCGCGTCAGGGCACCGGACGAGATCCGGCCTGGGGACGATGTCCGCTACGCGCTGGTCTGGAAGCCACCGACCGGCTTCTTCGCGCGGCATCCGGGCTTGCGGCTCGTCACCATCTTGGGCGCGGGCGCCGACGCGCTCGTCGGCCGGGACGACCTGCCCGACGTGCCGATCACCCGCCTGTCCGACCCCGAGATGGCACGGATGATGACCCACTACGTGCTGTTCGCGGTGCTGCGCTACGCCCGCGACATCCCGGCCTTCGAGGCGGCCCAGCGGGCCGGCCGCTGGCACTACGTCCATCCGCGCGAGGCCCGGGAAATCCGGGTCGGCGTGCTGGGCCTCGGAGAGCTCGGCGGCGCGGCGGCGCTCGAACTCGCGCGGCAGGGGTTCTCCGTCGCCGGCTGGTCGCGCACGCCGAAGGCGCTTCCCGGAGTCGACTGCCACGCGGGATCGGACGCGCTGATCCCGTTCCTCGCGCGGAGCGAGATCCTGGTGGTGATGCTGCCGCTGACCCCTGAGACCCGGCGCCTGATCGGGGCGGACGAGCTCGCCGCGCTGCCGCGGGGCGCCGCGCTCGTCAACGTGTCGCGCGGGGCCGTGATCGACGAGGCGGCGCTCGTCGCGGCTCTGGCGGCCGGCCACCTCGGCGGGGCGACGCTCGACGTGTTCGAGACCGAGCCGCTCGCGGCGGGACACCCGCTCTGGGGGATGGAGAGCGTCCTCGTCACGCCGCACCTCGCCTCGGTGGCGATCCCAGCCTCTGCGGCCCGGCAGATCGCCGAGAACATCCACCGGGTGCGCGCGGGCCGCGCGCCCGAGCACCGCGTGGACCTGAAGCGGGGCTACTGAGAGGCTGGCACAGGCGATCTCACGGCCAACGGCCGTTTCCTGCGACGCCTCCGGCCCAATTCCGGCCCGTCAGGCCCGGGTATAGGCGTCGTAGTTGCGCTGGATCACGATGTGGTCGGCGATGTGCTTCGCATCCTGCCAGCAGCCGTAGATGAAGGCGGAGGCGCGGTTGGTCAGGTCGGGGAGGCCGAGGAAGTAGATGCCGTTCTCCGCGGAGACGCCGCGCTTGTGCAGGGGCATGCCCTGCTCGTCGAACGCGTCGACGTCGAGCCAGCTGAAATCGTACCTGAAACCGGTCGCCCACAGGATGGTGCCGATGCCGGCTCTGCCCAAGTCGAGGCTGAGGATCGGCTCCTTGAGGCAGTCCGGGTCCTCGTAGCGCTGCCACGCCTCGGGCTCGGGCGGCAGGTTCATGCCCTTGCGCGCGATATAGGCGTCGGCGTCCCGGAGGACCTCGAAATAGGCCTCGTCGCCCTCGGCGATGTTCCGCACGAGGTCGTCCGCGAAGTGGAGCGTGCCGTTCTCGTAAGCGCGGGTCACGCCGACCAGCGTGACGCCCATATGCGCCAGGCGCCGGAAATCGACGGTCCGGCCGCCCTCGTAGCCGCTCACCGCGAAGGCGACGTGGCGCTTCTTGCGCTTCGACTTGACTTCGTCCCAGAGGCCGAGCGCGCCCAGCCACCAACAGTAGTCCCGCTGGCGATAGGCGCGGGGCGGCCGGTAGTGCTCGCCGACGGACAAGTAGACTCGCCGTCCAGCCTTGCAGAGCTCCTCCGCGATCTGCGAGCCGGACGCGCCGCATCCGACGACCAGCACGGCGCCGTCCGCCAGCTGGCCGGGATTCTTGTATGCTGAGGAGTGTAACTGATGGACTGCCGCGTCCCTGGGAACGATGTCCGGGAACGAAGGCACTTGGAACGGTCCGGTCGCCGCAACGACGCGCCGCGCCTCGAAGATGCCGTCCGACGTGGTCACGGTGTAGCCGGGGCGACCCTGGCTGTGCCTGACGTGCCTGACCTCCACGCCGGTCCGAATGGGAGCCTCGATCATCGCAGCGTAATCGTTGAAGTATTTCGCGACGCGATCTTTGCTCGGAAATGCGTCCGGATGCACATCCTCGAACTTGAGGTTCGGGAAGCGATCGTGCCAGGCCGGCCCGTTGGCCACGAGAGAGTCCCAGCGCATGGAGCTCCAGTTCTCCGCGATACGCCCCCGCTCCAGCACGATGTGCGGGATCTTCAATGCGCTGAGATGCTCGCTCATCGCGATACCCGACTGGCCCGCTCCCACGACCAGGGTGTCTGTGGTCTCGACTGCCATGTCAGCTCCCGAAAACTTGCAGACGCTTCAATCACGAGATCCGCCGGCGGGGTGAGAACAGGCGATTTCGACCTGTCGTACGCGGGGCCGGTGACGGTGATTGGTGAGTTGGGTCTGCTAGAACGGACCGCAGATGAGAAGTACGATTATCTTATGGTGTGCTTCGGAAAATGCGAATTGCCGGATCCTGGCTGAAGGCTGCGGTGCGCGGTCGTTCCGCCAACGCGGGCTTACGCGTCGACGCATAGATAGAGCTGCCCCCGATGGCTCGTCGAAACTGCGTGATCGCCCACCAGACTCTGACCAGCCTCACTTCGCCGCGTCCGCTCGTGAGCATCCAGAACTACCCAGCTCATCCGCGCCCGATCGAGAGGTTCGATAGTCGCCTCTGGCAGTTCCGAAGCCGATATCAGCTCTGCATGCTATGCCGGATGTCAATCTCCGTTCATTTCGCCTTCGGATGCTACGAGGGTCCGATCCGACCCTGATGCGAGAGCAGGTCTGAAACAGGCCATTGCTGCTGTTCCTGCCGCGCGGCCCAGATCGAACAGACCGCGCCTCATCACGCTGATCCGCAGGCTGAACATTTGAGCGCCCATGGCGCACAAAGAGGCGCCGTGTGGCGCCTTTCTCCGCCGCCACGGTTTGACAAAGCTCTGATTCGCTAATGATATACCGATATATCGCGGGGCATCGGCACGGACCGGACAGTCTCGACCACTCATTTGGGTGAGTCCGCCAGCCTTCAGATGGTGGAGAATAAATCTCGGCTCCGACAAGGCAAGATCAAATAAAATACTTACGACATCGATTTTCCGCGCATGCAATGTCAGTGTACGAGGCTTCCATGTCGCACATCCTTCGAGTCTTGCTCACGATCGCGGCTCTCGCCGCACCGTCCGCCGGTCAGGCGCAGCCCGTCCCGGGCGGTCGCGCCAACCTGATCGTCCAGCCGGAACCGCCCAGCCTGATGCTGGGCCTCGTGACCAACGCGCCGACGCAGCTCGTGGCCGGGCAGATCTACGAGGGGTTGCTGCGCTACGACGACAAGCTCAAGCCACTGCCGTCCCTCGCGAAGAGCTGGGAGATCTCTCCCGACGGGCTGCGCTACACGTTCCACCTCAATGAAGGGGTGACGTGGCACGACGGCAAGCCGTTTACCGCGGCCGACGTTCTGTTCTCGGTCAACGACTTCCTCGTGAAGACGCAGCCGCGGCACAGGAACACGATGACCCGCGTGGCCGGTGTCGCCGCGCCGGACGATCACACGGTGGTCTTCACCCTCAAGGAACCCTTCGAGCCCTTCATCCGCAGCTTCGCCTTCTGGGTGATGCCGATGGTGCCCAAACACATCTACGAGGGCACCGACTACGCGTCGAACCCGGCGAACGACCGGCCGATCGGCACCGGGCCGTTCAAGTTCGAGAGCTGGCGGAAGGGCAGCGCAATCCACCTCGTCAAGAACGAGACTTACTATCTCACCGGCAAGCCTTATCTTCAGGACATCTACTACCACGTCATCCCGGACGGCGCCTCGCGCGCCGTGGCTTACGAGACCGGCAAGGTCGACGTGCTGCCGGGCGGGTCCGTCGAGAATTTCGACGTGCCGCGGCTGACGACCCTGAAGAACACCTGCGTCTCGCAGAAGGGACAGGAGTTCGACTCGCCCCTGTCGTTTCTCTGGCTGAACAACCGCAAGCCGCCGATGAACGACGTGCGGTTTCGCCAGGCGGTCATGTACGCCATGGACCGGCAGTTCGCCCTCGACGTCCTGTGGAACGGGATCGGCAAGGTCGCCACCGGTCCGATCGCCGGGACGACACCGTTCTACAAGGCCGTCCAGCCGCAGTATCCGCACGATCCGAAGAAGGCCAAGGCGCTGCTCGCCGAGATGCACTACGACGGCAAGCCGCTGAAGCTGCTGCCGCTCCCCTACGGCGAGACGTGGCAGCGCTGGGCGGAGGCCGTGAAGCAGAATCTCGGCGATGTCGGCATCCCGGTCGAGATCCAGGCCACCGACGTGGCGGGCTGGAACCAGCGCGTGTCCCAGTGGGACTACGACATGGCCTTCACCTTCCTGTTCCAGAACGGCGACCCGGCCCTCGGCGTCGAGCGGAACTACATCAGCTCGCAGATTTCCAAGGGCAATCCCTGGAACAACGTCGAGGGCTACGCGAACCCGGCCGTGGACGCGCTGTTCGCCAAGGCGGCCCTGGCGACGCCGGCCGGGAAGCGCCAGGACCTCTACGACGAGGTCCAGAAGGCGGTTCAGGCGGACGTGCCCGTGGCGTGGCTGCTCGATCTGCGCTTCCCGGTCATCTACCGGTGCAATTTCCAGGACCTGATCACCACCGCCAACGGTCTCAACGACTCGCTGCGGGATACGTGGATCAAGCGCTGACGGCGCCGGACCGACACGCCGCCCCCCATGCCCCGGCCTCGATCGCGGGGCCCCGTCCGACACCGAGCCACCGGCCGCCCCGGCCGGGCTCTCGCGCGCGGAGGACCCTTCCCGTCATGCCCCGCTTCATCGCCTCGCGCCTGGGCAAGATGGCGCTCATCCTCGTCGGGATCGTCATCCTCAACTTCGCGCTGATCCACGCAGCGCCGGGGGATCCGGCCTCCGTGATGGCGGGCGAGGCCGGCGATGCCGACGCCGCTTTCCTGCAGCAGCTGCGCGAGCGCTTCGGCCTCGACAAGCCGCTGCCGATCCAGCTCCTGACCTACCTCGCGAACGTCCTGCGGCTCGACTTCGGCTATTCCTACCGCCAGGGCATGCCGGTGATCGACCTGATCACCGACCGGCTGCCCGCCACCCTGCTCCTGTCGGGCTCGGCCTTCCTGATCTCCCTCGTCCTCGGCGTAGCGGCGGGGGCGCTGGCGGCCTCGCGCCAGGGCAAGGTCTCCGACTCGGTCATCTCGACCCTCGCCCTCCTGTTCTACGCCACGCCGCTGTTCTGGCTGGCGCTGATGGCGGTGCTGCTGTTCTCGGTGCAGCTCGGCTGGTTTCCCGGCTTCGGCTACGAGAGCGTCGGGTCGGGCTACAGCGGCCTCGACCGGGCGGCCGACATCCTCCACCACCTCGTGCTGCCGGCCCTGACCCTCGGCCTGTTCTTCATGGCGGTCTACGCCCGCATGACCCGGGCCTCGGTGCTGGAGGTGAGCCGGCTCGACTTCGTGCGGACCGCCCGCGCCAAGGGGCTGCGCCCCCGCGCCGTGCTGGTCCGCCACATCCTGCGCAACGCCATCCTGCCGGTCGTGACGCTGGCGGGCCTCCAGGCGGGCCAGCTCGTGGGCGGCGCCGTGCTGATCGAGACCGTGTTCGCGTGGCCGGGCATCGGCCGGCTGATGTTCGAGGCCCTGGAGCAGCGCGACTACAACCTCCTCCTCGGCATCTTCGTCGTCTCCGCCGCCCTGGTGCTGGCCTTCAACCTCATCACCGACATCCTCTACCGGCTGGTGGATCCCCGTATCGGAGCTGCGGCATGACGGCGTTCTGGGTCCGATACGCCCGCAACCGCGGCGCGGTGGCGGGGATCGTCATCCTCGTCCTGGTGCTGGTCCTGGCGATGGCGGCGCCGGCGCTCTACCCGCGCTCCCCCTGGGCGATGGTGCAGCGCCCGTTCCTGCCGCCCTTCACCAACAGCGGCTTCCCGCTGGGCACCGACACGATGGGCCGGGACATCGCCTCCGCGGTCGCCCACGGGGCCGGGGTGTCGCTGCTGGTCGGCTTCGTCTCGACGCTCGCGGCCCTGCTGATCGGCATCCCGATCGGGGCCGTCGCGGGCTATTTCGGCGGCCGGGTCGACGACCTGCTGATGCGCTTCACCGAGTTCTTCCAGAGCGTGCCGAACTTCGCCCTCGCGGTGGTGCTGGTGGCGATCTTCCGGCCGAGCCTCGTCTCCATCGTGGCGGCGATCGCGATCGTGAGCTGGCCGCCGGTGGCCCGGCTCCTGCGGGGCGAGGTGATGGCGCTGCGCGGCCGGGAATTCGTGCAGGCCGCGGTGCTGTCGGGCCAGCGCAGCGGCCCGATCATCCTGCGGCAGATCCTGCCTAACACGCTCTCGCCGGTCATCGTCCTCGGGACCATGATGGTGGCGGCCGCCATCCTGCTCGAGAGCGCCCTATCGTTCATGGGGCTCGGCGACCCCAACATCATGTCGTGGGGCTACGTCATCGGCGCCGGGCGCACAGTGATCCGGCAGGCGTGGTGGGTGAGCCTGTTTCCCGGCGTCGCGATTCTCCTGACGGTGCTCGCCCTGAACCTCGTCGGCGAGGGGCTGAACGACGCCCTCAACCCGCGCCTGTCGCGCAAGACGCGATGAGGGCCGCAGCCATGACCGTCGCCCCGCAAACTCACGCCGCCGGCGAGCCGGTCCTCGTCGTCGAGAAGCTCGCCATCGCCCTGCCGCCCGGCGCGGACCGCCCTTACGCGGTGGACAGAGTGAGCTTCACGCTGAGGGCCGGCGAGATCCTCTGCATCGTCGGCGAGAGCGGGTCGGGCAAGTCGATGTCGGCCAACGCCGCGATGGGTCTCCTGCCGGAGACGGTGCGGCCGGTCGGCGGGCGGATCCTCCTCGGCGGGACCGACCTGCTCACCCTCGACGAGGCGGACCTCTACGCGGTGCGCGGGCGGCGCATCGCGATGATCTTCCAGGAGCCGATGACGGCCCTCAACCCGCTGATGCGGATCGAGGCGCAGATCGCCGAGGTCTTCGCGGCGCACGGCCTGCTGACGCCGCGGACGCGCCGGAGCCGGGCCCTCGAGCTGCTGGCCGAGGTCGGCCTGCCCGACCCCGCCCGCGCCGCCGCCGCGTACCCGTTCCAGCTCTCGGGCGGCCAGCGGCAGCGCGTGATGATCGCCATGGCGCTGGCGCTCGAACCGCAGGTGCTGATCGCCGACGAGCCGACCACCGCCCTCGACGTCACCACCCAGGCGCAGATCCTGCGCCTGATCCGCGATCTCCAGGCCCGGCGCGGCATGGCGGTGATGTTCATCACCCACGATTTCGGCGTGGTCGCCGAGATCGCCGACCGGGTGGCGGTGATGCAGCACGGCCGGATCGTCGAGGAGGGCCGCGCCGTCGACATCCTCGAGCGGCCGCGCCACCCCTATACCGCCAAGCTGATCGCCGCGATCCCCGACATGGAGGCCGGGGCCGGGGTCGGGGCCGGTCGGGCGGCGCGGGCGGCACCCCGGGCTCCCGTCCTCGACGTCGAGGGACTGACCAAGACCTACACGCTCGGCGGCGGCCTGTTCCGGGCGCCCCGGACCGTCGCGGCGGTGCGCGACGTCTCGTTCACCCTCGGCCGCGGCGAGACCCTGGGCATCGTCGGCGAGAGCGGGTCGGGCAAGTCCTCGGTGGGGCGGTGCCTCGTGCGGCTCCAGGACCCGGACGGCGGACGGGTGCGCCTCGGCGGCGTCGACATGGCCGGCCTGTCGGGCGAGGCCCTGCGGCAGGCGCGGCGGCGGATCCAGATGGTCTTCCAGGATCCCTACGGCTCGCTGAACCCGCGGGTGCGCGTCGGGCGGGCCATCGCCGACGGCCCGATCGCCTACGGCGAGGATGTCGGGACCGCCCTGAAAGCCGCGTCCGCGCTGCTCGAGCGCGTCGGCCTCGACGGCTCGGCGGCGGACCGCTACCCCCACGAGTTCTCCGGGGGGCAGCGCCAGCGCATCGGCATCGCCCGGTCCCTGGCGCTCAAGCCCGAGATCATCGTGGCCGACGAGGCGGTCAGCGCCCTCGACGTCTCGATCCAGGCCCAGATCCTCGACCTCCTCGACGAGTTGAAGCGGGAGCTGCACCTCTCGCTCCTGTTCATCACCCACGACCTGCGGGTTGCGGCCAAGATCTGCGACCGCGTGATGGTGATGGAGAAGGGCTCGGTCGTGGAGATCGGGCCGGGGCCCGAGATCTTCTCGAACCCGCGCGAGCCCTACACGCGCAGCCTCGTGGCGGCGATCCCCGGCCGCAGGCCCCGCACGACCCCGCCGGAGGCCCCCGCCTTCGCTCTCCCTGCCGCCGCGATCAGGACACCCGTCTGATGACCTTCATGCCCAACTCCGTCGAGGCGCGCGACATCGCCTACCAGCTCCATCCGCTGGTCGACCTGCGCAACTACGACAAGACCGGTGCGCTCGTGATCGAGCGGGGGGAGGGGATCTACGTCTACGACAATGCCGGCCGGCGCTACATCGAGGGGCTGGCGGGTCTCTGGTCGGTCGCCGTGGGCTTTGGCGAGCGGCGCCTGTCAGACGCCGCCAAGCGGCAGATGGACCAGCTCTCGTACTACCACATCTTCGCGCACAAGACGCACGGCCCCTCGGTCGACCTCGCCGAGAAGCTGATCAGCCTGGCGCCGGTCCCGATGTCGAAGGTGCACTTCACCTCCTCCGGATCCGAGGCCAACGACCTCGTCGTCAAGCTGGCGTGGTACCGCTCGAACGCGCTGGGCAAGCCGGAGAAGAAGAAGATCATCGGCCGCCTGAAGGGCTATCACGGCGTCACCATCGCGGCGGGCTCGATCACCGGCCTTCCGCGCAACCACGAGAGCTTCGACCTGCCGCTCGACCGGATGCGGCACGTCTCCTGCCCCGACTACGCCGGGTCGGCCCTGCCGGGCGAGAGCGAGGCCGCGTTCTCCCGGCGCATGGCGGACGAACTCGAAGCATTGATCCTGGCCGAGGGGCCGGACACCGTGGCGGCCTTCTTCGGCGAGCCGGTGATGGCCTCAGGCGGGGTCTACGTCCCGCCGGAGAACTACTGGGCGGAGATCCAGGCGGTGCTGCGCCGCTACGACGTGCTGCTGGTGGCCGACGAGGTGATCTGCGGCTTCGGGCGCACAGGGGCAATGTTCGGCTGCGAGACCTTCGGCATCGAGCCGGACGTGATGGTCCTCTCGAAGCAGATCTCCTCCTCGTACATGCCGCTCTCGGCGATCCTGATGAACGCGAACTTCTACGAGCCGATCGCCGACGAATCCGCCCGGCTCGGCGTGCTCGGCCACGGCTACACGGCCTCGGGCCATCCCGTCGCCACCGCGGTCGGCCTGGAGAACATCCGGATCATCGAGGAGCGCGACCTCGTGGGGAATTGCCGGCGCCTCAGCCCGCTCTTCCTCGACCGGCTGGCCGGGCTCGCCGAGCACCCCCTGGTGAAGACGTGGCGCGGCGTCGGCCTGATCGGGGCCCTCGAGCTGAAGCCCGCGACGGCACCCGGGGCGAAGCCCGGCGCGGCCGGCGCCGCGCTCCAGGCCGCCGCCCTCGAACAGGGGGTGATCGCCCGCGCCATCGGCGATTCCCTGTGCTTCTGCCCGCCGCTGATCATCACCGCGGAGCAGATCGGCGCGATGTTCGACGCCGTCGGCCGCGCCCTCGACACGATCGCCGCGTGAGCCCGATGGACCAGATCCGCACGACGACCCGGACCGATCTCGGCGCAATGGACGCGGTGGAACTCGGGGCGCTGTTCGCGTCCGGCCGGGCCTCGCCGGTCGAGGCCGCGCAGGCGGCGCTTGCGCGCATCGAGCGTTTCAATCCGCAGGTGAATGCCTTCGCGTATGTCGCGCCCGACCTCGCAATCGAGGCCGCGCGGGCCTCGGAGGCGCGCTGGGCGAAGGGCGAGGCCCTCGGCCCGATCGACGGGGTGCCGACGACGATCAAGGAACTGACCGCCGTCAAGGGCATCCCGTGGCGGCGGGGCTCGAAGCTCACCGGCGAGGCCCCGGCCACCGACGAGATCCTGGTGATGCGGCGCCTGCGCGCCGCCGGGGCGGTCATCCTCGGCACGACCACGTCGCCGGAATTCGGCTGGAAGGGCGTGACCCACGGCCCGGCCTTCGGCAACACCGTCAATCCCTGGGGCGCCGACCGGGCCTCGGGGGGCTCCTCGGGCGGGGCCGGCGTCGCCGCCGCCCTGAACATGGGCGTGCTGCACGAGGGATCCGACGGGGCGGGCTCGATCCGCATCCCGTCGTCGTTCTGCGGCGTCTTCGGGATCAAGCCGACCTTCGGCTGGCTGGCTACCGACGCGCCGACGCCGCTGCGGGACATGGCCCATCGCGGCCCGCTCACCCGGACGGTGGCGGATTCCGCCCTGTTCCTGAACGCCGTCACGGGCCCGTCCCCGGACGGTCTGTACGGCGACTGCCCGAGCCCCGTCCCGGACTGGACGGAGGCCGCCCGCGGCGGCGTCGCGGGCCTGCGCATCGGCTACAGCCGGACCTTCGGCTACGCCCGCGTCGATCCCGAGGTCGCCGCCGCGGTGGACCGGGCCGCCGCCCGCCTCGCCGCGATGGGCGCCGTCGTCGAGGAGGCCGATCCCGGCTTCGCCTCGCCCCTGGAGGCGCTGCGGGTGATCTGGTTCTCCGCCATGGCGGTCCTCGTGGATCGCTGCGCCCCCACCGAGACGGATCGCGCGCGCATGGATCCCGGATTCGTCGCCGTCGCCGCGATCGGTCGCCGCACCAGCGCGACGGACCTCCTGGCGGCGGAGCAGGTCCGGGCCGAGCTGAAGGTCACGATGGCGCGCTTCCACGCGCGCTACGACCTGCTCCTCTCCCCGACCATGCCGGTCACCGCGATCCCGGCGGGCATCGACTTCCCCGAGGGGCAGGGCATGACCGACTGGACCGACTGGAGCCCCTTCACCTACCCGTTCAACATGACCGGCCAGGCCGCGCTCTCGGTGCCCTGCGGCTTCGATTCGGGCGGCCTGCCGATCGGGCTGCAGATGGTCGCCGCCCGGTTCCGGGACGACCTCGTCCTGCGGGCCGCCGCGGCCTACCAAGCCGCCTACCCGGAGGCGTTCCCGGACGCCCCTGTGGTCCGGCCCGCCTGAGGGCGCAGGGCGCGCCGGTCTCGAAGCACCTGTCTGGATCCCCGATGTCCCATCCCACGATCGACGCCCCCGAGAGCGGCATCGGCGCCGGCCTGTCGGTCGTGGCCGAGCCCGTCGATGCCCGCACCGCCGAAGGCATCGCCGCCGCGCATTACGGCATCGCCGGCGCGGCGACGTGGCTCGCCGGCGAGAAGGATTCGAACTTCCGCCTCGATGCGGGGGCGGGAACCGCCTACTTCCTGAAGATCCTGAGCCCCGGCGAGGATCCCGCGGTGTCCCGCCTGCACAGCAACGCCCTGATCCACGTCGCGCGGGCCGCGCCCGACCTGCCGCTGCCGCGGATCGTGCCGACCCGCGCGGGCGAGCCGGACCTGCGCATCACCGTCGCGCCGGAGGATCGCCGCACCGTGCGGCTCACCACCTTCACGCCGGGGCGCTCGCAGGCCGCCGGCCCCCGGACCGACGGGCAGCGCCGGGCGGCCGGGGCGCTGCTGGCCCGCCTCCAGGGCGCGCTTAAGAGCTTCACGGACCCGGCGGCGGACCACGTCTCCTCCTGGGACCTGCGGCATGCCGGGCGGCTGCGCGCCGTGCTCGACGTCTTCCCCGAGGGCTGGCAGCGCGACCGCCTCGCCGGCATCCTCGACGTGTTCGCCGCGCGGATCGTGCCCGCCCTGCCGGACCTGCCGCACCAGGTGGTCCACAACGACCTCGGCGGCGACAACATCCTCGTCGACCCCGACGATCCGGACCGGATCACCGGGGTGATCGATTTCGGCGACACGGTCCGCACCGCCCGGATGTTCGACGTGGCGATCGCGGCGGCCTACCAGCTCGGCCTCGACGCCGATCCCCTCGGGCCGGCCCTGGCCTTCCTGCGGGGCTACGCCTCGGTCGCCCGGCTGTCGGAGGCCGAGATCGCGCTGCTGCCGACGGCGATCCGGACGCGGATGGCCCTGCGCGTCCTGATCCCGGAATGGCGCGCCCGCCGCTTCCCCGAGCGCCGGGACTACCTCACCCGCAACAGCGCCGGCGTCTGGACGCAGTTCCGGCACCTCGACGCCCTGGCGCCGGCGGCGATCGACGCGGCGATCGCCGAGGCCTGCCGTCCCTGAGGCCACGCCATGACCGCTTCGTCCAGCTCCGCCCCGCCCGCTTCCGCCGAGGCGCTGATCGCCCGGCGCCGCGGCCTCCTCGGCGCCTCGTACCGGCTGTTCTACGAGCGGCCGGTCCACATCGTGCGCGGCGAGGATGTCTGGCTGTACGACGCCGAGGGGCGCCGCTACCTCGACGCCTACAACAACGTGCCCTGCGTCGGCCATTGCCACCCGCGGGTGGTGGAGGCGGTGGCGCGCCAGATGGCCACCCTCAACACCCACACCCGCTACCTGCACGAGGCGGTGCTCGACTATTCCGAGCGGCTGCTGTCCACCTATCCGGCCGCCTTCGGCCACGTCATGTACACCTGCACGGGGTCCGAGGCGGTGGACCTCGCCCTGCGGATCGCGCGCTACCAGACCGGCGGCACCGGTCTGGTGATCACGCGGAACGCCTATCACGGGACCACCGAGGCCACGGCGGGGATCTCCCCCTCGCTCGGCCCCAACGTGTCCCTCGGCCGCGACGTCTGGACGGTGCCGGCACCGGACGCCTACCGCAACCCCGGCATCGATGTCGGCGCGCGGCTGGCCGAGGACGTCCGGGCGGCCTTCGCCGACATGCGCCGCCACGGCGTGCGGCCCGCGGCGTTCATCGCCGACGGCATCTTCTCGACGGACGGGACCCTGGCCGAGCCCGCGGGCTTCCTCCGCCCGGCCCGGGAGGCGGTGCGGGAGGTCGGCGCGCTCTACATCGCCGACGAGGTGCAGCCGGGCTTCGGCCGGACCGGGGCTGGCATGTGGGGCTTCGCCCGCCACGGCATCGTCCCCGACATGGCCGTGATGGGCAAGCCGATGGGCAACGGCCTGCCCATCGCCGGGGTCGCGATGCGGCCCGAGGTGGCGGAAAAATTCGGCCGGGACGTGCGCTACTTCAACACCTTCGGCGCCAACACGGTCTCGATCGCGGCGGCCGGGGCGGTGCTCGACATTCTGGCGGATCAGGACCTCGTGGCGAATGCCGCCGACACCGGCGGCCTGATGCTGGAGGGGATGCGGGCGCTGATGGCGCGGATCCCGTCCATCGGCGACGTGCGGGGCGCGGGCCTGTTCCTCGGCCTCGACCTCGTCGCCTGCCGCGCGAGCCGCGCCCCCGACGCGGCGCTGGCGAAGCGGGTCGTCAACGCCCTGCGCGAAGAGGGCGTCCTGATCAGCGCGTCCGGCCCCCACGACAACGTGCTGAAAATCCGCCCGCCGCTGACGTTCTCCGCCGAGCACGCCGCACTCTTTCTTGAGGTCCTGGGAAAAACCCTGGACGGTGCGGCCTGACAAGAAGAACGCGCAACCTGGCAGGAGACGACCCATGCATCCGGCGGAAGTCCTGGATCCGAGTCCGACGGCGGGACCGGCCCTGCGCGCCGATCTGCCGAAGGCGGCGCGGGTCTACGCGACCCTGCGCGAGGCCATCATCGCCATGCAGCTGAAGCCGGGCGCGCGCCTCGTGGAGAAGGATCTCTGCGACGAGCTCGGAGTGTCGCGCACGCCCCTGCGGGACGCGATCCTGAGGCTCGCGCAGCAGCGGCTGGTGACCGTGGTCCCGAGCGACGCCACCTTCGTCAACAAGATCATCCTGGACGAGGTGATCGAGGGCCAGCTCGTGCGTGAGAGCCTGGAACTGCGGATGGTGGCCCTGGCGGCCGAGCGCTTCGAGCCCGCCCGCCGGTCCGCCTTCGAGCTCGTCCTCTTCCGTGAGGCGGACGCGGCCCGGCGCGGCGACAACGCCGAGTCCTTCGCCCTGGACAACGACTTCCACCGGCTCCTGTGCGCCTGCGCCGGCTTTCCCCGCGTCTGGGACACGATCCATCTCGCCACCGGCCAGCTCGACCGCGTGCGGCGCAACGCCTTCCCGCTGCAGAACTACCATGTGGAGGTGCTCGACGAGCACAGGGCGATCTTCGAGGCGCTGTGCCGCCGGGACGCGCAGACCGCGGTTTCGCTCCTGCGCACGCATCTGGGCGGGACGCTGAACTCGTTGCGGATCCTGCTGGCGCGGGAGCCCGATCTCGTCGCGTTCGACCCCGCATCGCCGGCCTTTGCCCTTCTGAGGCAGTCCGAGCAGGCCGGGTCCCCCGCGCTGCCCAATGGCGCCGAAGGAGCGCCGAGGCGGGGCGCCCGACGCCGCGTCGCGGGCCGCCGGACTGCACCGGGAGCCGTGTAGGGGGATGGCGATCCCCGTCGTTCTCAAGACCGTACCGGAGCACGCCCGCGTCTGGCATGACGTGTTCGCCCGGGAGGCGCCGGAGCTGAGCCTGATCGACTGGGCGCACGGAACGCGGTTTCCCGGCGTGAGCGCCTTCGCCGGGTGGAAGCCGCCCGCGGACCTGGCCGCCCGGATGCCGGACCTGCGCCTCGTGTTCTCCGTCGGGGCCGGGATCGATCACCTGCCGCTCGAGGCCCTGCCGGAGCACGTGGACATCGTCCGCATGGTCGCCCCCGACGTCACGCGCTCGATGGTCGAGTACGTCACGCTCGGCGTGCTGGCTCTGCACCGGGACCTCGTCCTCTACGCGGACGAGACCCGCCGGGGCCTCTGGAACCCGCGCGCGATCCGCACGGCGCGGAGCACCCGTGTCGGGATCCTCGGCCTGGGCGTGCTCGGGAGCGCGGCGGCCGCGGCCCTGGCCGGGTTCGGCTTCGAGGTCCGCGGCTGGGCGAGAAGCCCCAGGACGCTGGAGCGCGTCGCGTGCTTCGCCGGCCGCGCGGCGCTCCCCGACTTCCTGTCCGGCTGCGACATCCTCGTGTGCCTGCTGCCCCTGACGCCGGAGACGCGCGGACTGCTCGACAGGGACCTGTTCCGGCATCTCCCGGTCGGGGCGGCGCTCCTGAATGCGGGGCGGGGGGCCCATGTCGTCGAGGGCGACCTGATCGCGGCGCTGGACACGGGCCAGCTCCGGGCGGCCATTCTCGACGTGCTGTCGGAGGAACCGCCGCCCGCGGATCATCCGCTCCTCGGACACCCGCGGATCCTCGTGACGCCCCACAGCGCCAGCGCGAGCCAGCCGGACGACGCCGCCCGCCAGATGATCGCGGCGGTCCGGGCCTGCCGGGACGGGCAGCCGCTTCTCAACCGGGTCGACCGCGGCCGCGGTTTCTGAGCGCCGTCGACGATTTCCGGATTAAATTGGTCCGGCCGACATCCGCACCGTGTGACGAGGAGAAGCGGCCGGCAGGGCCCGGTCGTCAGAGTTTCTTCCGCGATATCGTCATCTGGGATACATTCGGGAACAGGGCCGCCCGGCGATATTTGCGACTCACGAAGGACTCATAACCGTCTAGGCCGCGGAAGCGACTTGTACGCTGGCTCACAGGACTGTCTATCAAAAAATCTAGGTAACCCAATAGGGCCGATGAGCAAAAATCCGCTCCGCCGACAGCCTTGCTCGGTATCGGACCGACGGCCTCTTCCATGCCTCGCTATAGCGTAGCAGGTGGCGGAGTGTCTCAGACGGGTGGGATGCAGATGGTCCTGTGTGGATGGCTCCCGCATTGCAAGTAGCGAATTGAGCTTCTGACGCGTTGGTCGGGTGCAGTCTTGTGTCCGGCCTGTCGATGCAGTCGTTCATGTTGACCGCTGGCCCTGATGGTATCCGCGAGCTGGGTCCCACTCTGCTTCGCGGGCTATGACGCCCTGGACAGGCCGCGGCGTGTCCCGGCTCCCGGTCTGACCGGTTCGCCATCAACTCTCATCGTCCTCGCAACCTGGAAACGTCTCCTTCGCGTGCTGTCAGGCGGCCGTGGCCGCCGGTGCGCGGTAGGTGCCGCCGCGGGTCATGATCGCCCAGGCGACCCGCGCCGTGCGATTGGCCGCCGCCACGGTCACCACGCGCACCGGCTTGCGCTGCAGCAGCGCCGGCAGCCGCGGGTCGACCGAGGTCGGTGTCGTCTTCGCACGCCGGACCAGAGAGGTCATGCCGACCACGAGCAACCCGGTCACCACGCGCTGGGCTAACGGCGGCACCTCGGCTGCGTCTCCGGCCGAGAGTCGGGTCGCCAGTTCGAGCGCGTGCCGCAGGCCCCGCGCCATCTCGATCCCGAACTCGGCGAGCAGGCCGCGGATCATGTTCACCAACTGCGTGCGTTGCTTGACCAGCAGGTCGCGCGTCCGGTGCAGCGCCAGCGCCGCCTGCTGCTCGGTCGACTTCACCGGCACGAAGCGCATGCTCGGGCGCGTCACCGCCTCACAGATGGCTGCGGCATCGTTCGCATCGGTCTTACCGCGCTTCACGTACGGCTTCACGTAAGCCGGCGGCATCAGCCGCACGTCGTGGCCGAGGCTCATGAGCTCCCGGGCCCAGTGGTGCGCTCTATCACGCTTGGCGGCAGCGCACGCCCTCCGTCCGTGCCGTGGCGGATGCCGCGTTGTTGAAGCAGATCCGCACCGCTAACGCTGGGTCGGGCGAAATCTACGCTGCGCCGCGCGGGCACGCTACGCTGGCAGCGCAGGGCGCACGACACGGACGCAAGCGCATTGCGCGGCTGATGCGCGAGGCGGGCCTTGTCGGCGTCAGCCGCCAGCGCGGAGGCGTCGTGACCACTCGACGCGACCGGGAGGCTCGCCCCGCGCCCGATCTCGTGGACCGCACCTTCTCGGCCGAGGCCCCCAACCAGCTCTGGGTAGGTGACATCACCTTCGTGCCGACCGCCGCGGGCTTCCTCTACCTCGCCGTGGTGGTCGACGCCTGGAGCCGGCGCGTCGTGGGCTGGTCGATGCCCGGCGGGCCCAAGACGAAGCAGCTCGTCGACGCCTTCACGACGGCTGGGGGCCTATTGATCGACCCCTCGGACGCGGATCTCCGTGTCTTCGTCGCTCTGCGCGACCTGCACACGCGGGCGCAAGAGGAGGGCGCGTCCGATCGGTTCGAGCGTTGGATCCGTGCCGAGCAGCCGCTCGTGAGCACGGCGTTCTTCCGGAATGCGGGTCTCGCCCATGCGGCGACAGTCGGCCAAGTTCAGGTGAAGGATCAAGCGGTGGGGGAGGGGGCTGCGGTTCCGGTCCACTCGCCGGTCCTCGACGTTCAAGCCGCCCCCGAGAACTCGCTCGTCGCGAAAGGATCCGCTTCGCCCGTAGCAGCTCGCACCGAAGCGGATGCGATACCGGTCGGGCGTCGGCTCACCCCTGGCGCGCCCGGCGTGAGCCTGCCGCTGCGGCTTCTGCCTCGCCACACCGCAATCATCGCGGGCTCCGGTTCCGGCAAGACCGTGCTCTTGCGCCGCCTCGTGGAGGAGGCCGCTCTCGCCGGGCTTCCGGCCATCGTGATTGACCCCAACATACGCGAGGCCGGGAGGAAGGGGAACGGATCGTCCGCCCATGGCAACCGACGTCTGGCGGCGTTCGAGGCTTGGATCGTCGAGGCGAAGGCGAGCGGCATCCGAGCCGCGCAGACGTTCGCCAGCGGGCTCGTCGTTGATGCGGCCGCGGTAAGGGCGGCGTTGACGATGCCGTGGAGCAACGCTCAGTCCGAAGGCCAGATTACGAAACTGAAGCTGATCAAGCGACTGATGTACGGCCGGGCCGGCTTCGACCTCCTACGCCGTCGCGTGCTTCTGGCTCCTTGACCCACACGAAATGACGAAGAGCCACTTATGCGGAGCAAGTCCAAATTCTAGCTCAGTCGGCGCCGGTAAAGGTGCCGGATCGCGAGTAGGGGAGGGGGCGGAGGACAACTAGTATATCGGAGATCGACCAAACTCCTTGTTGCAGTGATGATCCCGGCGGGTTATCCGACTGAATTGGTTTGCGATACTGTAATTCGCATAACAAACATTATGGAATGCGGCGATGAACTCCGCATAACAGGCACTTATACTACGATCTGACCCCCGGCGTCATCGCGAATCATCGCGAAGGACGGCTGCAGCCCGCGACCAGGGCGGCGAGACCGCTCCGGGCGCCGGCCAGAGGGATCCGCTGCGTGTCGCCAGAGAGCGTCACGCGAAGGGTCTTGCCGGACAGGATGCGCACCCAGTCTTGCGTCAACGTTGTCGTGGTCTGGAGCACGATCTGGTCGTCGAGTTCCAGCTGTTTCGCCCGCATCGGCAGCGAGAGCGTGCCGCCCTCCGAGGCGAACTCGACCTCGGCCCGGGTGCCGTCCCGAGCGCGGTCTCTGTCGTCGTAGTAGTCGACACTCAGCTGTCCGCCCCGCGTGTCGCAGGTGAGCGCGAGGCTCTGCGCGCCGCTGTCCGGAATCTCGTAGGCAAGATGGACGCGACCGTCCCCTTCCCGCTTCTGCCAGCGCATCTCCTGCGCCATTGCAGGGACTCCAAGACAAGACCCTAGAATTGCCACGGTAAGAAAAGTGATCTCACGGCGCATGGCCTTCGATGTCCTCACGCTTCGTCCATGGAGATGCTGCATGATGGGTGGATTCTGTTCCGAGCGTGTATCCGGCCGGTGGCGCGTGCTCGATGATGCTGCGTGCCAGGACGGAAGGCCGTGGAAGCCCCCGGCGCTGTCGGGCGGCCTGTCGTCGCCCGACATGTGACCGTCTTCGTCGACGCCGGGTCGAGCGCCAGCCCTTGTCCGCATGGTCGAAGGCGTGTGCCTCGGGCGATCCGGGGGCCGCCGTCGATCGCGCGGAGCGCCAGAGCCGTCACGATCGCGTCCGGGAATGCGCCGAACCCGTCTTCATTCCTCTCACACGCGCCCTGCGGCCGTACGGCTGCGCGCCGGCGTTGCCTCACGGTGGCGCTCCCTCTGTCATGCGAACCGCAGCCAGCAGAACAGAGCCACGGTGCCCAAACCTGTCCGATGGCATCGTCGGAGCCGGTGGCCCTGTCCAGAGGACTAGCTCATCGCCGCGCCGTGACGTTCGCTGCAGCGCGGGGTACCATACGAGGGCGCTAGACATGGACAAGCCCCGTGCTCTTCCGGCGCAACACCGGCCGGACCCGGAGCCGACGGCACGGATGCTGCCGGCGCGCTGTGCGAGATGGATGAAGTCTTTGGGAAGCGTCCGGGACGCGTCGGCGGGATCTCGACAACGGTGCAGGACCGGCTCGACCGCCCGCCCCTCGATCCGTGCGAGGCACGGGGAGATGCGGGTCACAGCGCCCTCCCCTCTCCGCGGCCATCGGGCGTCTCCGGAGGGCGGCGTGCCCGCCGACCGAACGTTCCGGCGCTGACGAGGATCGTGCATGCCCCGTTTGGCGATCACCGGCACTGAGCAGCGATACAACACGGTCGCGGCCGTCGAAGACGGCGGGCGGTGGCGCATGATCCTGCCCTTTCCGCAGGACTCGATCCGGGCCGCCGCCCTGGTCGGCGTCGCGGGGCTGGTCTGCCTGTCCGATGACGGGGAACTCTGCCTGATCGACTGGCGGGCGGGCCGGGATCGCGTGCGGCGCCGCCTGCCGGGCGAGGGACCCTTCAATCACAAGCTGTTCGTCACCCGCGATGCCGACCGGATCGCGGTCTATCGGAGCCATGGACCGAAGAACGACGAGCAGTACCTCGACGACATCGTCGTCCTGCGGGCGTCGGATCTCGAGATCCTGCAGCACGGGCGCGGACTCGTCTGGCATGCCGATGGCCCTGTCGGGTCCCTGTCGCCCGAGGAGGCCTATCCACCGCGCCCGGACGGGCCGGCCATCCTGACCATTCACGGCGACCTGTTCGAGGATCCCGGAGGGCGACTGGCCTTCATCGGCTTCCGGTGCGGGCCGGGCGGGTCGGCCTACGGGTTGTGTCGGCTCGAACGGGCCGGCGCGACGCTGCGCTACGACCCGCTGCCGGACGCGGTGAAGCCCTACTGGTTCAGCCCCAGCGGCCGCTACGCCGTCACGCCGCACTCCGATCCCGCGCGCGGGGGCCCACCGGAGGCAGCGGCCGATACGGGGGACGCCGGCCCTCCCCGCCTCGGACAGGCCGTCGAACTCTGGACAACCGGGCCCGTCGCCCGCGCGGCGACGCTCGTCGCGCGGCCCGGCTCCGAGCCTCCGCGCGCGATCACGGAGGTGGCCTGGGAGCCCGACGAGCGGGCGTTCTGGATCAAGTCGGGGTATTTCTGGGATCGGACCACGGACTTCCAGCGCATCGGCCTGGACGGCACGCGCTCGCCCGTCTTCTCCTTCGCGCGCTACGACGGCGCGAAGGCCGTCTCCGCCTTCGCCGACGTGGCGGATGCGGAGCGGGTCGAGATCCGCTTCTTCAGCGACTCCGTCTACATCCCGCGCGCTCGGTGCGCCGACGCGGCGCCCGCCCGGACGATCACCCCGGAGGAGGACGGCTATCGATCCCGGCCGTCGGCAGGCCCGAGCGCGTCGGCGGTCCGGCGCTTCCTGGCGCGCTCGCAGCCGGTGGTCACCGTCGCGGCGTTCTCGGCCGCCGCCATCGCCGAAACCCTGGACGCGCTCACCGGCCGGATCCGAGCGGATCTGGGGGGACTCCTGCGGGGCGACGTGCTCGCGTTGACCTTCGAGGTCGGCGGGCGGGCGATGACGGAATCGGCCTTCTTCGCGCGCATCGCCCGCGAGCGCGTTGCCGTGGTCCCGGCGCTGCGCGCACTCCTCACGACTTATCTCGCGGTCCAGCCGGGGGTGGTGGAGGCCAGGAAGCTGTATCGCCAGCTCTGGGGGCCCGAGGACGATCAGGGTGCGCTGGCACCGGCCATGCAGGCGCTGCTCCACCTCGATCCGACGGCCCACGACGTCTTCCGCGACTACCTCGCCCAGCGCGACGGGGAGCACGAGGTCTACTCCACCGACGTGATGATGAGGACCTACATCGCCGAGGCGGGCTGGCGCGACCGGGCCATGATCCGGTTCGGTGTCTATTTCGCGCTGATCCGGTACAGGGATGGCCTGATCACCCTGAGTGGCGGATTCCTGGAGGAGTACGGCGTCCTCGATGCCGCCGAGGGCCTGCTGGAGCCCGCCGACTTCGCCGCGCTCATCCTCGAGGAACTCGACGGGTTCGCGGCGCACCCCGATCTCGACTGTCGCCTCGGGAGGGACGACCTCTACCGCGAGCTCCGCGCGAGCCTCGCGACCACCGCTTACGGGCGGACGGTCCTGACGGCGCTCGCGGCCCGATCCGCCGCGCCGTCCCGCCTCGCGTGAACGACCCGCGCGCATCGCGCGGCGGTCCAGCACCCGCGGGGCTGCCGGCCGAACCGACCTGTCCCCACTGACGTCCGGGCCGACAATCGATACGGTGGCGGGCGATGTACAAGCTCCCGCCCGGCAGCCTCTACCGGCTCCGCACCCTCGCGCAGACCGGCGCCCGCTTCTATCAGGTCAGCGGCTACATGCGGCGCATGGAGGTCCTGGGACTGGTTCTCGCGACGGGTCGGACGGATCCGGACACGAAGACCGTCGAGTACCGCATCACCGAAGCCGGCCGAGCCGAACTCGAGGAGCGTCACGGTCCGGCCTGGCCCGGCTCGGCCGAGGACGAGGCCTGACGCGCGGCGACGGCGCGACCCGAGCGCGATGGCCGGTGTCGCAGCCGCCGCGCGGCGCGAGCGGTTCAGGGAGAGGCCGCCGGCAACGGGGCCGTGACCGGGGCCGTGCCGGCGGATCGTCGACGGCTATCGGCTGCTGCCACCGCTGCCGCCCTGCGGCGACGGGCGCTCCGGCTGGTTGGCGTTGCCCGCGGCTGAGGAGCTGTTGGAACGCGTGTCGGCGGCTTGCCCGGTCGGCGACCCCGTCACCGCGCCCGGCGCGCCGGTCGCGCCCGATTGAGGCGTGACGACGCCCGAGGAGGTCGGCGGCGCGCCCGGCGCGGTGGCCGGCGCCTGCGCGTAGGCCGTCCCGGCGAGGACGGCCGCCAGCGGCGCAGCGGCAGAGAGAGTACGCAAGAGAGTACGGTGTTTCATCGGGACCTCAATCATGGATTGAAGTCTTCAACGCCGGATGCGGGAAGAAGGTTCAGGGCGGACGAGAGCCGCCTTCGCGGATCTCGGTCCTGAAACGGCCCCGTCCGGCGATGAGCCGGACGGGGGCTCGCGGGTCGCCCCCGGATCAGGCGGCTCGGACGGTGGCCATGAAGCGCCCCACCTCGGCAGCGAGATGCTCGGATTGGCGCGACAGCTCGGAAGCCGCTCCCAGAACCTGGCTCGCCGCCGCGCCCGTCTCCTCGGCCGCGCCGGCCACGCCGGCGATGTTGCTGGTCACTTCGCCGGTGCCCATCGCGGCCTGGCTGACGTTGCGGACGATCTCCTGCGTCGCCGCGCCCTGCTGCTCCACGGCCGCGGCGATCGAGGTGGCCACGTGGCTGATCTCCTGGATCCGCACGGTGATCGACCCGATGGCCGATACGGCCTGACCGGTGGAGGCCTGAACCCGGGCGATCTGCCCGGTGATCTCCTCGGTGGCCTTGGCGGTCTGCTCGGCCAGAGCCTTCACCTCCGTCGCCACGACCGCGAAGCCGCGGCCGGCGGCACCCGCGCGGGCCGCCTCGATGGTGGCATTCAGGGCGAGCAGGTTGGTCTGTCCCGCGATGGTCGAGATCATGCCGACGACGTCGCCGATGCGCGCGACCGACGCGCTCAGTTCCTGCACCAGCGCGCCGGTCTGGTCGGCCTCGCTGACCGCCACCCGCGCCATGTCGGCGGAGCCGTCGACCTGCCGGCCGATCTCCTGAACCGAGGAGCCGAGTTCCTCGGCGGCGGCGGCGACCGTGTTGACGTTGCTGGCGGCCTCCTCGGCCGCGGCCGCCACGGTGGTCGACCGGCCAGCCGTCTCGGTGGCCGTCGCCGTCATCGTCTGCGCCGTGGCCTGGAGCTCGGTGGCCGAGGACGAGACCATGCCGATGATCCCGCCGACCGCGCGCTCGAAACCGTCGGCGAGCTCGACCATCGTCCGCTTGCGTTCGACGGCCGCCGCCGCGTCGGCAATGCGCCGGATCTCGGCCTGCTCGGCGGCCTTCTGGGCCACCATGGCCTTGATGCCCTCGACCGCCTTGCCGACGGCACCGATCTCGTCGCCGCGAGCGGCCTCCTCGATCTCGGCGTCGACCTCGCCCCTGGCCATCCGCTGCAGCACGCCGACGAGGCTGGCCAGCGGCCGGTTGATCCCGAACAGCACGATCCCGCCGAGGATCCCGAATGCGACGAGAAGGCCCGACGCGGCGACGACCGTGAGCGTCAGCTTGATCTGCTCGGCGACGGCGACGGCGTGGTCCCTGGAGGCTCTGAGCTCCCTGGCGTTCGTCTCGGTCCGCATCTGGACGCCTTCCAGCACTTTGGCCCGCGCGGGGCGGCCCTCGTCGACCGAGATCGTCCGGGCCCCTTCGGCATCGTTCTTCATGCCCAGGGCGATGGCGCGGTCGGCCGCCGCGAAATACGCGCCCATATCGACCTTGATGGCTGCGTTCGCCGAATGCCGAGCCGGGGTGTCCGCGAGGGCGATGAGGCGGTCGATCGCCTCGTAGGCGAGCGTCCGCTCGCGCTGGAAGTGCTGACGCTCGGCAGCCATCGTGGCCGCATCGGTCTGTATGATGATGTTCTTCTCGGAGATCGTCGCGTTGCTCATGGCCAGCGCCATCTGCAGCGCTGTGACGGCGCGAACGGCGGCCACGTCGACGATCTGCTGGGTGTTCTTCTCGAGCTCGTCGATCGCCGACCGCGCGAAGAAGACGATGCCGACGGCGGTCGCGAGCAGTAGGGCGGCCGGTATCGCGATCTTGGTGCCCAATCGCAAATTGCGAAACCGACCCATGACATCCCCTCCAGTGTTCAGGATCGCAGAGAGCTCCGCAGCTTGCTCAATGCGGAAGGCGTTGAGCCAAGATGCGGGTGCGAAACTAAATGCAGGTTAATGATCGCGGTCTTCTTTCCCGGGATATCCAATAGTGATTTGAGGTTGCGCGCTCGGCGTCAGAGCATGATCAATAAAAACCGCGATCGTCCGGGATTAAAGTTCCGCGGCGTGCTTCACAACCACTGGATGAACTTCCGTCGAGCGCGTGACCGCACGCACGGACACCTCCCGCGGCGGTGTTCCAACGTCGCGACCCTTGCGCAGCGACGCTGTCGGAGGGTGACCATCCGGACGAACCGGAGAAGCACTGCCGGCGGGCCGGGCGGCTGGCTCGGACCGTTGGCGGACCGTCTGCCCGGATGCGGAGGCGATGGGGCGCCACCCCGATCCGATCACACGGTTCCGATGGACGCTCCGACTCGCCGCGGCGGGTGATGCCGGGCCGCAGGTCCGCGCGATCGCGCGCCGTTCCCGACCTGCCGCGGAGCGGGAACGTCCCGTCCGCGCGTGGACCGTTCGCGAGGCACGCAGCCCACCCTCCTCCACGTAGCGGGGAGGCCCGGGCCGCGCCGCATCGGTCAGCGTCTGATAACCCTTTCTTATCAGACGTAGCGTCACGCTCAGGCGCGACCGAGGGAGAGAGAGAGCCATGACGCTGCCCGCCACGCTTGCCGCCCGCGCCCGCGCCTTCGCCGACGAGGCGCTCTCGGAGAATTCCCGTCGGGCCTACCGCGCCGACTGGCAGCACTACGCGCGCTGGTGCGGCGGCCACGATCTCGCGCCCCTGCCCGCGGGTCCCGAGCAGGTGGCGAGCTACCTCACCTCCATGGCCGAGACCCACAAGCGCGCGACGATCGAGCGTCGGCTCGTCACGATCGGTCAGGCGCACAAGCTCCAGGGGTTGCCGTGGATCCCGGCCCATCCGGCCGTCCGGGCGGCGCTGCGCGGGATGTTCCGGCGCTACGGCAGGCCGAAGAAGCAGGCCGCCGCGCTCGGCGTGCCCGAAACGCGCCGGATCGTCGCCGCCTGTGAAGGGACGGTGGCCGCGCTCCGGGACCGCGCCCTGTTCCTGTTGAGCTTCGCCGGCGCGTTCCGGCGCTCCGAGGTCGCGCGGATCCGCCGCGAAGATCTCGCGTTCCGGGACGGCGCCGTCGATGTCTTCCTGCCGCATTCGAAAGGTGATCAGGACGGCGAGGGCACGGTCGTGACCGTCCTGGCGGGCGGGAGCCCCGCGACCTGTCCGGTTGCCGCGCTCCGGCGCTGGCTGCAGGCGGCGCCGGCCGACGGCTACGTCTTCCGGGCCGTCCGGGCGGACGGCACCGTGATGGACGACGGGCTGCATCCGGACTCGGTGGGCCGCATCGTTCAGAAGCGCGCGGCGGAAGCCGGCCTCGTCGCCGGACCCCGCGAGCGCATCTCCGCCCACGGGTTCCGCGCGGGCTTCATCACCGAGGCGTACAGGCGCGGATCGCGCGACGAGGAGATCATGGCGCATTCCCGCCACCGGGATCTCAAGACGATGCGGGGCTACGTCCGCCGGGCCAAGCTCGCCGACGCGCATCCGGGCCGCAACCTCGGCCTCTAGCGCCGGGGCGGCGCTTCGGGCCTTCGGGAAGCCCGCGGTCGCCGCCGCGGCGGCCGTCGACCGTTTCACGGCAGGGAATGGTGAATTGCGACGACTCGCTGTTCCGGAGCGCGCCGCGTCCCTGCATCATGGTCGCGCCGTCGGGTTCGCGCGTCCGGGCCGCGGCCCGGTCAGGCCGATCGCCGTCCCGCACGGCGGCCACGCCGTCCGACCCGGCGGTGACGATCCCGACGCATGCCGTCCCGCCAGGATGAGGCGCGCCATGACGCGACACACGCACGGAGACGAGATGACGGGGCGCGGACCGGCCCGCGCGACGCGGCGGCGTGTGCTCGCCGGCGGCGTGCTGGCGACGGGCGCGGCGGCGTCGGGCACCGTGCGGGCGGAGGTCCACCCCGCGCGGGCCGGAGAGGTCCGCCACGGCACGGTCCGGGCCGACGGCGTGGACGTCTTCTACCGGGAGGCCGGTCGCCCCGACGCCCCGGTCATCCTGCTGCTGCACGGCTTCGCCAACTCGTCCTTCTACTTCCGGCACCTCATGCCTAGGCTGGCCGATCGCTTCCGCCTGATCGCGCCGGACCTGCCCTCCTTCGGGTTCACGCACGTCCCGGAGGATCGCGCCTACGTCTACGACTTCGCGTCGCTGTCGCGCACGACGGAGGCGTTCGTCGGCGCGCTCGGCCTCGACCGCTACATCCTCTACACGTTCGATTACGGGGCGCCGGTCGGATGGGATCTGGCGCTCGCCCATCCCGATCGCGTCGCCGGCATCGTGTCCCAGAACGGCAACGCCTATCTCGACGGGCTCGGCGACGCGGCCTGGGCGCCGTTGCGGGCCTACTGGGCCGCGCCGAACGCGGCCGCCGTCGCGGCGATCCGCGCCCGCATGACCCTCGACGGCGTCAGGGCCGCCTACGTCCAGGGTGTGCCCGACCCGTCCCGCATCGAGCCCGAGGCCTACACGCTCGACGCGGCCATCCTGGCGCGGCCGGGCAATGCCGACCGGCAGGTCACGCTCAAGCTCGACTACAAGCGCAATCTCGAGCGTTACCCGCTGATCCAGGCCTTCTTCCGCGCGCGCCGCCCGAAGCTCCTCGCCGTCTGGGGGCGCAACGACGCGTTCTTCATCCCGCCCGGCGCCGAGGCGTTCCGGCGCGACATCCCGAAGGCGCGCGTCACCTTCCTCGACACCGGGCACTTCGCCCTGGAGACGGACGGCGACGCGATCGCGGAGGAGATTCGGCGCTTCTTCTGACCCTCTCCACCGGGCATGGCGCGGACCGGATCCGACCGCCGCATCCGACACTATCCCCGGCCTGATCGTGACCCTACGGTCGCGGACCTGGATCACGGAGATCGGGCGGGTCGCGCCCGTCGCAAGGGAGATCGCGGTGCCGCAACCCCAGTCCGCCTCGTCGGCCATGCTGTTCCACATGGTCTCCGGAGGGCCGCAGCCGGTCGCCCCCTTCAGCCACGCGGTCGAGGTCGACGGCTTCGTCTTCGTCACGGGTCAGATGCCCGACACGCCGGACAGGCCCGGCGTCCTGCCCGACGGGATCGAGGCGCAGACCCGCAACGTGATGGCCAATCTCGCGACGGTCCTGGCCGGCCTCGGCCTCGGCCTCGAGAACGTCGTCGTCGCGCGCGCGTTCCTGACCGAGTTCAAGCGCGACTACGCCGCCTTCAACGCCACCTACAGATCCTTCTTCCCGCCCGACCGGCTGCCGGCCCGCACCTGCGTGGGCACGACCGGGCTCGCCTACGACGCCCTGGTCGAGATCGACCTGATCGCCCACCGCGGCGGCGCGACGTCGCCGTCGTCGGACGCGCGATCGGGCTGAGCCGCGTCCTCCGCGCCCGGGCCGATCGGACGCGTCCGCGCTCAGCCTCGCAGCTGGCCGCCGCCGCGCACGACCAGGCCCAGGCCGACACACGCCGCGGTCAGGCCGAACACGACGACGTAGAGATGGTCGACCTGCAGTCCGGCAGCCGGGTAGTAGGCCGACCTCATCCATTCCGCGACCTGCAGGGCCGGATTGAACTTGGCCCAGTAGTACAGCCGTTCCGGCAAGTAGCTCGGCAGGAAGAGGACGCCGCTGGACACGTACAGGATGATGCTGAACAGGGCGTAGCCGATCAGCCATCCGGGGAAGAAGCCGATGATCGCGACGTTGATCGTGCCGATCCCGATCCCGAGCGCGATCGCGGCGAGATAGCCGCCCACCGCCGTCAGCGGGTCCGCCGGGACCGGGTTCGTGCCGAGCGCGACCAGGACACCGCTCACGACCAGCAGGGCCAGGAAGCCGGTGACGATCTCGACGAGCACGCGGGAGAACACCAGGTCGAACAGCCTGACCTGCGGGTAGTAGGTCAGCGGCCGGTTGACGATCACGGACTTCATGACTTCACGCGAGATGTACTGGAAGACGAGCACGGGCACGGCGCCCGTGGCGAAGAACAGGGCCCTGTCGTCGCCGAGCGGCGCGGGCAGCTTCTGAACCGTGTAGATCGTGATCAGCACGAAGACGTGCACGCACGGCCAGAGAACGACGACCCCGTAGCCCCACATCGACGCGCCGAAGCGGGTGCGCATGTCGCGCAGCATCAGCGCGTGCAGGACGTGGAGGTAGGCCTCGACCGCGTTCCTCCGCGGCTTCACGCTCGTTCGCGCGCCCATGGAGCATGGCCTCTGCTGTCCGACGGCGGTCGGGAGGGGACGACGGTGCGGATGTCCGGAGGGGCCGGGGCGATGATCGAGGTCGGATCCGCCCGGCCGCACCGGCGCCTAGGCGGCGCGGGCCCGCGACGCGTCCCGCATGCGCGTCGCCGTCAGCCAGGCCGCGGAGACGAGGAAGTAGAAGGCGCCGAACGCCGCGTAGGGCGCGACATCCACGATCCCGGGGACCGCGGCGCCGGCCGCCTGCCGGATGAAGAAGCCGCCGGCGAGCGCCGATTGCGCGCCGCTCAGGACCATGGTCCACTGGGCGCCGGCCCGCCAGCGGCGCGCGCCGGAGAGAAGCTGGAGCAGTCCCGAGAGGATGGCCCAGGCGCCGAACACCGCGAGCACCGCGTTCGGGCCCCGTCCGAGGGCGACCGCGACCGCGATCGCGGTCGCCGCGCTGATCGCCGCGTTGAGGGCCTGGCTGGGACTGCCCGCGAGGCCGCCGTTGCGCCGGGCGTCGGCCAGGTTGGCGAGCGCGTCCCAGGCGGGATAGGCGACCAGGAGCGTCGCGGCGACCGCCGGCATGCCTCGCCCGAGGCCGAGCGCGGCGGCCACCCAGGCGGCGGCGGCGCCGGCACGCACGAAGTAGTAGGCGGTGAGCCAGGGCAAGGCAGGACCGCGATCGCGCTGCGGGTCGGTTCTCATCGTCGGCTCCTTCGTGTACTGAGCGCGGCTCGACGGACCGGATCTATTCGTGAACAAGGCAGATGGACACGATAGATTCCGATTTATAGCTTCGTAGATCCGGACGCGCCGAGCGAATACGCGCTTCGATGGGCCCACGTTTAGGATCGGGAGCCGGGGCCAGCCATGTCGGAAACGCTGGAAAACTTGACCGATCTTCCGGAGGGCGGGCCGCGCAGCGCCGCCTCCGGCGACCTGCTGTCCCACGTGCTCGCGCAGATCCGCCTCACCGGGGACCGCGTCGAGTCCCGGCCGGTCGCGCCGGGCGAGCGCCTGGATCTGGATGCCGGCGCAGGCCACGTCCTCGTGGTGATCGCGGGCGCCCTCATACTCGAAGGCGACGGCGAGTCCCTCGCGGTCGGCGCCGGCGACCTGCTGTTCCTGCCTCGCGGCCTCGGAACCGGGCGGTTGGTCGCCGCCGAGGGCGCGGACGTCGTCGCCTGCCGGTTCTGGTTCGATCCCTACACGCTCCGCAGCATGATCGCGCTCCTGCCGAAGCAGATCTGCATCCGGCGCGAGGAGGGCGCCGGATGGCTCGACGGCCTCGTGCACTTCCTGCTGGTCGAGACGACCGACGCCGAACCCGGCGCGGCCCTGATGATCTCGCGCATCATCGACCTCGCGGTCATACGCACGCTGCGGACCTGGGTTCATCTCGGCCGGACGTCGGGGTGGCTGGCCGGCCTGGCCGATCCCCGCATCGCCCGCGCCCTCAAGGTCATGCACGAGAGGCCGCTGCAGCGCTGGAGCGTGGAGGCCCTGTCGGACGTCGCCGGCATGTCGCGGTCGAGCTTCTGCGAGCGGTTCAACGCGCTCGTCGGTCGCTCACCCCTGCGCTACCAGAACGAGTGGCGCCTGAACCTCGCGCGGGACATGCTCGCCGCGGGCGACGCCCGCGTCGGCGAGATCGGGCTGCGCGTCGGATACGAGTCGGAGGCGGCGTTCAGCCGGGCCTACAAGGCGCTGTTCGGCCACTCGCCCCGGGAGGCGACCGGTCGCGCCGCCGGGGCGCGGCCGGAAAGCTGAGTTCCGGCGCTCCGGCAGGCTCCGCCCGGGCCGATGCCGGCCGATCCCGTGTCAGCTCCCGCGATAGGTGGAGTAGCTCCACGGCGTGATGAGCAGCGGGACGTGATACTTGGCGTCCGGGTCCGAGACGCAGAAGCGCACCGGCACGCGGTCGAGGAACGGCCGCTCGGCGCCGGCACCCGTCCCGGCGAAATAGGCGCCGACGGCGAAGACGAGCTCGTAGGTCCCGGGCGTCAGGGCGTCGCCCGCGAGCAGGGGGGCGTCGGTCCGTCCGTCGCCGTTGGTCGTGGCCGACGCGACGGTCTCCCCGGTGCCGTCCCCGCTGCCGTCCCCGGCGAGGCGCCGGAGCTCGACGGTGACCCCGGCCGCCGGCTTGCCGGCGGCCGTGTCGAGGACGTGTGTCGAAAGATGGCCCATCGGCGTCCTCCCGGACGGAAAGGCCCGCGCCCGCGGCCCGAGGCGGGCGAAGGTCTGTCGGGCCGAAGGAGACGGTGGAGACGAGCACGGGGCGGGGGGCTCGGACAACCCGAAAAGCGTCCGGCATTTCCCGAATGATTTTGAAGGTCCTTGGCGCCGCGGCGGGTCGCTGCCGGCCGCGGTTCGGGGCACACCCGGGGTCGCGGCTCGGGCCGAACCACGAGCCGACATCGAGGCCGAACCCGGCCCCACGACAGATCGCGGAGGATCCGTCCCATGTATCCGATCCTGCACGAATGGGGCGGGTTCCTCATTCGATGGACCCACGTCGTCGCCGCGATCGCCTGGATCGGCGCGTCGTTCTACTTCATGCATCTCGACGCCAGCTTGCGCGCCATTCCGGCAATCCCGACCGGCAAGGGCGGCGAGGCCTGGGAGGTGCACGGCGGCGGCTTCTACCAGGTGCGCAAGTATCTCGTCGCGCCCGACCGGATGCCGGAGCACCTGATCTGGCACAAATGGCAATCCTACGCGACCTGGCTGTCGGGCTTCTCGCTGCTGTGCTGGGTCTATTACGGTCAGGCCGACCTCTACCTGATCGATCCGGCGGTCCGCGTGATCACGCCGATGACCGGGGCGGCCATCGGCCTCGGCGCCCTCGCCCTCGGCTGGCTGATCTATGACGGGCTCAACCGCTCGCCCCTGGCCAACCGGCCGCCGCTGCTCGCGGCCGCCGTGTTCCTCACGGTCGTCGCCTTCGCGTACGGCTTCCAGCAGGTCTTCTCGGGCCGGGCCGCGATGCTGCACACGGGCGCGGTGATCGCGACCTGGATGACCGGCAACGTGTTCTTCGTCATCATGCCCAACCAGCGCAAGGCGATCGCCGAGCTGGTCGCGGGCCGGGTCCCGAACCCCGCCTGGGGCAAGCAGGCGAAGAACCGCTCGTCCCACAACAACTACCTGACGCTGCCGGTGCTGTTCTTCATGCTGTCCGGCCACTACCCGATGGCGTGGTCCTCGCCCTACAGCTGGACCATCGTCGGCCTCGTGGTGATCGCGGGCGGCGTCGTCCGCCACTACTTCAACGTGCGCAATGCCGGCGGGGGCGACCGCTGGTGGACCTGGGGCGTCGCGACGGCCTGCGTGGCGGTGGCGGTCGCGATCAGCGTCGCCTCGTCGCCGGGCGCCCGCGAGCGGATCGGCCTGTCGGCCGCCGCCGAGGCAGCCCCGGCCCCGGCTCTGGCCCCGGCGATCAGCCTCGCGGCGGCCGGGACGGGCGCGCTCGAGGGCCCCGCGGTCGACGACGCCGTGATGGCCGTGGTCGGGACGCGCTGCGCCATGTGCCACGCCGCCGAGCCCCTGTGGCCGGGCCTGACGAGCCCGCCCAAGGGCGTGCTCCTCGACAGCCCCGAGCACGTCGCGCGCTTCGCGCCGGCCATCCGCCTGCAGGCCGTCCTGACCCACGCGATGCCGCCGAACAACATCACCGACATGCAGCCCGAGGAGCGCGCGGCGCTCGCCCGCTGGCTCGCCGCGCGATAACCGTCGGACCCCGTCTATTCGCGCCAACGCAGGATCCCGCCCGTGACCGCACCGGATACAGACGGCCCCCCGCGCGACTTCGTCGGCTACGGCGAGGCGCCGCCCGACGCCCGCTGGCCCGGCGGCGCCCGCGTCGCCGTCCAGTTCGTGCTGAACTACGAGGAGGGCGGCGAGCGCTCCGTCCTCGACGGCGACCCCCACGCCGAGATCTTCCTCTCCGAGATCGCCGGGGCCACGCCCTTCCCCGCGCGGCACATGAGCATGGAGAGCCTCTACGAGTACGGCGCGCGCGCGGGCGTCTGGCGGATCCTGCGCCTGTTCCGCGAGCGCGGCGTTCCCCTCACGGTCTTCGGCGTCGCGCAGGCGCTCGCCCGCAATCCGGCCGCCGTGGAGGCCTTTCTCCGCGACGGCCACGAGATCGCCGGCCACGGCTGGCGCTGGCTGCCCTACCAGGACGTCCCGGAGGCGATCGAGCGGGAGCACCTCGCCCGCGCGGTCGAGACGATCCGGAGCCTGACCGGCGAGACGCCGCTCGGCTGGTACACCGGCCGCGACAGCCCGAACACCCGGCGGCTCGTGGTCGAGCAGGGCGGCTTCCTCTACGATTCGGACAGCTACGCCGACGACCTGCCCTACTGGGTCCGCGTCGCCGGCCGGGACCACCTCGTGGTGCCCTACACCCTCGACACCAACGACATGCGCTTCTCGATCCCCGGCGGCTTCCCGTCGGGCGAGCAGTTCTTCGCGCACCTGCGCGACGCCTTCGACTGCCTCTACGAGGAGGGGGCGAGCGCCCCGAAGATGCTGTCGATCGGGCTGCATTGCCGCCTCGTCGGACGTCCCGCCCGCCTGCCGGCCCTCGCCCGGTTCCTCGACCACGTCCTGGCCCGTCCCGACGTCTGGGTGACCCGGCGGATCGACATCGCCCGGCACTGGGCGGCCCACCATCCTCCCGGCGCCCCGGCGGCGGGACCGACCCCGGAGAGGACAGGTTCGTGATCACCATCGCCGCGCTCAACGCGCTCGCGCGCGACGCCTTCGTGGACCTCCTCGCCGAGGTCTACGAGCACTCCCCCTGGGTCCCCGAGGCGGCCTTCGACCGCGGGCCCTTCGCGGCGTGCGCGGACCTGCACGCGGCGATGGAGGCGACGGTGGCGGGCGCCGACCGGGTCCGCCAGCTCGCCCTGCTGCGGGCGCATCCCGAACTTGCCGGGCGGGCCGCCCAGCGCGGCGAGCTCACCGCGCATTCCAGCCGCGAGCAGGCGGGAAGCGGATTGCTGGGCGGCCCCTCCCCCGCGGTGACGCGGCTGCAGGACCTCAACCGGGCCTACGCCGAGCGCTTCGGCTTCCCGTTCATCATCGCCGTCCGGGGCCTCGACCGCGACGCGATCCTCGCCCGGCTGGAGCAGCGGCTCGGCAACCCGCCGGAGACCGAGCGGGCCGAGGCCCTGCGGCAGGTCGGACGGATCGCCGCCCTGCGCCTGGAGGCCCTCGTCGCGGCCTGAGGCGGCCGCCTCAGACCGCCCGGCCGCCGACCAGGGCGAGCTGCTCGCTCACGTGCTGGCGCAGGGCCTCGTGCGTCATGTCGACGAAGGTCTTGGTCCGGGCCGACAGCATCTTGCGGGACGGGTAGAGCAGGCCGAGCGTCACGCTGGTCGGCGGGGTGTGCTCCAGGACCGGGACGAGCCGACCCTCGGCGAGGTGCGCCGCGACCTCGAACAGCGGCTTCAGGACGATGCCCTCGCCGGCCAGCGCCCAGGCGGTGAGCGTGTCGCCGTCGTCGGCGTCGATGTGCCCCGAGACCGGCAGGGTCACGGTCTCCTGCCCGTCGACCAGGGTCCAGCGGAACTGCTCGGCGCCGGGATAGCGCAGCAGCAGGCAATCGTGCTGCAGCAGGTCCGCCGGCTCGGCGGGCGCGGGGTGCTCGGCCAGGTAGGCCGGCGCCGCGCACAGGACCCGCTCGATCTCCGCGACCTTCCGCAGGGTGAAGGTGGAATCGCGCATCTGCGACAGGCGGACCGCGACGTCGACCGCCTCCTGCACGAGGTCGAGGAGGTGCTCCGACAGGCGCAGCCGGACATCGGTCTCGCCGTGGCGGTCGCGGAAGCGCGGCACGAGCGGCGCGACGACCCGGCGGCCGAGACCGAGCGGCGCCGTCACCTTCAGCACCCCGCGGGGCACCGCGCCCGCGGTCTCGACGCTCTTCTCCGCCTGCTCGACCGCCGCGGTGATGTCGAGGCAGCGGTCGTAGAAGATCCGGCCGGCCTCCGTGAGGCTCATGCGCCGCGTCGTCCGGGTGAGCAGGAGGCAGCCGAGATGCTCCTCCAGGGTCTGGATCCGGTAGCTCACCACCGACGGTGACAGCCGCAGCGAGCGGCCGGCGGCCGAGAAGCTCCCCGTCTCCGCCGAGCGCAGGAAGATGCGGATGCTTTCCAGGGAAATCATGAGCGGGGATCGTCAGGAGCAGTTCGGACCTGTCAACGGACTGTCCCGACAATGTGAACTCGGCGTCCGACCCGATCATCCTCCGCGGCGTGACGCTTCGGTCGGTGCAGCCCGCTCCGTCATTGCGAGCGCAGCGAAGCAACCCAGGGCTGCGGGACATCGGGGAACGTGGTGCCGGCTGGATTGCTTCGCTCCGCTCGCAACGACGGCGGAACCGATCTGATCGACCGAAACGGCATCAGAAGACGTGGAACGCGACGCCGGCGAGGAAGCTCTTCTCCTCGGTGCCCTTGAAGGTCGCGGTCTCGACGTTCCCGAACTTGTTGTGCCAGTACTGGAACCCGACGAAGACATCGACCTGGTTGGGCTGATCGTAGACGAGCTTGCCGAGATCGAGCACGAGGTTGGTGCGCGACAGGAATTCGAGCCCGCGGGGCGGGTTGAAGGCGAAGGCGGCCGGGTTGCTCACGCCCCGCCCCTTCGGCAGCACGATGTTGTTGAAGCCGACGAGGCTGAGCGGCAGCCCCGTGAAGGTCAGGGGAAAGTTGTAGACCAGCTCGAATTCCGGGACCGTGTCGAAGCTCTGGTCGCGGTCCGGCTGGAGATTGAACCCGTTCCGGTTCCACTCCTTGTAGGCTTGCACGGAGAGGTTGAGAAAGCCCGCCGGCACGTCGAAGGCGAAGTTCAGGCCGCCGACGATGTCGCGCTTCTTCGAGCCGAAGGCGTCGTTCTGGGCGTTGGCGTCGAAGCCGAAGGCGAGCGACACCTCCTTGACGAGGCCGGGAACGGTGAAGGCCTTCGTGCCCGTGAGCGCGTTGAGGCTCAGCGTGCCGCGATACAGCCCGTAGGCTTCGGTGTTGCCGTAATCGGCGAAGAACGGGGCGGCGACGGAGCCCGGCGCGTTGGTGGTGCCGGCCGGGAACTGGGAGCCGGACTTGAGGATGTCGAGGGAGAAGAAGTTCGTCCCGTAGGCCCAGGCATCGGCGTGGGAGATGTTCAGGATGTGCTTGGGCGCCGCGCGGGAGACGAAGCTGCCGTCGGGGCGCTGGATCTGGATTCCGGGCGAGACGGTGGGGAACTGGTAGCGGTAGCTGATCTGGGTGTCGGCGAAGAGGAAGAACGGGCCGTCCTCCACCACCGTCGTGGTCTCGGGCGCCACCGGCGCCGAGGAGGCCGTCCCGAGGTCTTGCGCCCCCGCCGCGCACGTCATCCCGAGCGGCAGCAGCGCGGCCGCGATCCGACAAGCCATGGTCATGTCCGCCCCCTCCTCCCGGCCGCCTTCAGTGCGAAGCGTCGGCCCGCAAACCCGCGCGCTGGCGCGCGACCTCGTCCGGCGTGACCGCCTGACCCTGCCCGCCCCACTCGGCCCGCATCCAGGTCGCGAGGTCGGCGAGCGCCGCGTCGTCGATCAGGGCGGCGAAGGGCGGCATGGCCTCCATCCGCTCGTTGCCCGGGAAGCGCTGCGCCGGGAGCCCGACGAGGATCGCCCGCAGGAGACCGCCCGCGCCCGCGACCCGCATCGCGGTGTTCGTCCGCAGCGGCACGGAGACGTGGGGGATCCCCTCCCCCGCCCCGCCGTGGCAGCCGGCGCAGAGGCCGGCGTAGCTGGCCCGACCCTGGGCCGCGACCGCCGCCGGGATCGCCGCGGGGGTGGCGGCGACCGGCGTCTCGGGCTCGGCCGGCAGGGCGTCACGGTCGAACAGGTAGGCGGAGAGCGCCGTGAGGTCGGCCTCGTCCATGTGCTGCGTCGAGAAATGCACGACGTCGAACATCTGGTGCGTCGCGCCGCCCTGGGCCGAGAGCCCCGTGCGCATGAAGTCGCGCAGGCCGTGCGGGGTGAAGCCCATCCGCGCGAGGCCCGCGGGCGTGATGTCGGGCGCCTCGACGCCCTCGATCGTGGCGCCGCGATAGACGGCGTCCGGGCGCATGGCCTGGATCACGGTGCGCGGCGTGTGGCACTCGCCGCAATGGCCGAGGGCGTCGGCGACGTAGCGGCCCCGGTTCCACAGGGGGGAGCGGCCCGGGTCGGGCGCGGCGACCGTGGCCGGCAGGCTCAGGAGGTTCCAGGCCGCCAGGGTCCAGCGCTGGTCGAACGGGAAGGCGAGGGTGTTGGCCCTGTTCTCCACCGCGACCGGCGCGCGGGTCATCAGGTAGGCGTAGAGGGCGTCGACATCCTCCGGCGTCAGGCCGCGATACGACGTGTAGGGCATCGCCGGGTAGAGGTGGCGGCCGCCCGGCGCGATCCCGTCGCGCAGGGCCCGGTGGAAGTCGGCGCGGCTCCAGCCGCCGATGCCCTGCGGGCTCGGCGAGATGTTGGTGGCGTGGATCGTGCCGAAGGGCGTCTCCAGGGGCAGTCCCCCCGCCCAGGAGGCGCCGCCCCGGGCGGTGTGGCAGGCGAAGCAGTCGGCCGCGGCGGCGACCTTGGCGCCGCGGGGGGCGAGGCCGCGCACGGCCTCCGCGCTCAGCGGGGTCTCGACGTCGCGCGCGACGACGCTGCGCTCCAGGGCGCCGGAGGCGACGAGGCCGGCCGCCGAGACGGCCACCGCGAGGGCGGCGGCGAGCCCGGCGCCGACGCGCCGCGCGGGGGTGGTGAGGGACGGGATCCGCACGGCGCGCCTCAGGCGGTCACGAGACCGGGGGTCGCCAGCACGAGGTCGCGCACCGCCTGATGGTAGCGGACGTAGCCCGTGCAGCGGCAGATGTGGCGGTCGAGCGCCTCGGTGACGACCCGCTCGACCTCGTCGCGGCGGATCGGCTCGCGGCGCAGGCGCTCGATCAGCACGCTCGCCCCGGTGACGAAGCCCGGCGTGCAGTAGCCGCACTGGAAGGCGAAATTCTCGATGAAGGCCTGCTGGACCGGCGAGAGCACGACGGTGCCGTCCGGCGCGGTGCGGGCATGGCCCTCGACGGTGCGGATGCTCCGCCCCTCGAACCAGTGCGCGCCGGTGATGCAGGCGCGGATCTCCCGCGGGCCGGCCGCCTCCTCCAGCATCACCGTGCAGGCGTGGCAGATGCCCTGCCCGCAGCCCATGCGGCTGCCGGTGAGGCCCAGCCACTCGTGCAGGACGTCGAGCAGGCTCGTGCCGACGGGGACGGGGATCGGACCGACCGCCGCGCCGTTCACGCGGAGCGAGAGGTCCTTGATCTCGATGGCGGCGCTCATGCCAGTGCCTCGCGGATGCGCTCGGGCCGGATGGGGAGTTCGTGGAAGCGGTGGCCGATCGCGTGCGCGACGGCGTTGGCCAGCGCCGGGACGACGGCGATCATCACGACCTCGGCGATGCCCTTGGGCGGGTCGGTCTCGGAGA
The DNA here is from genome assembly GCF_001424445.1 of Methylobacterium sp. Leaf361. NCBI lineage: Bacteria > Pseudomonadati > Pseudomonadota > Alphaproteobacteria > Hyphomicrobiales > Methylobacteriaceae > Methylobacterium > Methylobacterium sp. Leaf361. The sequence continues at coordinate 27,123 of NZ_LMPY01000034.1, read as the reverse complement.
GCGGCGGCAGGATCTCCACCGTCTGGTTCCACGGGGCCACGTCGCGGGCGCGCGGGAGCTCGTAGCGGTTCCAGTTCCACGTGCCGTCGCCGGGGCCGTCCTCGTAGAGGGGCAGCACCTCCTTGAGGGCGTGGCCGATCCCCATGGCGAGGCCGCCCTGCACCTGGCCGGAGACCAGCTCGGGCACGATCTGGCGGCCGCACTCGAGGATCGAGTGGTGGGACAGGATCGTCACGTCGCCGCTGGCGGTGTCGACCGCGACCTCCGCCAGGGTGGCCATCGGCGCGTAGTAGGTCGTGCCGACATTGTTGCGCTGGGTCGGCGGGTAGAAGACCGCCGCCCGGGGCACGAAGTGCCAGCCCGCATCCGCCATCAGGGCGCGGCGCTCGGGCGGGGCCCCGGCGCCGTAGCGCACCGCCAGGGCGTCGATCGGCAGGCGCGTCCGGCCCGTTGCGGGCAGGTCGAACTCGGCCTCGGCCCATTGCCAGCGGTTGAAGGTGTGGAGGGTCACGCCCACCGGCAGCCCGAGCCGGTGCGCCTCGGCGGCCACCGCCTCCAGGGACAGCGGCGGCAGGCCGCCGCCCAGCACTTGCCCGTCCACCAGCCGCAGCTCGTCGCGGGCGACCACGTGGTAGGAAGCCAGCGCCCCGCCGCCGCCGCCCCGCGCCCAGAGCGCGCGGGCGGCGGGCCAGACGGCGTGGTCGACGAGGAACCGCGCGGCCGTCCGGGTGGCGTGGCCGAGGTAGTAGGCGGAGTTGGTCGCGCTCATCGGCGAGGTGAAGCGCGGGGTCCAGCGGGGGTTCTGCGCCCGGCGGTCCTCCTCTTCCTGGGGCGTCGTGTAGGGCTGGTCGGAGGTCTCCAGCGGCATCTCGGGCCAGCGCACCACGCCGAACGCGGTCTCCGAAGGCACTCGGCCGAGGATCTCGGCCACCATGACCGCCTGCGAGGTGGTGACGCCCGGGCCCATCTCGTGGGCGACGTGGCGCAGGCTCAGGCGGCCCTGCGGGTCGAGCTCCAGCGACGCGACCGCCGCCTCGGCGCCCGTGCCGTAATCCTTGTGCACCTGCGCGAAGCCGACGCCGTAGCGGCGGCCGGGATGGGCGGCCTCGTAGGCGGCCTTGCGCGTCGCCCGGTCCCGCCAGAGCGGGTGCGCGGCGGCCTTCGTCAGGATCTCCGCGTTGCGCAGCGCCCCGGCCGGGACCGCGCCCTGGCTGTTGCGCTGGCCCGAGCGGAGCACGTTGCGCAGGCGCAGCTCGATCGCGTCGATGTCGAGGAGCGCTGCCGCCTCGTCGACCATCATCTCGGTGGCCGACATCGTCTGGAGCGTGCCGAAGCCCCGGGTCGATCCGGCCTCCACGGCCCGCGAGGCCAGGGCGATCGCCTGGAAGTCGCTCTTCGGCAGGTAGTAGATCGACTGCGCCGCGGTGGCGCCGACGAAGGAGACCGCGACGGAGTAGTTGGGGCGCCCGCCGCCGTCGCAGGCGAAGCGCCCGGTCATGGCCCGGAACCGGCCGCTGGCCCGGTCCACCAGCAGGACGTTGTCCATGCGGAAGGCGTGGCGCTTCAGCCCGTTCTGGAACTGCTCGAACCGGTCGTTGGCGAGGCGCACCGGCCGGCCGCCCGCGTAGAGCGCGGCCACGACGCAGAGGAACGGGAAGATGTGGTGGTCCTTCGTCCCGTACCCGACCGTGTAGCCGACCTTGAGATCGACCTCCCTGAGCGGGAACCGGGATTTCGAGACCAGCGCGGCGGCGGCCTCGGCCACGTCGTAGGGCGACTGCGTCGCCATCATCAGGCGCAGCGTGCCGGCGGCCGGATCGTACCAGACGTTGCCGTTGTCGGCCTCCATGGCCGAGGCGTCCGTCGACTGCGACCGGTAGGTCCGCCGCATCACCAGGGCGTCCGCGCCGGCGCCGTCGATCTCGGCCGCGATGGCGGCGGCCGCCGCCATGCCCCGGGCGAAGGGGCCGTCGTCGCCGGCCTTCGGCCAGGCGGGCTCGTCCCCGGAGAAGCCGGCGAAGATCGGGGACTGCGCGAACGGCGAGAACCGGTCGGGCGCGTCCGGCGCGTCGCCCTCGATCCGCACCCAGCGCGAGGCGCCGTAGTGGGCCGGCGGCCTGGGACCGGTCTCGGCGCCGTACTGCACGACGTCGTCGGCGAAGCGCAGGGCGCGCTTGGCCGCGGCGAAGCGCGGGAAGTCGGCGTAGATCAGGATCGCCACCGGCTGCCCGAGCAGGCGCGGCGTCTCGCCCTGCGGCACGAGGAACCAGTCGCCGAAGAAGTCGGCGTGCGGGACCGAGACCCCGTCCGCCACCAGGTCCTCGTGCCGGACGATCCGGTCCGGCCGCAGGGCGGCCGGGAGCCGCGACAGGTCGAGGCCGGTGAAGCGGCGGTCGGCGCGGGTCGCCGCGACGAGGAAGGCGTGGGCTTGGCCGTCGGGCCAGCCGGCGAGGTCGCGGGCCCGGTAGTCGCGGGAGAAGGTCTTGGTGCCCGTGACCTTGGCGACGGCGTCGAGGCGGTAGCGGGGCCGGCCCGGCGCGGCCCACGGGGAGCCGGCGGACAGGCCGGTCTCGGCGAGCTGCGCCCGGGCCGGGGGCGCCAGGAAGGAGACCTTCACGGCGACGCCCGCCGCCGCGCCGGCCTTCAGGAAGTGGCGCCGCGAGAGCGCCTTGATGGTCTCGGCCGACATGGCTTCTCCCCTCAGGCCCGGTCCAGGACGGCCGCGTGCGGGAAGGCGGGCTCCGCGTCGGCGACGCGGTGCTCGGCCCCGGCACCGAGACGGTCCGAGTTCAGCAGCAGGTTGAGGACGATCGCCCCGATGGCGCCGAGGGTGATCCCGCTGTGCAGGATCGGCCCGGCCCAGTCCGGCGCCGTGGCGGCGAAGAGCTTGGGCGCCGCCATCGGGATCAGGCTCAGGCCGATGCTGACCGCGACGACGATCTGGTTCCGGCGATCCCCGAGATCGGCGCCGCCCACGATCTTGAGGCCCGCCGCCGCGACCATGCCGAAGATCACGATGCCGGCGCCGCCGAGCACGGCCGGCGGGATCGACGCCACCGCGAAGGCGACCTTGGGCAGGAGGCTGACGCCCAGGATGATGAAGCCCGCCGCGACCGTGACGTAGCGGCTGCGCACCCGCGTCATGTTCACGAGGCCGACGTTCTGGGAGAACGAGGTGTGCGGAAAGGTGTTGAGGCAGCCCGCGATCAGCGTCGAGAGCGAGTCCGCCATCAGGCCGCGGGTCAGGGTCCGCTTGTCCACCGGGCGCCCGACGATGTCGCCCACCGCCAGGAACATGCCGGTCGACTCGACCAGCGTGACCATCATGACGATGCACATCGCCGCCACGGCCGTCAGGTGGAAGGTCGGCCAGCCGAAGTGGAACGGCGTGACGAGGGCGATGAGCGGGCGCTCGGCCAGCCCGTCGAGGCGGAACAGGCCGAGCGGCCAGGCGAGGCACAGGCCCGCGACGAGGCCTATTAGCACGGCGACGTTGGCGACGAAGCCGGTGGCGAAGCGGCTGACCACCAGGATCACCGCCAGGACGAAGGCCGCGACGCCGAGATGGACCGGGGCGCCGAAATCGGCGGCCCCGAAGCCGCCGCCCGCCCAGTTGATCCCGACCGGCAGCAGCGTGACGCCGATGATCAGGATGACCGTGCCGGTGACCAGCGGCGGGAAGAAGCTCGCGAGCCTGGAGAAGAACGGCCGGAGCAGCAGGCCGAACACGCCCGCCCCGATGGTCGCGCCGAAGATGCCCGGCAGGCCGATCGTCGGATCCTGCGCCATCGCCACCATCGGGCCGACCGCCGCGAAGCTGACGCCCATGATGACCGGCAGGCGGATGCCGAAGATCCCCAGGCCGAGGGACTGGATCAGGATCGCGATGCCCGTCACCAGCAGGTCGCAGTTGATCAGGTAGGCGACCGTCTCGGTCGGCAGGTTCATCGCCGCGCCGAGGATGAGCGGCGGCGCGACCGCCCCCGCGCTCATCACGAGCACGTGCTGCATGCCGTAGGCGAGGAGCCTGGGAAGGGGCGGGATCGCGTCGACCGCGTCCACCTCGCGCGTTGTCCTGTCGTGAGACGTCATGGGCGTGTCCTCCGCCAGCCGGGACCTGTCGAGGCGTCGTCCCGTGATGGTGTCGTCGGGGACCCGGCAGCGGTGGCCGGACCTCTTCCGGGTCCGGGCCGCCAGGAGCGGGTGTGGGGCCAGTCGCAGGGTGGGCCGTGGCGGCACGCCCGGGGGCGGGGGAGCGGGCTCTCGGCGGCCGCTCCGGGGTCATGCGCTGCCGACTTGGCTGGCTCTCAAACCTTGCATGGCTGGCCGCGAATGCCATGCCGGGATTTCGGAAGCAGTTTGCGAAAAATCGCCAAGGTGACCGGTGGCGGCTGCCGTATGCTGCGGCCCGCTGACGGCCCCGAGACGGTGCGCCCGGCACGGCGTTCCTGCTGCCAGAGGGCGGCATCTGGCCGTGGGGAGGCGTCGCGGCCCGTCCGGCGCGACCTCCAGGGCGCACCCGGAGAGACGCAATGACCTCCCTGCTGCTGACGAACGCCGACATCCTGGTGACGATGGACGCGCAGCGCCGGGAGATTCCCGGCGGCGCGGTCTACGTGGAGGACAACCGCATCGTCGCCGTCGGCCCCGCCGCCGAGGTGCCGCAGCGGGCCGACACCGTCCTCGACATGCGCGGCCACGCGGTGATGCCGGGCCTCGTGAACACCCACCACCACATGTACCAGACGCTCACCCGCGCGGTGCCGGCCGCGCAGGACGCCGAGCTGTTCGGCTGGCTGAAGGCGCTCTACCCAATCTGGGCCCGGCTCACGCCCGAGATGGTCCGCGTCTCGACGCAGACCGCGATGGCGGAGCTGATCCTCTCGGGCTGCACCACGTCGAGCGACCACCTCTACATCTACCCGAACGGCTGCCGGCTCGACGATTCCATCGAGGGTGCCGAGGAGATCGGCATGCGCTTCCACGCCGCCCGCGGCGCGATGAGCGTCGGGGAGAGCGCGGGCGGACTCCCGCCGGACTCGGTCGTCGAGGACGAGGCGGCGATCCTCGAAGACACGCGCCGTCTGATCGAGCGCTGGCACGATCCGGAGCGCTTCGCCATGCGCCGGATCGTGGTGGCGCCCTGCTCACCGTTCTCGGTCAGTCGCGGCCTGATGCGCGATGCCGCCGAGCTGGCCCGGCACTACGGCGTCTCGCTCCACACCCACCTCGCGGAGAACGACGACGACGTCCGCTACAGCCTGGAAAAATTCGGGATGACGCCGGCGGAGTACGCCGCCGACCTGGGCTGGACGGGCCCCGACGTGTGGCACGCCCACTGCGTCAAGCTCGACCGCGCCGGCATCGCGCTGTTCGGCCGGACCGGGACCGGGGTGGCGCACTGCCCCTGCTCCAACATGCGCCTCGCCTCGGGCATCGCGCCCATCCGGCAGATGCGGTGCGAGGGCGTGCCGGTCGGGCTCGGCGTCGACGGCTCGGCCTCCAACGACGGGTCGCACATGCTGGGCGAGGCGCGGCAGGCCATGCTGCTCGCCCGCGTCGGCTTCGGGCCGGCGGCCATGACCGCGCGGGAGGCGCTGGAGATCGCGACGCTGGGCGGCGCGAAGGTGCTGAACCGGGACGATATCGGCGCGCTGGCCCCCGGCATGGCGGCCGACATCGTCGCCTTCGACCTGCGCGGCCTCGGTATGGCGGGGGCGCTGCACGACCCCGTCGCCGCCCTCACCTTCTGCGCGCCGCAGACGGTGGCCTGGAGCGTCATCAACGGGAAGATCGTGGTCCGCGAGGGCCGCCTGACGACCCTCGACACCGGGGCGCTGGCCGCCCGCCACAACGCCCTCGCGGCGGCCCTGGTGCGCGGCGAGGCTTAGGCCGGCCCATCCTCCCCGGCCGAGGAGCTCGTGGATTCGAACATCGGGGTCGGCGGCGCAGCTTCAGGATCGGGCGCGCGTCCCGATCAGCGTCAATGTCCGCTGGAGATTTGAGAAGATCCTGGCACGCAGAGATGGAGGCTGGATTAATGCCCTCTTATAATCTCTTCGATTGATAATTCATGCGCGGCCGTCTTTGCGAGCGGAGCGAAGCAACACAGAGCCGCGCAATGTCTGTAAAGGTCGCGCGACCCTGGGTCACTTCGCTTTGCTCGTGATGACGGCGAGGAATGCGTCGATCGCAGCATCCGGCCGGAAAATGTATTACCTTCGGGTCGAGCCTGTCAGACATCCACCTCCGTCGCCAGCCCCTTGGCCACCGCGCGGTCGACCGCCACCGCGGCGACCGCGAGGTCCTGCAGCCCGACCCCGGTGCCGTCGAACAGGGTGATCTCGGACTCCGAGACGCGGCCGGGGTGATCGCCGTTGATCACCGCCCCGATCTCCACGATGGAATCCGCGGCGAGGAGCCCCCGCGTGACGGCGTGCTGCGCCTCGCCGATGCTGACCGACTGCGCGACCTCGTCGGTGAAGACCGTCGCGCCCGCGAGCAGTTCGGCCTCCACCTCCTGCTTGCCGCGCGTGTCCGTCCCCATGCAGGCGAGGTGCGTGCCCGGCCGGACCTGCGCGGCCTTCAGGATCGGCGCGAACGAGGACGTGATCGTCACGACGACGTCGGCCTCGGCCCCGAGCCGGTCGAGGTCGACCGCCTCGAACGGCACGCCGTGCTCCCGCGCCACCGCCTCCATCCGGCCGAACATGCCGGGATGCAGGTTCCACGCGAGGACCCGCTCGAACGGCCGCTGCGCCAGCGCGGCGCGCAGCTGGAACGCCGACTGGTGGCCCGCGCCGATCATGCCCAGCACCCGCGCATCTTTGCGGGCGAGGTGCCGGACGGAGATGGCGCAGGCCGCGGCCGTGCGCAGCGCGGTGAGGAGGTTCCCTCCGACGACGGCCCGGCAGCGGCCGGTATCGGCGTCGAACAGGAACACCGTCGACTGGTGGTTGGTCAGGCCCTTCGCGGCGTTGCCGGGCCAGAAGCCGCCGGCCTTGAGGCCGAGCGCGAGGCTGTCCCGGTCGAAGCCCGACTTGAAGCCGTAGAGCGCGTCGGCGTGGCCGATGGCTTCCCGGACGACCGGGAAGTTTCCGGCTCGCCGCCGCGCCATGGAGGCGAAGACCTGTTCGACGGCGGTAAAGCACTCCGCCTCGGTCAACAGCCCGTCGATCGCGTGCTCGGGAACGATGATCATCGCGGATGTGTCCTCAATTCGTGAGCCGGCATGTCGCCCCCGTCATCGCGGGCGTCGCGAAGCGACCCAGGGCAGCGGGCCCCGTCGAGGCGCGTCCCCGGATCGCTGCGCCGCGCTCGCGATGACGGACGGTGTGCAGGGTGCGTCAGTAGGCCTTGCCGCGGGCCGAGACCGGCCAGAGCGTCTCGACCCGGCCGTTGCGGACGCCGACATACCAGTCGTGGACGTTGCAGGTCGGATCGCAGTGGCCGGGGACGAGGCGCAGACGGTCGTTGACCTTCAGCCGGCCCTCGGGATCCTCGATCACCCCGTGCTCGTCCGAGCACTTGATGTATTTCACGTCGTCGCGGCCGAAGACGAAGGGCAGGCCGGAATCGACCGACTGCACCTTCAGGCCCGCGTCGCAGATCGCCTTGTCGGCCTTGGCGTGGCTCATCACGCTGGTGAGGATGAACAGGGCGTTCTGCCACTCGCCCGCGTCGATGCGCTTTCCGTCCCGGTCGCGGATACGCCCGTAATCGGCGTCCATGAACGCGTAGCTGCCGCATTGCAGCTCGTTGTAGACGCCGGATCCCGCCTCGAAATAGTAGCTGCCGGTGCCGCCGCCGCTGACGAGTTCCGGCTCGAGGCCCTCCCGGTTCAGCGCCGCGACGGCGTCGCGCACCTGGGCGATGGCCGCGTCGAGCTTGGCCCGCCGCTCCTCGTAGCCGTCGATGTGCTGCATGGCGCCCTGGTAGGCCTGGAGGCCCGCGAAGCGCAGGTTCGGCGCGGCCGCGACGGCCTGGGCGATCGCCACCACCTCGGGGGTCGTCCGCACGCCGCAGCGGCCGGCGCCGCAATCGATCTCGACGAAGCAGTCGAGCTGCGTGCCGTGCCGCTGCGCCGCCGCCGAGAGGTCGGCGACGTTCGCCACGTCGTCGAGGCAGACGATGATGCGGGCGCCGTGCAGCGGCAGCCGCGCCAGCCGGTCGATCTTGCCGGGGTCGCGCACTTGGTTCGAGACCAGGATATCCTTGATGCCCGCTCGGGCGAAGACTTCCGCCTCCGAGACCTTCTGGCAGCAGACGCCGCAGGCGCCGCCGAGGCTCTGCTGAAGCTTCAGGATATCGACGGACTTGTGCATCTTGCCGTGGGCGCGGTGGCGCATCCCGTGCGCCTTGGCGTAGTCGCCCATCTTGCGGATGTTGCCTTCCAGCGCGTCGAGATCGACGATCAGGCAGGGCGTCTGGATCTCGTCCTCGCGCATACCGGGCAGCGCGGGGACGTCGAAGCCGACTTCGAGATCGGCGGATCGGGCGTTCATGTGCATCGTGGGCCTCCCGTTATTGCCAGGGCAGCGCGTCGAGATCGACGTTCCCGCCCGTGATGATCACGCCCACCCGCTTGTTCGCGAAGACGGGGCGATTCTTCAGCACTGCCGCCAGGGCGACGGCGCTGGACGGCTCCATGACGATCTTCAGCCGCTTCCAGATCAGCTGCATCGCCGCGACGATCTCGGCCTCGGAGACCGTGAGGATATCCGCGACGTGGTGGCGGACGAAGTGCCAGGTGAGGTCCTTCAGCGGCACCTTGAGCCCGTCCGCGACCGTCACCGGCGCGTCGTCGGCGATGATCCGCCCGGCCTTCAGGCTGCGATGGGCGTCGTCGGCCTGCTCGGGCTCCGCCGCGTAGACGGCGATGTGCGGGGCGAGCCCGGCCAGCGTCAGGCAGGTGCCCGACACCATGCCGCCGCCGCCGATCGGGGCGATCACCGCGTCGAGATCCGGGACCTGCGCGATCAGCTCGCGGGCGCAGGTCGCCTGCCCGGCGATGACGCGGGGATCGTTGTAGGGATGCACGAACTCCGCGCCGGTCTCGGCGACGACCTCGGCGAACACGGCCTCGCGCGATGAGGTGGACGGCTCGCACTCCACCACCCGGCCGCCGTAGCCGCGCACGGCGTCCTTCTTCGCCTGGGGCGCGGTGCGCGGCATCACCACCGTGCAGGGGATGCCGCGCCGGCCCGCCGCGTAGGACAGGCAGGTGCCGTGGTTGCCCGACGAGTGGGTCGCCACGCCCCGGGCAGCCTGCGCGTCGGTGAGGCTGAAGACGGCGTTCGAGGCGCCCCGCGCCTTGAAGGCGCCGGCCTTCTGCAGGTTCTCGCACTTGAAGAACAGCTGCGCGCCGGCCGCTTCGTCGATGATCCGCGAGGTCAGGACCGGCGTCTCGTGGATGTAGGGCCGGATGCGCTCGTGGGCGGCCAGGACGTCGTCGAGGGTGGGCGTGATCAGGGCGCTTTCCATGGCGCGCCCCCTCAGGCGGCGGCGCGCAGGGCGGCGGCCGGGGCGCGGCGGTACACCGCCTGCGCGGCCGCGACCCCCGATCCCAGCGCGATGCGCAGGCCGAGATCGGCCATCGCCATCTCGGCGGCGGCGATCCCCGACAGCGCCATCACATCCGTGAGGCTGCCGAGGTGGCCGATGCGGAAGACCTTCCCGGCGACCTCGCCGAGGCCCACCCCGAAGGCGACGTCGTAGTGGCGCGCCGCGTGGGTGACGATCCGCGTGGCGTCGAAGCCCTCCGGGGTGCGGATCGCGCTCACCGTGTCCGAGTAGAGGTCCGGGCGCGCGGCGCAGAGTTCCAGGCCCCAGGCGGCGACGGCGGCGCGGATCCCGTCCGCGATGCGGCGGTGCCGGGCGAAGACGGTCTCGAGCCCCTCGGCCAGGAGCAGCTCCGTCGACAGCTTCAGGCCGTTCAGGAGCCCGACCGCCGGCGTGTAGGGATAGGCGCCATTGGGGTAGCCCTTCGCCATGTCGCGGATGTCGAAATAGGTCCGCGGCAGCGTCGCCGTCGCCGTGGCGGCCATGGCCTTGGGCGAGAACGCCACGATGGCGAGGCCCGCGGGCAGCATGAAGCCCTTCTGCGAGCCCGTCACGGCGACATCGACGCCCCACTCGTCCATGCGGAAATCCATGGACGCGATCGAGCTGACGCCGTCGACCAGCAGCAGAGCCGGGTGGTTGCTGGCATCCAGCGCGCGGCGCACGGCGGCGACGTCCGAGCGGACGCCGGTCGCCGTCTCGTTGTGCGTGACGAGCACGGCCCGGATGCGGTGCGCCTTGTCGGCCGCGAGGGCCTCGGCGAAGCGATCTGCCGGAAGCCCCTCGCCCCACGGGGCTTCGATCATCCGGACATCAAGGCCGTGGCGGCGCGTCATGTCGATCCAGCGGTGGCTGAACATGCCGTGGCGCGCCGCCAGCACCGTGTCGCCGGCGCTGAGCGTGTTGGAGAGCGCGGTCTCCCAGCCGCCCGTCGCCGTCGACGGGAAGATGAACACCTCGGCGTCCTCGCTCTTCAGGACCTTCTTCACGCCGGCGAGCGCCGGATGAAGGATCTGCGCGAACAGCGGCGACCGGTGATCCAGCGTCGGCATGTCGGCCGCGCGGCGAAGCACTTCCGGCATATTGGTCGGGCCGGGAATGAAGACGGGATTCTGTGCGAACATCGGCGGCGCTCTCCTCCAATACGGGAACGATAGCACCGCCGACACCGTATTGATATTTTCTTGAAAAACTTTTTCATCGACGAGTGAAGCGCAAAAAGACACGCTGTGGCAACGTCTTACCTTTTTCCGTTGTGAGAAAAATTTTTCCATCCTAGGAATCGCGCGGGATCGGCGAAGGCGAGGACGCCATGGATTCGGGAAACCGGCGGCGCGGGCGGCCGAAGGGGTTCGGAGGCGCCAAGCCGGCGGCGACCATCCAGGCGCTTGACCGCGCCCTCGATGTCCTCGACGTCCTGGCGGGCGGCGACGGGCTGACGCTCTCGGAACTAGCCGGCAGGCTCGAGCAATCCGTGGCGACCATGCACCGGGTCCTCGCGACGCTCGAGCGCCGCGGCCTCGTCGAGATCAGCGCCGACAAGCAGGAGTGGCACGTCGGTGCGGAGGCCTACCGGCTCGGATCGGCGTTCCTGCGCCGCCACAACGTCGTCGAGCGGAGCCGGTCGATGATGTGGACGCTGATGCAGGAGACGGGCGAGACCTCCAATCTCGGCGTCGAGAAGGACGGCAACGTCCTGTTCGTCAGCCAGGTGGAGACCCACGAGACGATCCGCGCCTTCTTCCCGCCGGGCTCCCTGTCGCCGTTGCACGCGTCGGGCATCGGGAAGGCTCTGCTGAGCACCTACGCGCCGGCCCGGACCGAGCGCCTGTTCCGGGGAAAGACCTTCGCGCGGTTCACCGACAAGACCATCGGCTCACTGGACCAGCTGCGCGACGACGTCGAGGCGACCCGCCGCCGGGGCTACGCGATCGACGACGAGGAGCGGAGCATCGGGATGCGCTGCGTCGCCGCCCCGATCCTCAACGTCCACGGCGAGGCTATCGCGGGGATCTCGGTGTCGGGGCCGACGCACCGGCTGTCCGACGAGAAGCTGCGCGCGATCGGCGAGCGGGTGCGGAGAGGCGCCGCCGCGGTCTCGCGCGCCCTCGGCGCGCCCGCCGCGACGATGACCGCGACGCCCGACGCGCCGGGCGAGCCTGACCAGGACTGACCAGCGGTGCGGCGAGGCGCGCCCTAGCGCCCGGGATGCGGGCGGCGCGGATCGACGGTGCCGACCGCCGACGGGGGCCTGCCGTCGCCGTCGAGGATACCGGCGCGCCCGTCCGGCGCCGTCCGCGGATCCGCGAGCGTCGCGCGGCCCTGGAGGCCGCCGGGGGCGGTGACGGCCGGGATGCCGGCGGGGGCGGTGAAGCTCTGCGCCAGGGCGGGCCCGGACAGGCCGATCCCGATCACGGCGCCGATCAGAAGACGAGAGGTCATGGCGGAGGTCCAGCTCAGGTCTGTCGCCGGGATCATCCCGGCCGCGTTACGCCTCGATGTGGGATCCGCGACCCCGGGGTCCAACACGCGGGATGAGCCCCCGTGCGCCCGCGCACTGCGCCGCGTGCCGCGCCGCCCGGGCGGTGCCGCCCCGCGGCCCGCGTCCGCCCCGCAGGGCTCCGTGACCGTGGCGGGCGAAAGTCCGGAACGGAGAAGCCGAGCTTCGAGTTGAGGGGCCGCTGAATCAGGGGCCATCCGTGAGACCGTCTCTCCTCGCCACGCTCGGGCTTCTGCTCGTCGCCTACCCGCACGCGTCCGGGGCGCAGGGCGTTCCAGACTCGCGAGGCGTCCAGAGCGTCCAAGACGTGCAGGATGTCCGAGACCTGCCGGCCGCGACCGTCGAGCCGGGCGAGCCTCGCCCGGGACCGCCCCCGCCGCTCCCGGACATCTCGGACCCGAACGGCCGGGCCGGCGAGGCCCTGAACGAGCCCGGCGAGCGCTCCGGCATCCCGAAGGCCCTGCGCTCCTCCGGATCGAAGGCGGGCGGGCCGGCCAACGATCTCAACCCGAGCGGGCAGGCAGAGGCGCCGGCACCGCCGAAGGGCGACCTGGGCCGGGTCATCGCCGGCAAGGAGCTGTTCCACGGCAATTACTGCGGCACGGGTCAGCGCGGCGAGGGGCTGCCGCCGACCGACGCCCTCGATGCCGCGTGCATGCGCCACGACGCCTGCTACGACGCGGCGGGCTACCGTTCGTGCGCCTGCGACGCGACGCTGAGGCGCGAGGCTTCCACCGTGTCGGACAGCCCGGACGCGGCGCTGGAGGTGCGGCGCCGGGCGCTGAGCGTGATCGAGGCTACCGCCGCGATGGCGTGCCGCGCGCCCTGAGCGCCCGCCGCGATGCGGGGATCTCGCCCCGGTGACGCCACCATGGACTTGCATCCCGGCGCATGCCTGCTTTCACGGGCCGCAGTCGAAGTCCGGTCTCGCCCCTTGTCCCACCGCACCGCATCGCAGGGTCCTGTCGCGCCCGCCGCCCGCCGCGGGGCGGGCGCGGCGCGCTGGATCCCGCCCGCGATCCTGGCCGCCGGCCTCCTCGCGACCGGGCTGAGCACGGCCCTCACCTGGCAGGCGGCGGCGCTGCGCGACCGCATGACCTTCGAGCACGCCACCGAGATCGAGCTGCGCACGGTCGAGGACCAGTTCCGCACCTACACCGCCCTCCTGCGCGGCGCCGCCGGCCTGTTCGCCGCCGAAGGCGCCACCGTCACGCTGGCCCAGTTCCGGGCCTACGTGCAGCGGATCGAGCTGCAGCGCCTCTATCCCGGGTTCCTCGGCATCGGCTTCACGCCGACCCTGCCCGCCTCCGCGCGGGAGACGTTCGCCGCGCGCGCCGCGGCCCTGGGCGTCGAGAATGCCCGGGTCCGGCCGCCGACCGACAACCCGATGATCAGCCCGGTCCTGTTCGCCGAGCCGCCGAACCCGCGCAACCTCGCCGCCATCGGCTACGACGTGATGTCGGACCCGGTGCGGCGCGACATGGTCGAGCGGGCCCGCGACACCGGCCAGCCGGCCGCCTCGGCGCGGATCCAGCTCGTGCAGGAGATCGACGCGAACAAGCAGGCGGGCTTCCTCGTCGCCATGCCGGTCTATGCCGGCGGCGCCGTGCCGCCGGACCTCGAGGACCGGCGGCGGCGCTTCCTGGGCTTCGTGTTCGGCGCCTTCCGGGCCGACGACCTGTTCAACAGCATCGTGGCGGCGGAGGCCGAGGAGGACGCGGCCTTCGCCATCTACGACGGCGCGCCGAGCGAGGCGAACCTGCTGCACCGGTCCGCGCGGGCCTCCGCCGCCGGGGCGGGGCGCCTCACCCGCGAGGCGCATCTCGAGCTCGGCGGCCGCACCTGGACCGTGGCGTTCGCGCAGCGCGTCTCGCCCCGGCGCGGCTCGGCGCTGCCGGAGATCTGGCTCGTCTGCGGCGGCGGCCTGTTCGCCACCGCCCTGCTGGCCTTCGCGGCCTACCGGCAGCGCCGCACGCAGGACGAGATCCGCCAGCTCAACGCGTCGCTGGAGGCCCGCGTCGAGGAGCGGACGCGCGATCTCCGGGCGGCGGCCGACCGTCTGCGGCAGGCCGGGGAGGAGCGGGCGCGCATGGAGGAGGCGCTGCGCCAGTCGCAGAAGATGGAGGCGGTGGGCCAGCTCACCGGCGGGCTGGCGCACGACTTCAACAACCTTCTGGCGGGCATCTCGGGCTCGCTGGAGCTCATCGAGGCCCGCATCGCCCAGGGGCGGTCGAAGGATGTCGGCAAGTACATCGCCGCCGCCCAGGGCGCCGCCCGGCGGGCCGCGGCCCTCACCCACCGCCTGCTCGCGTTCTCGCGCCGCCAGACGCTGGCGCCCAGGGCGATCGACGCCGATCGGCTGGTCCGCGGGATGCTCGACCTGATCCAGCGCACGGTCGGGCCGAGCGTCGAGGTGCGGCACGTCGGGGCGGACGGGCTCTGGGCCGCGCTCGCGGACCCGTCCCAGCTGGAGAACGCGCTCCTGAACCTCTGCATCAACGCGCGGGACGCGATGCCCGGGGGCGGCCGGATCACCATCGAGACCGACAACCGCTGGATCGACCGGCAGCAGGCCGACGCCCAGGACATGCCGGAGGGGCCGTACCTGTCGCTGTGCGTGTCCGATACCGGCACCGGCATGCCCCCGGAGGTCGTCGCCCGGGCCTTCGACCCGTTCTTCACCACCAAGCCGATGGGCGAGGGCACCGGCCTCGGCCTGTCGATGATCTACGGCTTCGCCAAGCAATCCGGCGGGCAGGTCCGGATCACCTCGACGGTCGGCCGGGGCACGAACGTGTGCATCTACCTGCCGCGGCACTTCGGCGAGGCGGACGCGGACGGGCCCGACCCGGGCAGGGGCCTGATGGCGCAGGCCGAGGCGGGCGAGACCGTGCTGATCGTGGACGACGAGCCGACGGTGCGCATGCTGGTGACGGACGTGCTGAGCGACCTCGGCTACACGGCGATCGAGGCCGCGGACGGCGCGGGCGGGCTCAGCGTGCTGCAATCGGGCGCGCGGATCGACCTGCTCGTCACGGATGTCGGCCTGCCCGGCGGCATGAACGGGCGCCAGATGGCCGACGCCGCCCGGGTCGGCCGACCGGAGCTGAAGGTGCTGTTCATCACCGGCTTCTCCGAGACCGCGCTGCCGGGCGACGGGCGTCTCGAGCCCGGCATGGCGGTGCTGACGAAGCCCTTCGCCGTGGAGGCCCTGGCCGCCCGCATCCGCGAGCTGATCGCGCGCTGAGCCGGGCCGGCCGCGACGGCGGCGCATCGCCTGTCTCGAGGTGCGCCGGATCGGCGCAGGGCGCCCTCGGGCGGCACGGCCGCGGCCACCGCCGCCCTGCCATTCGTTGAGATCGCGGCCCCGGAGGCCTATGCAGGGACACCATGGAACTCCAAGCGTCCACCGTCCGTCCCCTGGCGCCCCCCGTCCGCACGCCGTCGCCGCGCGGGCCCGCTGCGCCGTTCCTGCCCATGAGCCGCGCCGAGATGGCGGCCCTGGGATGGGAGTCCTGCGACATCGTGCTGGTGACCGGTGACGCCTACGTGGACCACCCGAGCTTCGGCATGGCCATCATCGGCCGGCTGCTCGAATCGCAGGGCTTCCGGGTCGGCATCATCGCCCAGCCCGACTGGCACTCGGCGGAGCCGTTCAAGGCGCTCGGCAAGCCGAACCTGTTCTTCGGCGTCACCGGCGGCAACCTCGATTCGATGGTGAACCGCTACACGGCGGACCGGCGGTTGCGCCACGACGACGCCTACACGGCCGGCGGCGAGGGCGGCCGGCGCCCGGACCGCTGCACCATCGTCTACACGCAGCGCTGCCGCGAGGCCTTCAAGGACGTCCCGGTCGTGCTCGGCGGCATCGAGGCGTCGCTGCGCCGGATCGCGCACTACGATTACTGGTCCGACAAGGTGCGCCGCTCGATCCTGGCCGACGCCAAGGCGGACCTGCTGATCTACGGCAACGCCGAGCGCGCCGTGGTCGAGGTGGCGAACCGCCTCGCGGCCGGCGAGGCGCCGCACCAGCTCGACGCGATCCGGGGCGTCGCCCTGTTCCGCCGCGTGCCCGCCCACTACACCGAGCTGCCCGCCGACGACCTCGACTCGACGGACGAGGCCGCCACCCGCCGGCCCGGCGAGACCGTGATCCGGCTGCCCGCCTACGACGAGGTCAAGGACGACAAGGAGGCCTACGCCCGCGCCTCGCGCGTGCTGCACCGGGAGGCCAATCCCGGCAACGCGCGCCCCCTCGTCCAGCGCCACGGCGACCGCGACCTGTGGCTCAACCCGCCGCCGATCCCGCTGACCAGCGACGAGATGGACGCGGTCTACGACCTCCCCTACGCCCGCGCCCCGCACCCGTCCTACGGCGACGCGAAGATCCCCGCCTGGGACATGATCAAGTTCTCGGTGACGATCATGCGCGGCTGCTTCGGTGGCTGCACCTTCTGCTCGATCACCGAGCACGAGGGCCGCGTCATCCAGAACCGCTCGGAGGGCTCGATCCTGCGCGAGATCGAGCGGATCCGCGACAAGACCCCGGGCTTCACGGGCGTGATCTCGGATGTCGGCGGGCCGACGGCGAACATGTACCGGATGGCCTGCAAGGACCCGAAGATCGAGGCGGCGTGCCGGCTGCCCTCCTGCGTCTTCCCGGACGTCTGCCCGAACCTGAACACCTCGCATGACGACCTGATCCGGCTCTACCGGAAGGTCCGCGAGGTGAAGGGCGTCAAGAAGGTGATGGTCGCCTCGGGCGTGCGCTACGACCTCGCGGTGAAGAGCCCCGAATACATCAAGGAGCTCGTCACCCACCATGTCGGCGGGCGCCTGAAGATCGCGCCCGAGCACACCGAGCGCGGCCCCCTCGACAAGATGATGAAGCCAGGGATCGGCACCTACGACCGGTTCAAGGAGATGTTCGACGCCGCCGCCAAGGAGGCGGGTAAGAAGTACTACCTGATCCCGTACTTCATCGCGGCGCATCCGGGCACGACCGACGAGGACATGATGCACCTCGCGCTCTGGCTCAAGAAGAACAACTACCGCGCCGACCAAGTCCAGACGTTCCTGCCCTCGCCGATGGCGACCGCAACCGCGATGTACCACACCGAGATCAACACGCTGCGGGGCGTGAAACGCGGCGGCAGCGAGTCGGTCGAGGCGATCAAGGGCCTGCGCCAGCGCCGGCTGCACAAGGCGTTCCTGCGCTACCACGACCCCGAGAACTGGCCCCTGCTGCGCGAGGCGCTGCGGGAGATGGGCCGCGCCGATCTCATCGGGCCGCGGCCGGACCAGCTGGTGCCGTTCTCGCAGCCGCCGGGGACCGGCGCCGGGGCGGGCCGGACGGGCGGCCAGCCGCGACCCCGCTACACGGGCGGCGGCCAGCGCTTCACCACGAAGGGCGTGCCGCTGCGCAAGTGACGGTTCGTGACGGGTCCGGCGCGCCGTAACGAATTGATACGCGCCGGCCATATTGCCGCGCGGCCGGCCGGTCAGCCTCACCGGCGATCGACACGGAGGTCGCGATGGCTGTCGCCTGCCCTGTTCTGACGCCCGAAGAGCGCAAGGCGTCCGAGATCCTGGACGCCGCGCAGCGCGCGATGATGGAGACGGTGCAGGCGGCGGTGGCGGAGGCCGCCGCGCGGGTGCGCCAGCAGAACCTCGATGCCGGCCTCGACCTCGCCCCGCCGCCCCGGGCCTATTTCGAGTCCGTGGTGCACCAGCGGATGTACCTGACGCTCTGCGGGGCGGCGGTCGGCACGTTCGCGGGCGGCGACGCCAGGACGGCGATCGGCCTCATCCGGAATCAGCAGCTGATCGCCAACCGCTACTGGGGGGCCGGGATCGCGGTGACGCCGAGGGCGCCGTGACGGCGGCGCCCGAGAGCGCCGCCGGGATCGTCCTGGCGCGCGTCGACCGGCTCGCCGGGATCAGCGCCTACCCGTGGACCCTGACGCGGCGCGTCTTCAGCCCGCAGCAGGCCGAGGCCGAGGCGCTCGTCCTCGGCTGGATGGCGGAGGCCGGCCTGTCGGCCCGGCGCGATCCCGCCGGCAACCTCGTCGGCCGGATTGAGGGCGCGGTTCCGGGCGGCCCGGCCGTCGTCGTCGGGGGCCACGTCGACACGCGCGAGGATGCCGGCCGCTACGACGGGACGCTCGGCGTGCTGATCGGCATCGCCGCCGTCGAGCGCCTGATCCGGCACGGACCGCCGCCGCGCCACGCGGTCGAGGTCGTCGCCTTCGTCGCGGACGCGGCCGGCCGGTTCGGTCCCCGGCAGCTCGGCAGCCGGGCCGTGGTCGGGCGGCTCGCCCCGGACGCGCTGGACTGGGACGACGCCTACGGCGTCACCCTGCGTCGCGCCCTGGAGGCGCACGGGCTCGACCCGGCGCGCCTCGCGAGCGCGCGCCGGGCCTCGGACGCGATCCTGGCCTATCTCGAGGTCGCCGCCGAGGCCGGCCCCGTGCTGGAGCGATCGGGAGCGCCGGTCGGGATCGTGCCGGCCCTGTCGGAATCGACGATGCTCCGGGTCACGCTGACGGGCGCCGCCGTCGACGCGGCGGCGAACCCGATGCCGGGCCGGTGGGACGCCCTCGCCGGGGCGGCCGAATGCGTCCTCGCCGCCGAGCGCGTCGGCCTGGCGCGGGAGGGGGTCACCGTCACGGTCATGCGCCTCGACGTCGCGCCGGTGCCGACCTTCGTGGTCGCGGGGGCGGCGACACTGGGCGTCCGCGTCGATTCCGCCGACGACGGCGCGCGGCGCGCGGCCCTGGCGGAACTCGCCGCGGCGCTCGAGGCGGTCGCGGCGCGGCGCTGGCTGGGGATCACCGTCGAGCGCAGCGTCGATCCCGACGCCACCCGGTGCGATCCCGGTCTGGTCCGCCTGTTCGAGGAGGCCGTCGAGGCCGCGGGACACCGCGCCGTGCGGCTGGCGCAGGGTGTGACCACCGACGCGTCCCACATGGCCCTGCTCGGACCGATCGGCCTCGCGCTGATCCGCTGTCGGGGCGGCGTCGGCTGGGGGGCGGCGGGGACCGTCGACCCGGCGGACGTCGCGGTCGGCCTCGACGTGCTCGCCGGCGTTGTCGGCGCGCTCGCGGGCGGCGCGCCCTCCCCGCGCGAGCCGCGGGACGGGCACCTCAGCCCGCCTTGGCCGGCAGGGTGAAGAGGTCGATGAAGGACCGCGCCAGGTCGGCGGGGCCCGCGACGGCGAGCGTCCCGCCGGCGCCGTCCCGGTCCAGCGGCGCCTTGCCGTAGACCGTGCGGCGCATCGCCATCGTGTCGCCGGTGAAGGCGAGGTCGGGCGCCTCGGCGACGCCCCGCCGCACGCGGATCTCGCCGCCGGCCACCGTCGCGACGAAGTCCTCGCCTGGGAAGTGGAAAGCGACCGTCGCCGACAGCGCCGACGCCCGCCCGCGGTCGACCAGGGCCTCGAGCGACATCATGGCCGACGCCCCCGACATGAACAGGCTCGGATCGTGCCGCGGCGAGCGGGCGGCCCAGCGGCCCAGATCGCGCATCAGCGGCGCGGCCTCGCGGCCCCAGTCGGTGAGATCGTAGACCTGCACGTTGGCCGGCGACGGCAGCCGGTAGCGCAGGGCGATGCCCGCCGCTGCCAAGCTCTCCAGCCGCTGCGTCAGCACGTTCGCGCTGATCCCCGGGAGGTTTGCCCGGATCTCGCTGAACCGCCG
This sequence comes from Methylobacterium sp. Leaf361, assembly GCF_001424445.1. Lineage (NCBI taxonomy): Bacteria > Pseudomonadati > Pseudomonadota > Alphaproteobacteria > Hyphomicrobiales > Methylobacteriaceae > Methylobacterium > Methylobacterium sp. Leaf361. Next base: position 7,365 of record NZ_LMPY01000034.1, on the reverse strand, counting down.
GGGACCGTAGACCAGCTCGCGCATGATCAGCAGCGACCAGCGCTCGCCGATGAACTCCAGCGCGAGGGCCGTGCCGCAGGCGTCGTCGTACAGGCGCTCGCGAGGCCGGGATGCTAGATCGGTTATTTTTTCTGACTTCATGGTTGCTTTGTGTAACCGAGAATGCGAGCCTGGGCAAAGCGGGGCCGGAGGGGGCGCCGCGCAGCGGCCGCAGCGCCGATTGTCACGGAGGAGCGCCCGATGCCACCCGCCGAGGGGACACCCATCTGGTTCGAGCTGAACGCGTCCGACCCGGACGCCGCGCAGGCCTTCTACGAGGCGGTCGCCGGCTGGCGCGTCGCGCCGTCGCCGATGCCCGAGCACGGCGGCTACCGGATCGCGGAGGCCGACGGGGCGCCCGTGGCCGGAATCCGGCGGCCGATGCCCGAGGCCCCCGGCCTCCCCGGCTGGGCGGTCTACCTCGCGACCTCGGACGTCGACGCCCTGGCTTCCCGCGCGGTCGATCTCGGCGGCGCGGTCCGGTTCGGGCCCGTCGACATCCCCCATGTCGGCCGCTTCGCCATGGTGAGCGACCCGCAGGGCGTGGTCTTCGCCGCGATGAATCCGGCCCGTCCCGGCGCGAGCCGGGCCTTCGGGCCGGTGCCGCTCGAGACGGAGCGGACGCGCGGCCACGGCGTCTGGATCGAGCTCGCCACCCCCGATCCCGCGGCGGCCCTCGCCTTCTACGGGGCGCTGTTCGGCTGGGAGAAGCTCGGTGCCATGCCGATGGGCGACTTGGGCGAGTACGCCTTCATCGGGCGGGGCGACCTGCGCCCCGGCGCGGTGATGTCGAGCGCGGCCACCGGCGCGCCGGCCCGCTGGAACTGGTACATCCACGTCGCCGACATCGACGCCGCGCTCGCGACCGTCCGGGCGGCGGGCGGCACGGTCCTCCAGGGACCCGACCCGATCCCCGGCGGCAGCTACGCGGCCAACATCGCCGATCCGGCGGGCCACCAGCTCGGCCTCGCCGGCCCGCGGCAAGCCACGTGAGGAGCGTCCGGCCATGACGAGCGACAAGCTGACGACCTGCCTGTGGTTCGATCGCGGCGAGGCCCGCAAGGCCGCGGACTTCTACGCCGCGACCTTCCCCGACAGCCATGTCGGCGCGCCCATGAACGCCCCCTCGGATTTCCCCGGCGGGTCCGCGGGCGACGAACTCACGGTCGCGTTCACCGTCCTCGGCCGTCCGTTCGTCGGCCTGAACGGCGGCCCGGCCTTCCGGGCCAACCAGGCGGTCAGCTTCATGGTGCTGACCGACGATCAAGCGGAGACCGACCGCTACTGGGACGCCGTCGTGGGCCACGGCGGCGCGGAGAGCGCGTGCGGCTGGTGCACGGACCGCTGGGGCTTCTCCTGGCAGATCACGCCGCGCGCGCTCCTGCACGCCAACAGCCACCCCGACCGGGCTGCGGCCCGGCGCGCGTTCGAGGCCATGATGACCATGCGCAAGATCGACATCGCCCGGATCGAGGCTGCCCTCCGCGGGGACTCCGCCCATGCGTAAGATCACCGGCTCCCTCTTCCAGTCCCTCGACGGCGTGATCCAGGCACCGGGCGGTCCGGAGGAGGATCAGACCGGCTTCGCGCACGGCGGCTGGACCTTCCCGTACTTCGACGCGTCGCTCGCCGGGCCGATGGGCAAGCTGCTCGGCGGCGATTACGAGCTGCTGCTCGGCCGGCGCACCTACGAGATCTTCGCCGCCTACTGGCCGCACAACGCCGAGCAGCCGATCGGCGCGACCTTCAACGCGATCCGCAAGCATGTCGTGACCGGAAGCGACGCCGCCCTCGGCTGGAACAACAGCCGGCACCTCACCGGCGACCCCGTCGCGGCGGTCACCCGCCTCAAGGAGAGCGCGGGCCCCGACCTCCTCATCCAGGGCAGCAGCAGGCTCTATCCGGCGCTGCTTCCGGCGGGCCTCATCGACCGGCTCGTCCTGATCACATTCCCGGTCATGCTCGGCCGCGGCAAGCGCTGGTACGCGGACGACCCGGCGGCGGCCCGCACCTGGACGCTGGTCGAGCAGAGCCACTCGCCGAAGGGCGTCCACGTCGCGGTGTTCGCGCGGGACGGGGCGGTCCAGACCGGCAGTTTCGCCAGCAAACCACCCAGCGCGGACGAGATCGCGCTCCGCGAGCGCCAGGCGGCGGGTCGCTGGTAGACCGCCGCCTGCGGCAGCGACCGGCCGGCCGCGCGCACGGCACGGGGTCGTGACCCGTCGGAAGCCGGCAGGTCCCGTGTCAGCCTTCCCTCAAACCTCTTGGCGGCCGCGCCGCGGCCGGGGTAGCCTGCCGCCAGGCCGATGCGGCCTGCCGCTCGCCCCGGAACCGGGATGGTGAACGCATCGCGGACGACCCACCCCCACCGTGTCCCTGACCGGCGCCGGGTCGGCAATGCGGGCACCGACGGACCGACGCCGGCTCGGGGAGAGGACCATGACGACCGTCGATCAGGCCAAGACCATGGCCAAGCGGCTGCGCGCCGCGCTGGCAGCCCGCGACCTCGCCGTCCCGCACGCGGCCGCCCTCGAACTCGTCGCCGCCGGGCTGGGCTACGACGACTGGAACACCGCCTGCGCCGTCCTGGACCGGGACGCGGATGACGGCCCCCGTTTCCTGGAAGCGGTGCCGGTTCTGCGCATCTTCGACGAGGCCAAGGCGCGCGCGTTCTACTGCGGCTTTCTCGGCTTCACGCCCGGGTTCGAGCACCGGTTCGAGCCGGGTCTGCCGCTCTACATGGAGGTCGCCCGCGCGGGATTGCGATTGCACCTGACCGAGCACCACGGCGACGCCACCCCCGGCTCGACCGTGTTCGTGCCGATGCGCGGCATCCGGGCCTATCACCGGGCGCTCACCGACCAGCGCTACGGCTATGCCCGGCCCGGCATCGAGCAGGCGCCCTGGGGCGAGGTGCTGGAGGTGGCGGATCCGTTCGGGAACCGGTTGCGATTCTGCGAGCGCCGAACCGGGTGACCGGTCGGGCGGGCGGTCCGATCCGCCGCCGACCCAGCATCTGGACTCGATCGGCACCTGACGGCGACGACGGCGTTCAGAGCGACGCCCGAGGCGTGGTGTTGCCCTCGATCGCGAAGGCGGCCTGTGGGGAAAGGCCGATCCCGGGCGCATCCCCATCGCCGGCCGGGTCCCGATGCCGCCGGCGTGCTGGGCCCGCCTCCAGTCCGAAAGCGGATCGTAGGTGCCGGCCCGGAGCCCGTGCTGCAGCGCTCTCACCGCGACGGAGCCGCACGCTCGTATGGGTGCTCCCATAACGACCTTGATGTGGGTTAATAGGGGCGATCTCAAAAAACTTATTGAACATAGACACTAGGTCTAATATCTGACAATTTTTAGATCAATATTGAGAGAGCCGGCCACATCGCTTTGGTGCGCGCCTGCCTTTCTGGAATCGATTGAATTGCGTTGGAGGGAGCGATGACTGATTTTTTCAAGCAAATCATTCATGCGCCACAGTTGCTTATTACCTGGACAATGTTTTTCGGGTTCGGACTGGCATTTTATGTAGCTTATATTGCAAAGAACCGCGCGAAATTCTCATTCCGTGGACTTGCGAAGCACTGCGTGCCGTTCAATGTCCTCACGGAAAAAAGCTTCCACACAGATGTAAAAATATACATCATTGGAAAATTGACAGGCAGTTTCATCGTGATACCTGCCATATTTCTCACTGCTGTTTGCTGCAATGCATATAGTTCTCTCGCGCATCTACTTTTCCCGGATTTCAAGAACCTCGAGTTTAGTATTTTTTATGCCAGCATTTGCACGATCGTCGTGTTCGTTGTCGTGGAATTCTCGGATTTTATCTGCCATTATGTTGAGCATAAAGTGCCGTTCCTGTGGGAGCTTCATAAAGTCCATCATTCGGCGCAAACTCTGAACCCTCTGACATCGAAGCGAGGCCATCCCGTGGGGATGGCGCTCGAAGCCATCGTTCGAGGGCTTCTGACTGCCGTGCCCGGTGGCTTGTTCATGTTCCTGTTCGGTCTCAGCGTCGTTGAAGCAACGTCACTATCTTGGGTCGCATCGAAAGTTTTCATTCTTCTCACTCTCGATCCGCTGAAGCATTCGCATCTTCCGATAAGCTTGGGTTTCTTCGATAAATTCCTGATCAGCCCGCATATGCACCAGATACATCACAGCAAGGTGCAGGCGCATTGGGACAAAAATTTCGGTACAAATTTGTCTATATTCGATTGGATGTTCGGGACTGCCTACAGACCGAGTCGGAACGAGATGCCGGTATTCGGCATCTCTGGCCTCAAAGACGAAACGTTGATGAAATACAACTCTCTGTACGGGTCCTATGTCGCGCCTCTGACCAGGAGCTACAGAAAGATCCGGAAAATGTTCAATCATGAAACAGGCTCAACCGAGCGATCGGCATCCTAGCTGGGGGCTCATTCAGGCCCATGCGATGACACGGGAGACGAGCGCGACGGCGGCGAGATGATCATGGGTCAAGCGATCGTGGTGGGTCGTGACGGGCCGCCAGTTTCTGAGGTGTCCGCAAAGGCACGCGACTCGATTGCGTCGCCGGTCGGCGATCCGGCTGTGCTTGTAGGGCACCGTCCGCGTGGCCGTGGACGGGATGGTGGCGATCAGTTCGGTGGCTCTTGAGCCAATCCCCCAGGCTCTGCGCGTCGCAGGCTCTGTCGGCCGTCAGAGCCCGTGATGAGCCACCTGTTGTAGCGGTTGTGGATCGTCGTGTGGGTGCCGTGGGCGGAGGGCGTGTCCTGCCAGCGGCAGCCGACCTTCGGGACGTGCCGGATGCCGCTGATCACCCGCCTGTCGTCGATCCGAGGTTTGCCCGGTTGGCCATGCGGCAGAAGCGGCTCGATCCGCGCCCAGGCGTCGTCTGAGAGCCAGAACAACCGCGCCATCGCGATCCTCTCGCGCGGAGAACTCCACAATCAGGAAGCGGACGCGAGCGGACGCAGATCGTTGTATGAGTGCCCGAACTAGAGCGGTTTCGGTTTAATCGGGGTCGTATCCTGCCGCGACGAAGAAGTTTGCGGCCTCGTCGGGCGTAACGGCATCGACGAGCCGCCCGATTGTGGTCCAGAGCCCTTCGCGCGTGCGCGCGGCGGCCTTGCGCAGCCCCGCCTTCAACTTCGAGAACGCCATCTCGATCGGATTGAAGTCCGGCGAGTAGGGCGGGAGGAACAGGAGCCGCGCGCCCGCCGCCTCGATCGCCGCGCGCACGGCCGGGCCTTTGTGGCTGCTGAGATTGTCCATGATCACGATGTCCCCGGGTGCGAGTTCGGGCACCAGGACCTGATCGACGTAGACTTGGAAGGCGTCGCGGTTGATCGGCCCGTCGAGCACGAACGGCGCGGCGATCCCGGACAGGCGCAGGCCCGCCACCAGGGTCGTGGTCTTCCAATGACCGTGCGGGACGGGGGAGCGCAGCCACTGGCCGCGGGGACAGCGCCCGCGGGTGCGGGCCATGTTGGTGGCGGTCCACGTCTCGTCGAGGAACACCAGCCGGTCCGGGTCGAGATCGGGCTGGCTCTCGAACCACGCTTCCCGGGCGGCCTTCACGTCCGGCCGATCCTGCTCTGCGGCGTGGGCCGTCTTTTTTTGTACGTCAGGTCGCGCGCGTCGAGGAAGGCCCACAACGTGCCGAGCCCGACGGTGAGGCCATGCTCGTCCTGCAACCGGGCGCGCATCTCCTCCAGGGTGATGTCGACCGTCTGTAATTACCCACGCCCTTGCGCGGGACGGATTTCGCTGATTCTCTCGTGCGATGGGCCGCAGCGACCTTGAACGGCTGAGCCGCGAAGAGCTGATCGAGGGTAATTACCCACGCCCTTGCGCGGGACGGATTTCGCTGATTCTCTCGTGCGATGGGCCGCAGCGACCTTGAACGGCTGAGCCGCGAAGAGCTGATCGAGCTGGTGCTGCGGCTGCAGCGGCCAGAGAAGACCTCACGCACCTCGTCCAAGCCGCCCGCGACCGATCGCAAGGAGCAGCGGGAGCACTCCAAGCCCGGCGGCGCCAAGCCGGGTCACGAGGGTCACAGCCGCGTCGTGAGCGACGATCCCGATGCTGTCGTCGAGCATCGTCCCGAGGCGTGCGCGTGCNGGGCGTAGGCCCACTGGGTGATCGTGCCGGCGCCGAGGCACACCACGTAGCGGGAGCACTCCAAGCCCGGCGGCGCCAAGCCGGGTCACGAGGGTCACAGCCGCGTCGTGAGCGACGATCCCGATGCTGTCGTCGAGCATCGTCCCGAGGCGTGCGCGTGCTGCGGCGCCGGCCTGCACGTCACTCTTCCGGCAGAGGTCGTCAGCGTCGCCGAGCAGATCGAGCTGCCCGCGGTGGCGCCGATCGTGACGCAGCACCAGCGTCTCGCGGTCCGCTGCCCGCGCTGTGGGGAGCGGATGGTCGCACCGGTGCCGGAGGCAGCGCGCGGCACGCCGTTCGGCCCACGGCTGCATGCGGTGGCGACGTACCTTAAGACCTTTCAGGCGCTCTCATACGAACGGTTGCAGGCGGCGCTCTCCGACCTGTTTGGCCTCACCCTCAGCCAGGGCGGGCTGATGAACCTGCTCCGCCGCGCGCAGGGCTGCTTCCACCCGGGCCGCGACGCGGCCATCGCGACCCTGCGCCGGGCTGAGGTCGTCGCCTGCGACGAGACCGGCGTGCGCATCGAGGGCTCGAACGCTTACCACTGGCTGTTCCACTCGGCGCAAGCCGTGGTGCACACGCCGTCCCCGACGCGTGGCGCTGTCGTGGTGCGGGAGATGATGGACGGGCACCGACCGGCGGTGTGGATCTCGGATCGCTACACGGCCCAACAAGGCCACGCGGATGAGCACCAGACCTGCCTGGCGCATCTGGCCCGCGATGTTGCCTACGCTGTCGAGGTCAGCGACGATCCCGTGCCCTGGCGCCTGCAACTCTGGCTACAGAGCGTGTTCGCTCTGGCCGAGCGCGTCACAGACTTGGCTGCCGCGACGCTCTCGGCCAAGCGCCGGAGCCTGGATCGGCAACTCGGTGCCATCCTGGCCACGCCGAGCCGCTGTGACCTGACCCGCGACCTGCAGGCCAAGATCAGCCGCGCGCGCGATCAGCTCCTGGTGTTCCTCGCCTATCCCGGAAAGGTCGAGCCGACCAATAACGGCTCCGAGCGGCTGCTTCGTCCGGCCGTCGTGCAGCGGAAGGTGACCAACGGCTACCGCGCCATGTGGGCCGCCGAGGGCGAGGCCGCCATCCGCACCGTCGTCGACACCGCCCGCATCACAGGCAGCAGCCCCTTCAGCACCGTCCTCAAAACCATCGGCGCCTGAACCCCGCCATCACAGG